>CAKTGS010000026.1 GCA_934561485.1 uncultured Faecalibacterium sp.
GCTGTGGATGATGTCCTCGCGGCTGACCGGGCGGGCAAAGCCGGCGGTCTTTTCGGCCAGAATGGCATCGCAGTGCTCATAGAAGCCGTTCTTCTTCAGCTCTTCCAGATTCTCGCCCAGGGTCTTGCCAGTGACGGTCATCACGTCCAGATGCAGCATGGACTTGATCTCTTCCATCACGCGGGGCACGCCGCCTGCATAGTAGAAGTACTGTGCGGGCCAGTCGCCGGAGGGACGGATGTTCAGCAGATAGTGTGCGCCGCGGTGCATCCGGTCAAAGGTGTCGGCATCGATCTCAATGCCGAACTCGTGGGCGATGGCGGGCAGGTGCATGGTGGCGTTGGTAGAGCCGGAAATGGCAGCGTGCACCATGATGGCGTTCTCAAAGCTCTTCTTGGTCACGATGTCCTTGGCGGTGATGCCCTTCCTGACCAGCTCCATCAGCTGCTTACCGGCATCGTAGGCGGCCTGCTTCAGTTCCGGGGCGGTGGCGGGCATCAGAGCGGTGCCCGGCAGCATCAGACCCAGTGCCTCGGCCATGATCTGCATGGTGGAGGCGGTGCCCATGAAGGAGCAGGCACCGCAGCTGGGGCAGGCGTTGTGCTTGTAGTAGTCCAGCTGGCTGTTGGGGATGACGCCGGTCTTTTCCCATGCGTCAAACTTGCCGATCTGCTCCAGGGTCAGCAGCTCGTTGATGGCGCAGGCGGGGTCGTTGACCACATATTCTTTCGGCAGGGTGTGGGCTTCCATGACGCCGCCGGTGACCACGATGGCGCTCATGTCCTTCAGGCGGCCGATGCTCATCAGCATGGCGGGCATGGACTTGTCGCAGCTGGCGATGAACACGCCGCCATCGTATACGCTGGCGTTGGCCTGTGCTTCCACCAGGTTCACAATGGCATCCCGGTGGGGCAGCGAGTAGTTGATGCCGTCATGACCCTGTGCGATGCCATCGCACATATCGGTGGCAAAATAGCGGGCAGCCTTGCCGCCGTTGTCGTTGACGGCCTGCACAGCCTCCTTGACGAACTGATCCAGATGGGCGCTGCCGGGGTGGCTGTCGCCGAAGGTGCTCTCCACCATGATCTGGGGCTTGGAAAGGTCCTCGACCTTCCAGCCCATACCCATCTTCAGCGGGTCGTTTTCGGGTGCTAATGTGCGGACGTTCTGTGAACGAAGTTCCATACAAAAAACCTCCAATGCTCTCTTTTTACGCTTTGCATTCCGTCCTTTTTCTGTCGGACATCTTACGTATTCATTGTAATTCAGCAAGGTTCCTTTTGCAAGTTGTTCCAGGCAGAACCTACTATATGCTAAAATTCACCCCAGATTTTTGATTACTTCTTTCAAAAATCTTGGATACATCAAACAAAACGGAGCGTTCTCTCACGTTTTTTATTTGTTTGTCGCAAAAAGTTGTCAGACAACTTTTTGCGGCAGCAAAGTTCCGGCAAAGAAAGCGGCCCTGCGTGCCGCAGGCGCAAAAAACCGCCGCACAGAAAACACCGTGCAGCGGCTTTTGTCTGATGGTTCCGGCGGTCATTCCTTCACCGGTTCTCCATCGTAAAGTTTTTTGATATAGGTGCGGTTGAAGTTGAGGTGCATCACCATGGCCGACCGCGCCCCGATGGGGTCGTGGTGCGCAATGGCTTCGGTGATCATGCGGTGGGTCTGCACCGTTTCCTCGATCAGCTTTTTGTGGGTGACGTTCACAAACATCATCACCGCCGTGTCAATGATGGGGATCAGCTGTTCCACCACCATGTTCTTGCTGCTCTCGGCAATGCAGGTGTGAAAGGCAATGTCATCCTCAATGTACAGGTCCCCGTGGTAGATCTTGCTCTCCACCCGGTCGCACAGGCGGCGGATGCGCTCAATGTCCTCATCGGAAGCGTTCAGCGCTGCCATCTCGGCAATGCCCGGCTCCAGCAGCAGGCGCACGTTCACCAGATCCAGCGCCAGCGCGTTCTTGTCCTGCACGCTGCGCAGGTTCAGCGGGTCCGAAAGGCCCTTGGCCGTGGTGACCACATAGGTGCCGGAACCGCGCCGCACCTCTACGATGCCCTTGCTGGACAGCAGCTTTACCGCCTCGCGGATGGTGCTGCGCCCCACGCCGAACTTTTCGCCCAGCTCAAACTCGTTGGGCAGCTTGGCCCCGGGTTCCAGCGGGGTATCCAGGATGTAATGGTACAGCTGGTCCTCCACCTGTTCGGCCAGCAGCTTGTTTTTCAAATGGGAAAATTCGCTCATCGGTCCACCCTCTCTGCAGCGTTTTGCGGGTCGTGCTCAGTCCAGCGGCAGCATTTCGCTGGCGGGCAGGTCGTTCATAATGAACCAGAAAATGGTGCCCTTGCCCACGGTGCTCTGCACCCCGAAGCGAAAGCCGTGCTGCTGGAAGATGGCCTTGGTGATGGAAAGTCCCAGGCCGGTGCCCTGCTTACCCGCATCTGAGCGGGAGCGGTAGTACCGGTCAAAGATGTAGGGCAGGTCCTCGGCGGCAATGCCGGGGCCGTGGTCCTCCACTTCCACCCGCACGCCCTCGGTGCAGCGGGATACCCGCAGCACAAAGATGCCGTCCGGGCCGATGTGATGCATGGCGTTGCCCAGCAGGTTGTGCAGGGCGCGCTGCATCATGTCCGGGTCTGCATACACCGGCAGTTCCTCGTCCGGCAGTTCCAGCTGCAGCTGCCAGCCGTTTTGGGCACAGATGGCCTCGTACCGCTCGCTCACCTCATCGCACAGCTGGCCCATATCAAAGTGCACCCGCTCGCATTTGTCCGCGCCGCTGGTCACCTTGCTCAGTTCCATCACGCTGGACACCAGCGCCGTCAGGCGGTCGGCTTCATCCACAATGATGTTCATCTGCTCATCGCGGTGGGCCTTGTCGTCTCCGGTCAGGTCGCGCACGGTTTCGGCATAGCCCTTGATGAGGGTCAGCGGAGTGCGCAGGTCGTGGGAGACATTAGCCAGCAGGTCGCGCTGCATCTGGGCGGCACGCTGCACCTCAGCGGCCATGTGGTTGAAGTCCTCCGCCAGGGTGCCCAGTTCATCGGCACGGCGGCTGTCCACATACACGGCGTAGTTGCCCTGCGCCATCTGCCGTGCCGCCCGGGAGAGCTGGCGCAGCGGCTTTGTGAACCACTCACTGAACAGCCACGCCGCCGACAGCGCAAACACAAAGATCAGCGCCGCCGCCAGCGGCAGCAGGGTGCTGAGCACCTTGCCGGCTTCCGACACATGCACCAGGCTGGTGGTGACCAGAATGGTATAGCTGCCGTCTGCCGTGGTGCGCCCCGCCAGCAGCTGGGCCGAGCCGGACAGCCGCGGCGGGTTCAGCGTCTGCACAAAGCTGCCGGTGGTGCGGCACTTGCGGCGCATGGCAATGGCGGTGTTCACCACCTGGTTGGTGGCCGAATCCGAAAGATAGGTCTCGTGCAGGTTGCAGTAGGACTGGTTTTCAATTTTGTAAATCTGCTTCAGCGTGGAATCCGAAATATCCACGCAGAAGCTGCTCAGGGTGCCGCCGGAGTACAGCTGCATGGCCAGCTTTTCAAAAAAGCCGGTGTTGACGTACAGCCGCCCGAAGGACCAGCTGGACAGCACCTCGCCGTTTTCCAGCGCCGTGTCCAGCTGCGAAACAATGGTCTCGGCCTGGCTGGTGAGTTGCTTTTCAATGTGCTTGGTGTACAGCGGCTCCAGCAGCTGGGTGGATAAAAACCAGAACAGCCCCAGCAGGAGCAGGCAGATCGAGCACAGAAAGCACATCAGCTGCCCGCGGATGCCCGGCAGATGGCGTGTTTTTTGGGTTTGCCGCATAAACCGCACTTCCTCCGCTTACCGGTTGGCATCCGGGTCAAACTTGTAGCCGATGCCCCACACGGTGGCAATGTAGCCCCGGCACTTGCCCAGGTGGCCCCGCAGCATCTTGACGTGGGTGTCCACGGTGCGGTCCTCGCCAAAGTAGTCGTAGTTCCACACCTTCTGCAGGATCTTTTCGCGGCTGAGGGCAATGCCCTTGTTGGAAGCCAGAAACACCAGCAGGTCAAATTCCTTGGGGGTCAGGGCAACATCCTCGCCGGACACCCGCACGGTGTGGCTGGCCGTGTCGATGGTCAGCTCGCCAAAGGTCATGGTCCCGGCAGAAGCTCCCGGATGCGGCATGGTGCGGTTGAGCACGGCCCGCACCCGGGCCACCAGCTCCCGGGGGGAGAAAGGCTTGACCACATAGTCGTCCGCGCCGCCTTCCAGGCCGGCCAGCTTGTCATACTCCTCGCCGCGGGCGGTCAGGATGATCACCGGGGTATTGATGTGGCGGGCACGCATCTCCCGCAGGCAGGTCATGCCGTCCATAAAGGGCATCATCAGATCAAGGATCACCAGGTCAAAGCCGCCGCCGGACAGCAGCGAAAGCGCGGCCGAGCCGTCCCCGGCTTCTTCGCAGACGTAACCGGCATACTTCAGGTGTTCCTGGATCAGCTCACGGATCCGAGGTTCATCGTCAACGATCAGGATCTTGGCCATAAAACAGACTCCTCTCAGGGTAAATGGATCAACATCCATAGTGTATCATTGGAATATAAGCTTATCTTACGCAAAGAATTGGAAATTTTGGTGAAGTTTGCGTGAAGCATTTGGAAAATGCCCCCACACACCCTCAGTATACCACAGAACCCCCGGCCTGCACAGGCGTATTTTGCTGCAGCGGGCCGCTGCTCTTGCACTGCCCGGCCGGGAATGTTATACTGAAGCGATAAGGGCAGGCCCCGCCTGCCCCACAAGTTTTGAACGGAAAAGGAAACAATTTCCATGCGGATCGGACTGGTTGAATTTTTGCTCATTCTGGCCATTGCGTCTCTCACGGTGGGGCCGCAGGTGGCTCTGTTTGTGGACCGCTGGGTGCGGCGCGCCAACCGCGCCAATGCCCGGGCTGCACGCCTCCGGGCGGAGTACGCAGCCCAGGCCGCTGCCGAGCGGGACGCCCTGCTCAAGCGGTTCCGCACGGCCAGCACCGTGTTCGGGGTGTGCATCCTGCTGGCACTGGTGTATGCGCTGGTGTTTCGGCCCATCGACACCCCGCCCCAGGCCTACCGGGCACCGGACCTCCGGCAGAGCACCAGTGCCGTGCAGACGGCGCTTTCCGCCGACAGCAGGGACGCCTGGGATCTGGGCGAATACCAGGGCGTGGACTGCATCCGCGCACAGGACGGCTTTGTGTATGCGGCAGCCTGGAACGGCGCCGCCCTGAAAAAGCGCACAAGCGACCTGGTGCGCACCGATGGCGGCCACGATGCGGCCATTCTGAGCGTGGACGGCGAGCTGACCAGCTTTGCCTTTGACAGCAATGGCGACCTGTGGCTTGCCGTGCTCACGCCCGCTGGCGGCAGCCTGTGCCGCGCCGCCCACGACAGCTGGGGCACCGCCGTGGAACAGGTGGTCACCCAGATGGACGGGGCAGCCCTGGGCGCGATCTCAGCCGTGGAAGCCGGCCCGGACGGCAAGATCTACTTTGCCGTGGCAGCCGATGCCAGCGCCGCCGCCGGACTGGAAAGTGCCCTGCGCACCGAGCTGCTGGCCCACACCGGCACCGGCTGGGTGTACGTGTACGACCCGGCAGACCACTCGGTACAGCGGGTGCTGGGCGGTGTGGCCGGGGCTTCCGGCCTGGCACTCTCGGCGGACGGCAGCACCCTGTACGTCTCGGATCTGGGCAGCCGCTGTGTGTGGAGCGTGGATGCCGCCGCCCGGGAAGTGACGGCAGGCGGCAAAAACTGCCAGAGCTTCGTCTCCGGCCTGCCCGGCTACCCCGGCGCGCTGGCCCTGGACACAGACGGCACCCTGTACGTCAGTTACCGCTGGGGGTACAGCCGCTGGCTGGAACGGAACGCAGGCAGCACCTTCCTGCGCGGCATTGCACTGCGGGTGGGGCAGTCCATGCAGGAAAAGCTGTTCGGCCTGGCGGCGGACGCCCCCTGCGCGGAAGCGGTGAGCCTGCAGACCGGCCAATGGCAGCGCACCCTTACGGGCGGCAGGCGTCTTGGCAGCTGCACCGCGTTGTGCCCGGTGGGCAGCAAAGTGTATTTTGGTGCGGCAGACAGCGCAGTGCTGCTGTCTGCCCGTGTATAAAAGGAGTGTTTTGAAATGACCGAAGCATTCAAAAAACAGATCGAGGCCGAGGCCCGGCAGGCTGTGACCGAACTGCTGGCCCAGGCAAAGCTGAAAAAAGGCGATGTGTTTGTGGTGGGCTGCTCTTCCAGCGAGATCGTGGGCGGCCGCATCGGCAAGGATTCCAGCCTGGAAGCCGCCCAGGCCGTGTATGCGGGCATTGCCCCGGTGCTGGCCGGGCAGGGCATCTGGCTGGCGGCCCAGTGCTGTGAGCACCTGAACCGTGCCATTATCCTCGAACGGGAAGCCGCCGAAAAGTACGGCTGGGAGGAAGTGTGCGTAGTGCCCCGCCCCCATGCCGGCGGCAGCTGGGCCACCACCTGCTGGAAGAATTTCCAGGACCCCATTGCCGTGGAAGAGATCCGCGCCCATGCAGGCATCGACATTGGCGGCACCCTCATCGGGATGCACCTCAAACGGGTGGCCGTGCCGGTGCGCCTGACCCTGAACAAGATCGGCGAAGCCAACATTTTGTGCGCCCGCACCCGCCCGAAGCTGATCGGCGGCGAGCGCGCCAAGTATACCGAGGAGGACTGACGACCTATGGCAGAAAAGACGTTGGAACAGATGAAGGCAGCCGTGGCCGAGCTCCGCGAAAAGATGGCCGCTGCCGCCCGGGAAGCGGGCCGCGACCCGACCGCCGTACAGCTGTGCGCCGCCTGCAAGACCCGCACCGCCGCCACCGTGGCCGCCAGTGCAGCCCTGCCCATTGACGTGTTCGGCGAGAACCATGTGCAGGAGCTGTGCGCAAACTACGATGCCGGAGCCTACTGCGGCAAGCCCAGCCACTTCATCGGCCACCTGCAGACCAACAAGATCAAAAAGGTGCTGGGCCGCGCCAGCCTGATCCAGAGCGTGGACAGCGAGCATCTGCTGCTGGCCATCGAGAAGGAAGCCGCCAGGGCCGGCATCGTGCAGGACATCCTGCTGGAAGTGAACATCGGCGGGGAAGAGAGCAAAACCGGCGCAGCACCGGAGGCTCTGTGGCCCCTGCTGGATGCCGCCGCTGCCCAGGAGCACATCCGGGTCAAAGGCCTGATGGCCATTCCACCCGTGAACGATGATGACGCCCAGAACCGCCGGTATCTGGCCCAGGTGTACAAGCTGTTTGTGCAGGCCGGAGAGCGCGGCTATCAGAACGTGGCCATGGAGACCCTTTCCATGGGCATGAGCGGCGACTTTGAAAACGCCATCCGCGAAGGTGCCACCCTGGTGCGCATCGGCACCGCCATTTACGGCGAGCGGGATTATAGTAAAAAATAAATAGCAACCGATGAGGGGCAGGCAAGCGGCAGCTTGCGGGAAATTACCTCTCATCCGGCGCTACACGCCACCTTTCCCCCTTTTGTCGCTGTGCGACATTTTCCCCCGGCCGGGGGAAATCTGTCCCCAAGGGGTGAAGGCTTCAGCGGCGGTGACAAAGTTTCCGGTCAAGCCGTAAAGTTTGCCGTACTAAAAGGCTTTCCCCGGTCGGGGGAAGCTGTCACCGCAGGTGACTGATGAGGGCGCGGACTTAGCGGCTCTATTGAAAAACAAAAATCAACAAAACGGAGGAACCATGCCGAAAAATAAGACCAACGACCCCGGGGCGCACCATGCAAGCAGCGGTGCGCTGATCCGGCGCTTTCTGCCTTACCTGGCCAAGTACAAAAAGACCCTGTTTCTGGACCTGTTCTGTGCAGCCCTTACCACTTTGTGCGACATCGTGCTGCCCAAGATCATGAGCACCATTACCAACTCCGCCATGGGGGTGGGCATCACCCTGACGGCGGGCATCGTGCTGCGGCTGGCGGCGCTCTACTTTGTGCTGCGTGTCATCGACGGCGCAGCCAGCTACTATATGTCCAGCATCGGCCACATCATGGGCGTGCACATTGAAACCGATATGCGCCGCGATGCCTTTGACCACCTGCTGCGGCTGGACCACACCTACTACAACAACACCAAGGTGGGCACCATCATGGGCCGCATCACCAACGACCTGTTCGATGTGACCGAGTTCGCCCACCACTGCCCGGAGGAGTTTTTCATTGCGGGCATCAAGATCGCGGCGTCCTTTGTCATTTTGTGCCGCGCCAGCATCCCGCTGACCTTGGCAGTGTTTGCCTGTGTGCCCCTGATGGGCATTGTGTCGGTGTACCTGAACGGCCGTCTGCGGGCGCGGTTCCGTCAGCAGCGCGTTCAGATCGGCGAGCTGAACTCCACCATCGAGGACAGCCTGCTGGGGCAGGGTGTGGTCAAGGC
This sequence comes from uncultured Faecalibacterium sp., assembly GCA_934561485.1. Lineage (GTDB taxonomy): Bacteria > Bacillota > Clostridia > Oscillospirales > Ruminococcaceae > Faecalibacterium. The sequence goes on from CAKTGS010000026.1 coordinate 8,407, forward strand.
CTTTGCCGCCGAGGGCCAGGAGCGGGAAAAGTTCGCCAAGGGCAACCAGGATTTTGAGCAGATCAAGACCCTTGGCTACTACGCCATGGGTGCCTTCAACACCTCCACCCGCCTGTTTGACGGCCTGATGTATTTGGTGGTGATCCTGGCGGGCGGCCTGTCGCTGGTGTACGGTAAAATTACCGCCGGTGACATGGTGGCGTATATGCTCTACGTCACCACCCTCATCGCCACCATCCGCCGCATTGTGGAATTTGCGGAGCAGTTCCAGCGCGGCATGACCGGCATCGAGCGCTTTGCCGAGATCATGGACACCCCGGTGACCATCCAGGACGCCCCGGACGCCGTGCCTCTGCAGCCCGGCCCCGGCGAGATCCGGTTTGAAAATGTCAGCTTTGAGTACCCGGACGACCACAACAAGGTGCTGCACAACGTCAGCCTGAACATCCGCGCCGGAGAGCGGCTGGCGCTGGTGGGTGCCTCCGGCGGCGGCAAGACCACCCTGTGCAACCTGATCCCCCGCTTTTACGAGGTGACCAGCGGCCGCATCCTCATTGACGGGCAGGACATCCGCCATGTCACCCTCAAGAGCCTGCGCGATGACATTGGCATCGTGCAGCAGGACGTGTACCTGTTCAGCGGCACGGTGGCCCAGAACATTGCCTACGGTAAGCCCGGTGCCACCCGGGACGAAATTCTGGAAGCCGCCCGCCTGGCCGGTGCCGAAAAATTCATCCTTGCCCTGAAAGACGGCTTTGACACCTACGTGGGTGAGCGCGGCGTGAAGCTTTCCGGCGGCCAGAAGCAGCGCATTGCCATTGCCCGGGTATTTCTGAAGAACCCGCCCATCCTCATTCTGGACGAAGCCACCAGCGCCCTGGACAACGAGAGCGAGATCCTGGTGGGCCAGAGCCTGGAAAAACTGGCCCATGGACGCACCACCCTGACCATTGCCCACCGCCTGACCACCATCAAAGATTACGACCGCATCCTGGTGCTGGGCGAGGAGGGCATTGTGGAAGAAGGCACCCATGCCCAGCTGCTGGAACACCAGGGCGTGTATTACCGCCTGTGGAACCAGCTGCCCAGCGGGGACACCCTGTAAGGAGAAACAAGCAATGACTGAACGCGAAAAATGGGAAGCCGGCCTGTGGTACGATGCCAATTTTGGCCCGGAACTATGCACCGAGCGCGAAAAAGCAGAGGAGCTTTATGCGGAGTTCAATCAGACCCGCCCCTCTGAAAAGGCAAAGCGGGCAGAGCTGCTGCACAAGCTGCTGCCCGGCATCGTGTGAACGATGGCGGAAGCGGAAGCAGCTTTTTCTTTTTTGCAAAGATAAGACCGGACTAGTATTGACGACTGTGGATGGGCAGGACGATGTGCTGGTGATGGCAGGCTATGACCCGGCAGACCCGGAACCGGGCACTGCAGCCACTACAACGTAAATCACGTTCCGGCTCTGCAGCTGCACGGCTGCAAGCAGCCATGGACCGTACCGAAAAACTGCCCGCTCGCCTGAGACGTTCTCAGGCAAGCGGGCATTCCGCATTTTTTACTCGTCCTCTTCGCAGTCGGCATCCAGCACAAGGGTGTTCATCAGAACCAGGTCTTCCCGTGCATTGTCCAGGATCTCCTGCAGGCTTTCGGCGGTCACATGGTCCTCCATCTGCAGCTGCAGCAGCACGCTCAGGTTCACCCCGGCAACCAAAAATGTATTGGGGCGGGCGATCAGTGGATACGCCGTCTGATTTGCACTGCCGCATTTCAGATCCGAGCAGATCACCACCTGCTCTTCGCCCCATTCCTCCAGGTAACGCCGGGCAGCCTCCATCATATCACCGGTGCCGCCCTCCGGGGTAACGCAGGCGGAGTAAACATTGTCCGCCCCAAAAAAGGTTCGGAGGGTGCTGCACATTCCGGCAGCAAAGTCTCCGTGGCTGATGATCAGAATTTTCATGCTTCATGGTCCTCCTGTAAAAGTGGTTCCTGGCAGCTCCAGCGGCCCAGGATTTCCCAGAGCTGCCTGCGCATCCGGTCCGAAAAGCCGTTCAGCGACCCGTGGATGGACAAACGGCGGAGATACCAGCCGGTCAGGTAGTGTTCAAACCCGTTGGAGATGGTGGCAATGGAGCAGCGGCTCTTGTTGACTGCACCGTAATATTCGCTGTACAGCTCAAACGGCTCAAAAATGATGGAATACTCCTCCGAGATGATCAGGTGGGAAACATGGTATTCGTCCACCCGCTCAAAGGGGCGCAGCTCCCGGCGGGGATGCTGCGGGGCAATGCCGTCCAGACGGGCCAGCACCTTCTGCTCATCGGCGTTGAGCCGGGCGGGAATTTCCATCCGGCTGCGCTCCACGGGCACCAGCTCTTTGGGAAATGTGGTATGCTCAAAGCGCAGATGCACCAGTTTCCGTGCTTCCGGGCGCTGGGCCTTGAGCTGGGCATCAAACTCCTGCCGCAGCAGTTCGGCCAGACGGATCATTTCTTCATACGAGCGGTCTTTCCGCACAAAATGGGGACTGATGTCGCCCGCAGGCCCCAGCAGGAAGGTAAAGAACTCGCCGGGGTACTCCTGCCGCAGCTGCTCGATGCAGTAACCGGGATATTCCGCGGTAAAGTCGCCGACCCAAAGTTCTTTGGTGGTGGGGTGGACGTTGTGCATCAGAAAGGTCAGCACCCGCCTGCCGTCCCCGTAAAGCGACAGGGTCTCGGCGTAGAGGTGTGGGGTAACATAGTCCATGACCCGGCTTTTGCCCACCTTGTCAAAATAGTGGTACTGGTACTGATACTGCACCTCCCGGTAGGTGTGCAGCGTGATCTCCGCCACGCCCTGCCGGATCACATCAAGCACATAGTCCACATAGGCATCATCGGTGGTCATGCAGGGGCAGTTGTGCGAGTGGGTGGCCGAGCAGATGCAGTGAATGTCTCTGCCCAGCGCTTCCGTGATGACCTGCGTGATGCGGTCCTCACGGTCCTTCCACAATTCCACCGTGTCGATGGAAACATGATAAAATGGCAGGTCGTTTTCCGGGTACAGTGCAGCAATGCAAGGAAAAACACGGCTTTCCCGCCGGTGTGCAAAAAGTGTGCAAAAGTGTGCAGAGCCCCAGAAAAAGGAAAATCCCACGAAGAATCTTACGATTCTTCGTGGGATTTTGGTGCGCTCGAGGGAACTCGAATCCCTGGCCCTCTGATTAAAAGTCAGATGCTCTACCGGCTGAGCTACGAGCGCATAATTCCAGCATGAAATCATACTGCCGAATAATATTACCACAACTTGCAGAAAAAAGCAAGAGCAGGCTTTGAAAAACGGGCAAAAAACTTGCACACGGCAAATGGTGCCAACTTTCTCTTTACAAACCCGGGAAGAATCGCTACAATCAAAGCAAATCAAACCGATCCATCCGGCATCGGCTCTGCGGCCGGGCCGTTCTGATTTATCACTCTTGGGAGCAGGAGGTTTTTGCTATGAAGATCACCCGCCGTGCCGTTCTTCGTCTTACCGGCATCACCGCCGCTTCGCTGGCGCTGACCGGCTGCCGTGTGTCCGGCAGCCTTGCACTGGGCAGCAATCTGCCCGGCTGGCTGCAGAAAATGTTTGGCGGCAGCGCCGCTTCCTCTTCGCAGGCCGGTTCCGCCGCCGCAGGGGAAGCGCCGGCTGCCTCGGAAGCGGATGCTTCTTCCGCTGCCAGCGAGGAACCGGCAGCTTCCAGCCTGCTGCCCGCCTACGATGCCGACCCGCTGACCGGCGAAGCCAACCGCAGCAGCGGCCGTCTTGTGGGCGTTATGGTCAACAACATCAGCTATTCCGAGCGGCAGAATGCCCGGCCGCAGCGCGGCCTTTCCTCCGCCGACCTGCTCATTGAGAGCAAGGTGGAGGGCGGCATCTCCCGCTTCTGCGCCGTATACCGGGACGCCGACAGCATCCCCGAGGTCGGCCCCATGCGTTCCGGCCGCGACCAATTCCTGCAGCTGCTCATGCCCTGGCAGGCGCTGTACTACCACGATGGCGAGAGTGCGCCCTGCACCAAGTTCATCAGCGTATACAACTATTCCGGGCTGAACATCGGCGGCAAAAACTACTTCAACACGCCCACCCACCCGCACGTTGCCCACCGCAACAGCCGGGGCCGCAATGTGGCCTACGAGCACACCGAGTTCACCTCCGGCACCGAGGTCAAACAGGCGGCAGCCAATGCCGGCATCGGGCTGACCTATCCCTATGACGCCACCTTCTTCCGCTTTGCGGACTACCGCACCGGGGCCGAAAACGCCATGCGCGGTGCTGCTTCCGGCAAAAGCGTGAACATTGAGCACTCGGCCAACTACAAAACCAGCTTTACCTACAGCCTGCTGAGCCGCAGCTACAAGATGCAGATGTACAGCCACGCCGCCGGCGGATACGAAAACACCGTGGACGAGCTGACCGGCAAACAGCTGAGCTTTGACAACCTGCTCGTCTGCTTTGCCCCCATTGCCGCTTACCCCGGAGACTCCGGCGATGTGCAGCAGGTGGACTATGCAGCCGGCGGCGAAGCCTACTTCTTTACCCGGGGCAGCGTGCAGGTGGGCCGCTGGGAAAAGCCTTCGCCGGAGCATCCGCTCAAGGTCTACGATGACACCGGGGCCGAGATGCTGTTCAACCGCGGCAAGACCTACCTTGCCATCGTGGACGATGACGAGTGGTCCAACTTCCGCTATCAGTAAACGAGGAAACAAGATGAAACACAACTGGATGCAGGCTCTGGGCGCGCTTGTGCTGTGCGCAGTGCTGCTCACCGGCTGCACGCTGTCCGGCGGCACTCCGGCGGACAGCACCGCTTCCGCCGACCCGCTGACCGGGCAGGAGCTGCTTTATCCCGGCCAGCGCATTGCTGCCGTTGTAATCGACAATTCTGCCAGCAGCGTGCCGCAGTGGGGCATTGGCAGCGCATCGGTGGTGCTGGAAGCCCTGACCGCCGCCGATGCAGCCCCCAGCCTGTGTCTGGTGTATCCATCGCTGCAAGCCATGCCCACCGTTGGCCCGGTCACTTTGGGGGAGGACTTGTACTGGCGGCTGCTCAGCGGCCAGCAGGTGCTGCCCATCCAGCGCGGGGCAGGGCAGTACACCCGCAGCTATCTGGAATACTACAACATCCGCGCCGTGGATGCGCTGGAAGTAGGCCGCAACGCCTTCAGAAGCGGCACCGAGTGGGCCACAAACCCCGCCTGGCGCACCAGCGGGGCAGATGCCGCCGCCGTTTTGCCGGACCTTGGCATTTCCTCCGCGCTGAGCAGCATCACCCTTGCATCCTCGGCAGCCGCCTCGGAGACCGAACCGGACACGCCGGTGGTGCCGCCCCTGCTGCCCCTGCAGATGAACGGCCGCCTGCCGGACGCCGATGCCGCCGATGCGGTGCGGGTCACGGTGAACTTCCAGTCCCTGGGCAGCACCGGCTTCGTCTACCAGGCCGAGCAGAGCACCTATGCCATGCTGCACGCAGACGGCACCCCGCAGACCGATGCCAACACCGGCCAGCAGGCCGCCTTTGACAACCTGCTGATCCTTTACAGCACGTCCGCCCTGCGGGACGATGAGCGCACCCTGGACTACGATCTGTCCATGGGCGGCGGCGTGTGGCTGAACGGCGGCCACCTGTGGCACATCACCTGGACCCAGGGCACCGACTCCACCTTTGCCCTTTACGACTCCGATGGCCGCCCCCTGACGCTGGAAAGCGGGCGCAGCTACATTGCGCTGCTCTCCAGCCTGACCGGCCAGGAACTGGCGGTACAGAACTCCGCTGGGGAAGACCTGCTGGCCGTGGAAGAATGATCCCCCTTTGGCACTGCACGCAAAACGCCCCTGCGCACAAATGTGCGCAGGGGCGTTTGTATTGCTGTTTTACAGGTCCACCACGCTGCCCACCTCTGCGGGAGAGGCCGGCACCGGGCCAAGCGAGACCTCGTCTGCGGTGCGGTGCACCGTAAAGGCCACGCTGCGGCCGGATGCAAAATCCGGCTGGTAGGTCAGCTCCAGCGTCTGCCAGTTTTCCGGCACGGCGCAGAAGCAGTGCAGCAGGGCACCGCGCCCCGCCGCCAGGTTCAACGTAAAGATGGAAGCGTCTGCCGCGTTCTCGCCGTACAGCGGCGCGGCAAAGCTGCCGCAGCGCACCGGCTGGCCGTTGCAGGCTGCGGTCACCCCGCTGCCCATGCTGTACAGGTCGGCACGGGTGCGCACCTCGCGGCTCTGCAGGTAGCTTGTGCCCACCGGCAGGCTGCCGGCGGAAAGGTTTTCCACCGAAAGATATACCAGCACGCCGCCCAGCTCCTGTGCCGGGGCATAGCCCAGCAGCTCCACGGCGGCTTTGCCGTCCAGCAGGGCCGGCTGGCCCGCAAGGCACAGCTGTTCTGCCGCCGCAGATACACCGGTGAGCAGCGCAGCCGCAAGGCTGACGGCACCGGAGCCGGCATATTTCAGGAATGACCGGCGGGAGATGGATTGCGACATGGGACTTCCTCCTTGATGCGATGAAAAGTGGTTCCTTTATACAATAAAGGATTGTGTTTCTTCTGTCAAGGGCTTCCCCCGGATTGTAACCGTTTCTTTCCGGCGCTGCTTATTCGTAGGCCTCGTTTTCTTCGGTTTCGGCCTGGCCGCGCAGGGTGTCGGCGTAGCCGTCCGGCACAATGTCAATGGCTTCCACCAGGCGGTCGCGCATCCATAGCTGCACATCGGTCTGCACGGTATAGCCGCAGCCCGGGTCTGCCATCCACTGCTCGGGGCGGCGGCTGGGCAGGGCACGCTGGCTGAGCATACTCATGATCACGCCGCCGTGGGTCACACAGGCAGCTTCGGTCACGTCCATGCGGATCATATACTCAAACAGCTTCAGCAGGCTTTCGGCGCAGCGGGCGTGGAACTGCTCGGTGGGTTCAGCTCCTTCCGGCACAAAGCCGGAACCCGGAGTGATCCACTTTTTGAAGTCCTCGTCATGCACCAGTTCCTTCACCGGACGATTCTCAAATTTGCCAAACCCGGCTTCCCGCAGATCGTGCACCGTAAACTGGTGCGCTGCGTTGGGGAACAGAATGTTCGCGGTTTCCACTGCGCGCAGCATGGGGGAGGCGAACACGGTATCCACCTGCGGATACACAAAGCGCTCCTTCAGCTCGGCCAGCTGGGCACGGCCCTCATCGCACAGCGGAATGTCCGTTCCGCTGCCAATGTACAGGCCCTGCAGGTTGCCCGCCGTCATGCCGTGGCGGATGAGATGAAGCTTAAAGGTTTTCATGCAAATACACCTCTTATCTTGTATGGAAATCGCCCGTCAGCCGCGCACCCCCGCCAAAAGGGGATCATTCGTAGCGGTTGATCTCCACGGTGGCGGGGAACACGTTCAGGTCGATGCGGCAGTTATTGCGCACGGTCACGCTGGTCAGGGCATTGCAGTCCTTGAAAGCGCCGACCTTGATGTAGCCCACGCTCTCGGGAATGGTGATGTCGGACAGAGCGGTGCAGCCGTTGAAGGCAGCCGCCTCAATGTACTCCACGGTGCTGCCCAGGGTGACGGTGGTCAGGTTGGTGCAGCCCTTGAAGGAGCTGCCGCCCACGGTGGTAATGCCGTCCTCCACCACAACAGCGGTGATCTCATCTGCCTGGTCGGCCCAGGGAGCGGGGCTGTTGCTGTTGTAGTCGGTCATGCGGCCGGTGCCGCTCACGGTCAGGGTGCCGTCTGCCAGGGTCCAGGTGGCGTTCTCGCCGCAGGTGTTGTCACCGGCAGCAGCCACGGTGGAAGCAGCGGTGCTGGTGCTGGAAGCAGCAGAGCCTGCGCTGCTGCCGCAGCCGGTCAGGGCAAAGCAGCTTGCAGCCAGCAGAGCAGCCACAGCCAGGCTGCACAGACGGGTTTTACGATCGATCTTCATAATGTGTATCCTCTTTCCTATCAAAATAAACAATTTCCGGCCCGGCTCCGCGGCGCGAGTGTGCGCCGGGCAAGGACAGGTGCCAAGGATGCATTATAGCACAAACTGTGGAAAGATGGAATAGCCATTTGGTTATTTTTTCGTAAACCGCCGCTGCAGGGCAGTTTTCTGGCAGAAAAGCCAAAAAACTGCCAAAAATTTTCCGTTCCGGCATTTTTTGCCCGCTGCGCCGCGCCACAAAATGTATGTGGTAATACCCATAGTTTAGCATAGATATGGTGTGCCGCACAAGGCTTTTGACAAAAATGACGAAAATTGAAGAAAAATATCGTCACTTTTCTTGCTTTACAAGTCGTTTTCCATTGTGTATAATCAACCTGCTGTAAACCAAAAATCAAGGATGTTCCCCCGAAATGTGAACATTGAGGAGCCAAGATCATGGAATTCAATCGTATCATCAAACTGCTGCGCAAAGAGCGCGGCATCACCCAGAAGCAGGCGGCCGAGGACCTGGGCGTTTCGCAGGCCCTGCTTTCTCACTACGAAAAAGGCATCCGCGAGTGCGGGCTGGACTTTGTGGTGCGCGTTGCGGATTATTATAATGTTTCCTGCGATTATCTGCTGGGCCGCAGTGCTGAGCGCAACGGCATGATGCTGTCGGCGGAGGATATCCCCAACCCCGACAAGATGAAGGACAACATCTACCACGGCAGCGTGCTGCCCACCATGAACAAAAAGCTGATCTCCAACAGCCTGAACGTGCTGTATGCCAAGATCGGCCAGTGCCACAGCAAGGCCCTGACCACCGAGGTAAGCGCTTACCTGATGATGGCCGTGGCCAAGATGTTCCGCCTGCTCTACTCCGCCGAGCCGCACAACGCTGCCAGCATGTTCAGCATTGATCCCATCCGCTGGCGTGGCTGCTCGGACGCTGTGATGCGCATGTCCGAGTCCAACGTGGAATCCCTGCTGGACGGCCAGGACGTGAACGGCGGCGAGGGCGTGAAGGACACCGCTGCCCTGGCCATGACCACCGAGAGCCTGACCCGCGAGTTTCCCCTGTATACCCCCAGCCTGCTGAACCTGGTCAAGACCAGCGAGACCCATGTAAAGGGCCTGACCCCGGAGCAGTAACGGCCCTTCTCTGTGAAAATGCTGTAAATTATGGCGGCATTGTCTTGCATCTGCACCCCGGAAAGGCTATAACTAGAGTAGAAGATTCTGGAACGCGCAGGCTTTGCCCTGCCAGAAGGAGGACCCATACCATGTCGAATCCCATTTCCCGCCGTACATTTCTCAAGTGCACCGGTGCATCCGCTGCCGCCGTGGGCGCAGCCAGCCTGCTGGGCGGCTGCAAGCAGAACGGCAGTTCCACCGTGGTGCAGGTAAAGGTGGGCGATAAGGTCAGCAACTGGAACAACCTGGGCGTGCAGCTCACCAGCCTGTACAAGCTTACCAGCGACCCCCAGCAGGCCGGTTACGAATACATCGCCGTGCTGGTTACCGTGGCAAACCGCTCCAAGACGGAGACCTTTGCCATCGGCGCACAGAACCTGGCCGAGATCAACGCCGCCTACCCGGTGCCTCCGCTGGAAAACCTGGACGCCAACTTCCAGGCCCTGGCGGAAGCTTCCACCGACTTTGCCGCATCCTGCGATGGCCAGAGCGTGCTGTGCGGCGCCAACATCTCGCTGTACAACAAGAACTCCCAGAGCTTTTCGGACTCCACCAGCCTGCCCCCCCAGGGCACCGGCTACCTGCAGCTGGTGCTGATGGTGCCCACCGGCTGGCAGCAGATGGACGTGACCTACATGCCCACCTTTGCCCCCGACAAGACCCTGACGTTCACCATGACTTCTGCAGATGTGACCCGCGCATAACGCCACGAATTTCCATTAAAATTCGTCTAAAATGTACGTTCTTGCCACAAAACGTTCACAATTATTTTGCAAAAAGCATTGACTTTTGCCCCCGTTTCGCCTATTGTATAGGTAACGCCTTATGGCACAAACTGTACGTACATTCCAAAGGAGGAACGAAATATGTCTATGGTATTTTCCCGCCGCTCTTTCCTGAAATATACCGCCGTTGCCGCTGTGGCTGTGGCAGGCTCCAGCCTGCTGAGCGGTTGTGATGGTGTCTTCTCCAACCCCAACCGTCCCACCGGTGTGGCTGGCCAGACCCTGACCCTGGAAGGCTCCCACAAGCTGGAGAACCCTATCTACACTGCTTCCACCAAGACCCTGACCTGTGATATGACCCTCAAGTGCACCAGCGCCAACGGTCTGTCCGTCATGTCCTCCAACTTCTCCGTGAAGGTCACCGACAAGGACGGCAAGGTCAAGGCTGATTACAACACCCTGGGCACCACCAACAACGGTGTTTCCATCAGCTCCGGCACCCAGAACCTGAGCAAGGGCCAGTCCATGACCACCAAGCTCACCGTGACCGGTTTTGCATTTGAAGAAACCGATACCGTTGCGGTGTGCTACTGGCCGCGCAAGTACGCCACTGCAACCGGCGACCCCCTGCAGGACGTGTATGCAACCTGGGTTCTGCAGAACCCCGCCAAGAAGATCGCCGACATCAAGACCGTTTGATCCCGGTTCCGCTTTTCCGGCCCGCGCAAAAACTGCGCGGGCCTTTTTGTTTGCCCGGCAGCAGGGCAAGGGAACGCCCATTTTCGGCAAAGTGTTGCAAAGCGCGCAAGGTTTTTTAGTTGTTTTGTTTCTTGTGCACAGATGCATTTTCCGGTACAATAAAGACAACACCTTGTGCAGGATGCGCAGCGGCCCCGGCGACCGCCGCGCTGTTTTGTATTTTACGGCGCATCTGCGCCCGGCTGAAAAGGAGTGCTGCCTGTATGATCAACATGGTCAAACTGCCCACCAAGAAAAGCGATCTGTTCCTGCGCGTTGCCAAGGGACATTTTGCCACCAGCCACAGCCACATCAACTATTACATTGACGTGACCACCCAGAAATCCCGCCTGTCGGAAGCCAAGGCCGTGGCCAAAGAGCTGGTCAGCGCCTACCAGCACAGCACCATCGTGGACACCGTGCTCTGCCTGGACGGCACCCAGGTGATCGGCACCTGCCTGGCCAATGAGCTGACCAAGGACGGCTTTGCCAACATGAATGCCCACCAGACCATTTACGTGGTCACCCCGGAATACACCACCGGCAGCCAGATCATTCTGCGCGACAACCTGGCCCCTATGGTCAAGGGCAAGCACGTGCTCATTCTGGCCGCTTCCATCACCACCGGCTACACTGTGCAGGCCGCTGTGGAAGCCGTGAACTACTACGGCGGCACCGTGGCCGGGCTTTCGGCCATTTTTGCCACCACCCACGAGTGCCTGGGCTACCCGGTCACCTCCATTTTTGACCCTTCCAGCCTGCCGGACTATGCCAGCTTCGACAGCCGCGAGTGCCCCCTGTGCAAGGCCGGTCAGCGCATTGATGCGCTGGTGAACAGCTTTGGCTATTCGGCGCTGTAATTTTCTTCATCTGTCCGCTTCGTTTGCATTCAGCTCTCCCGGAAGGGGGAGCTTTTTTTCGTGCAGCCCATACCATGCAAAAAAGCCCTCCCTTTCGGGAGAGCCTGCATCACACCGTACGGATGGAACGGATTATTTTTTGGTTCTCGGGAACACAAAGGTCTCGCGCCGGTACACTGCAACCAGGTACAGGGTCATCACACACCAGATCACCGGCTCGCACAGGATCACCGCATTGTAGGCAAAGCGCGGGATGAACACCAGCACGAACACCACCTTGCCCAGGAACTCGATGACACTGGAAAACAGCGGCAGCACCTTTTGGCCCAGGCTCTGCAGAGCATAGCGGGTGGCCAGCAGCACACCCAGCACGGCATAGAACGGTGCGTTCCAGATCAGGTAGCGGGCACCGTTTTCCAGCACGATGGCCTCGCTGGAACCGGAAATGAGCTTGACCATGAATGCAGCCCCAAAGTGCATCCACACCACTTCCAGGGCGGCCACCACCAGCGAATACAGGTAGATCTCCCGCATTCCCTTGCGGATGCGCTGGGGCTGGTTTGCGCCGTAGTTCTGGGAAACAAAGGTGGACGCCGCGCTGGCCATGGCGATCATGGGCATATCGGTAAAGGCAAACAGCTTGCGCGCTGCGGTGTGGCCCGCAATGGTCAGGGTGCCCAGGCCGTTGATGCCGTACTGCAGCACCACCGAACCGGCCGACACGATGCTGCTCATCAGGCCCATGGAGATGCTCTGGGTGAACAGGTCGGTGTACAGCTTGCGGCCCACCCGGAAGTGCGGACGGCCCGGAATGAGGATGCGCACCCGCGCCAGCACATACAGAATGCACAGCACCACCGACACGCCCTGCGCGATCACCGTAGCCACGGCAGCGCCACGCACACCCATGCCAAGGCCCGCAATGAACCACAGGTCCAGTACCACGTTCAGCACAGAGCTGATGATCAGGAACACCAGCGGCATTACGCTGTTGCCAATGGCCCGCAGCAGGCCCGCACAGAGGTTGTACAGGAACATGACCAGCACGCCCAGGTCAATGACAATGATGTAGCGGTAGGCATCTTCCAGGATCTCGGCGGGGGTGTCCAGCAGCTGCAGCAGGGGATGCAGGCCGAAATAGCCCGCCGCCGTAATGGCCAGGCTGGCCAGCAGACCGATGACCAGCGAACCGGCCACCGTGCGCTTGAGCAGGTCCTCGTCCTGTGCGCCGTAGGCGCGGGCCGCCACAATGGCAAGGCCGTTGCCAATGCCCAGGCCAAAGCCCACCAGCAGCTCATAAATGGAGCCGCAGGAGCCAATGGCGGCCAGAGCGGTATCGCCCAGCACATTGCCCACAATCATGGTGTCCACGGTGTTGTACAGCTGCTGGAACAGGTTGGAAACCAGGATGGGCAGCATGAACAGCACCAGGCTTTTGAAAATGGAGCCGTGCAGCAGGTCTACGTTCAGGGTGCTTGTGCTTTTTTTCCGGGGTTGTGCCTGGGTCATAGAATTCCTTTCCTTACACAATAAAAAGCCGCACCAGCCCAAAAGCCTTCCCCCCTCGGGGGGAAGGCGGCATGGCGCAGCCATGACAAATGAGGGGCAGCTGCGTAAAATCGCTCTTGTCAGAAGCGATCATCCATTGCTTCCCCTCATCCATCGGTTCACATTCGTTCAATGACAGCTTCCCCCAAGGGGGAAGCCTTTTTGCCTTTTACAGTTCCTGGGTCTCAAAGCCGTTTCCGGTCAGCACTTCCACGCTGGTAAAACCGGCAGCCTTCACGGCAGCGGCTGCTTCCTCAAAGCCAAAGGTCAGGCTGGCCGTGTCGTGGGCGTCCGAAGTAATGATCACCTTGCCGCCCATCTTCTGCCACTCGCCCAGCAGCCAGGGGCCGGGGTAGAAATCCTTGCGGTAGCCGCGGTACACGCCGCCGGTGTTCACTTCCAGCAGGCAGTCGTTGTCCTTGGCGGCCTGCAGGGCCTTGAGGGCGGCAGCCTTGTAGCGGGGCGACTCCTCATCAAAGAACTCCCCATCGGCATTCAGCTTTTTGATCAGGTCGATGTGGCCCAGGATGTCCGGCTTTTTGGCGGCCACCTTTTCCACCTCGGCAAAATAGGCTTCCACAGCGGCCAGCGGGTCGCTGTCAAAGTCATCGTTGATGCAGTCCCACAGATCCTGCGGGCGGAAGTCGATCTCGTAATACTTGCCGGTGTTCTTGCCGTACAGGTAGTGTGCACTGCCGATCCAGTAATCGTAGCTTTCAAACTTATCTTCGCTCAGCAGGTCCCACTCGATGCCGCACAGGATATCCACCTTGCCCTTGTACTCGGTTTTGAGCTTGGCAATGGTGGCCTTGTACTGGGCGGTGCGGCTGGGGCTCATGCAGTATTCACGGTCCCGCTGAGTGTAGCTATGGCCGGTGAAGCCCAGGGTCGTCAGCCCCTGCGCGCACGCAGCAGATGCCATTTGCTGCAAGGTGTTTTTGCCATCGCACATCGTAGAGTGGCAATGCACACTGGACTTCTTATAATCTGCCATAGATACTCACTGCATCCTTTCCTGTTTGACCTTGTGGTCAATGACGTGGCGTTTTTCCAGCTCACGGGTCACGTCCTCCACCGTGATGCCGGCACTGACCATCAGCACCAGTACATGATAGGCAAGGTCGCTGATCTCGTAGACCGTTTCTTCCTTGTCCTCTTTTTCTCCTGCAATGATGACCTCGGTGCACTCTTCGCCCACCTTTTTCAGGATCTTCTCCTTGCCCTTTTCAAACAGGTAGGT
>CAKTGS010000027.1 GCA_934561485.1 uncultured Faecalibacterium sp.
CCCACGACCAGCAGCGCCCCGGGCACAAAAACCCGGTGCTGGGCTTCTTCAATGTGATCTGTGAGATCTACACCACTATCATCCGCGGCACCCCCATGATGGTGCAGCTGCTCATCATGAGCATGGTCATCTTTGCCAACAGCCGCAACTTTACCATGGTGGGTGCACTGACGCTTGGCATCAACTCCGGTGCCTATGTGTCCGAGATCATCCGCGGCGGCCTGATGGCCGTGGACCCCGGCCAGATGGAGGCCGGCCGCAGCCTGGGCCTGAATTACATGACCACCATGGTGGTCATCATCATCCCGCAGGCTATCCGCGCGGTGCTGCCTGCTCTGGGCAACGAGTTCATCATCCTGCTGAAGGACACCTCCCTGATCACCACCATCGGCGGCAAGGAGCTGCTGTATGCCGCACAGGGCATTATGAACCGCACCTACGAAGCCATGTTCCCCCTGCTGGGCGTTGCACTGATCTACCTGGTACTGGTCATGCTGTTCACCTGGCTGCTGGGCAAGTTTGAGAGGAGGCTGGCACAAAGTGACCGATAAAATTCTGGAAGTCCGTGGTCTGACCAAGACCTACGGCGGCGTGAAGAAAAAGGGCGCAAAGCAGCCCACCCCCACCCTGGACGTGCTGAGGGGCATTGACATTGACATCTACCGCGGTGATGTGGTGTGCCTGATCGGCCCTTCCGGCTGCGGCAAGTCCACCTTTCTGCGCTGCCTGAACCGGCTGGAAATTCCCACTTCCGGCAGCATCAAGTTTGAAGGCACCGAGGTGGACGAAGCCCACATTGACGCTGTGCGCCAGAAGATGGGCATGGTGTTCCAGCACTTCAACCTCTTCCCGCACCTGACCGTGAAAAAGAACCTGGAACTGGCCCCCAACCTGCTCAAGCTCAAGGACAAGGAAGCCATTTCCAAGCGCGCCGATGAACTGCTGGCCCGTGTGGGCCTGGCCGACAAGGCCAACGCCTACCCCCGCAGCCTTTCCGGCGGCCAGCAGCAGCGCATCGCCATTGCCCGCGCCCTGGCCATGGACCCGGACGTGATCCTGTTTGATGAGCCTACCAGCGCCCTGGACCCCGAGATGGTGGGCGAAGTGCTGGAGCTGATGAAGGAGCTGGCCCACACCGGCATCACCATGCTGGTGGTCACCCACGAGATGGGCTTTGCCCGCGAGGTATCCAACCGCGTCATCTTCATTGATGAGGGCAGGATCCAGGAGGATGAACCGCCGCAGGAGCTGTTCAGCAATCCCAAGCACCCGCGCCTGAAGGCCTTCCTGTCCAAAATGCTGTAACCTTATTTTTAAAGCAACAGAAGCTTGTCCTTTGCGATGTAGGCGTTTGTTGCTTTTTTACTAACATTTCATCCTTGACAATTCAGCTGTAAAGAAAGATACTTATATTGTTCGAGTTGCTTTGAACATTTTTTTCTTCGGAATTGTGGAAAGGAGTCTATTGTGAAAAAGTACGAATATTCATCTGGGACACTGCAGATAATGGAATCAACTCAATCCCAACCATGTTCTAAGCGGCGGCGTAAATATGCAGCATTTCTTTGCGCTCTCTTTGTTTTTATGGTTTGCTCTGGTTTTTCGTTTGATTTTCGTCTTCCGTCTGACCCATTAAAGCTTACTTCTGCTTATGGAGATACACAGGCAACGCATCCAAGTGTTTTACATTTTGATGAGCCTTGGAATGGTTATACTTTTTGGATTGCATACTCACCTTATCCGGAAGCCGATGACAGTAAAGAAAATCCCCATATTCTTGCCAGTAATGATGGTGTTAACTGGAAACTGCCGAATGGATTCAGTAATCCTCTGGATGATACGCCTGCGAACTATAAATTTCAAGTTTGCTATAATAGTGATCCGGAGCTGGTTTATAATAGCGATACAAATGAGTTGGAATGCTGGTGGAGATATGTTGATGACAGTCATGACCATATGATCCTTTACCGCTGCCGCACGGAGGATGGTGTACATTGGACTGAAAAAGAGATTATGCTTGAAACGGTCCGCTCCAAAGATGACTATCTCAGCCCGACACTTTTGTACGAAAATGGCATCTACCGGATGTGGTCTATCGGCGATGGTTACCGCGTCAAGTATAAGGAGTATACACCTTCAACTGGCTGGAGTGCTCCCCGGTACGCGGCATTAGCGTATGATTCGGATTCCTTGCGCTCATGGCATTTGACAGTCCGCCATACAGACAAGGGCTATGAAATGATAGTTGTGTCCTTTGATAAGACGTCTGAGACCTATCCGCGAGGCTGTATGTCATTGTACTACGCCTGTTCTGAGGATGGTTATGATTTTGGAACGGCAAAGAAGTTCTTCTCTCCCAGTAAAAGAAATTATCTGTGGTTCAACAAAGGTCTGTATCGTTCAACATTTACAGTGGTAGATGGTAAATATTATGTCTACTTTTCCGGCATTTCCAAGGATGAAATGCGTGGTGTAGGATTGCTTGTCGGAAACGACATCTTTGATCTCCACCTTTGCTAAGGAGAGCTTTCTCATTTGATAAACGATAGAACAGAAACAGACGCACGTCTCCTTTATTAGCAAACAGATAGCTTACAAAAAATGAGATAGACAACCCCTTTTGGGGGAAGTCTATCTCATTTTTTCATTGGGGCTATTTTGCAACAGCCCCTTTTTGCTTGCATATATGATCCGGCAGATCGCGTTCTGCTGGGAAACTTACAGATGATTTTCCTCGTTTTCGCTGCTGCCCTGCTCGCTGGAGTAAAGCACCATCAGGTGGTTGGCGCTCTCTTCCAGCTGGCTCTTGGCCTGGCGCAGGGCTGCTTCTTCGGTCTCGTTCATCTTTTCGGGCTTATCCTTGCGCAGGCAGCGGCGCAGGTTGGCAAGATCGGTCTTGACGCGGTTCTTCTCGTCCTTGTCCAGTTCCTTCTTGCACTTGGATAGCGCTTCGTCCACCTTGTAGGCCAGCACCTCTGCCTGGTTGTGCAGGTCCAGCCGCTCCTTGCGGCGGCTGTCCTCGGCCTCGTAGGCGGCTGCATCTGCCATGGCGCGCTGGATCTCGTTCTCGGACAGGTTCGTGCTGCCGGTGATGGTGATGTTCTGCTCCCGGCCGGTGCCCAGGTCCTTGGCGGATACCTTGACCACGCCGTTCACATCAATGTCAAAGGTCACCTCGATCTGCGGCTTGGACGAAAAACTGGCCCGGATGCCGTTGAGCTTGAACTTGCCCAGGGATTTGTTATCCCGTGCAAAGTGGCGCTCACCCTGCAGCACATTGATCTCCACACTGGTCTGCATGGGGCGGGCCGTGGTAAAGATCTGGCTCTTGCGGGTGGGGATCATGCTGTTGCGGGTGATCAGCGGGGTAGCCACGCCGCCCAGCGTCTCAATGGACAGGGTCAGCGGGGTCACGTCCATCAGCACCAGGCCCTGGGCCGCCGCACCGGTGGCACCGGCCAGCTTGCCGCCGCCCTGCAGCAGGCCGCCCTGCACGGCGGCACCCATGGCCACACACTCGTCCGGGTTCAGGCTGTGGCTCGGCTCACAACCCAGCAGCTCCCGCACCTGACGCTCCACGGCAGGCATCCGGGTACTGCCGCCCACCAGCAGCACCTTGCCCAGCTGGCTGGCGGAGATGCCGGCATCCCGCAGTGCGTTCTGCACCG
Source organism: uncultured Faecalibacterium sp. (assembly GCA_934561485.1). Classification (GTDB taxonomy): domain Bacteria; phylum Bacillota; class Clostridia; order Oscillospirales; family Ruminococcaceae; genus Faecalibacterium. The sequence continues at coordinate 3,669 of CAKTGS010000027.1, forward strand.
GGGTAACGGTGCGGGACAGCAGGTCGCCGGTCATCATCTCAAACTGCGGGCGGGACAGCGAAATATCCAGGTGGTGGGGGCCGTCTTTGCCCACAGCAATAAAGGGCAGGTTCAGCTGGGCAGACGGCGCACTGGACAGCTCCTTTTTGGCCTTTTCAGCTTCTTCCTTCAGGCGGCCCATGGCAGCGGGGTCGCAGGTCAGATCAATGCGGTCCGACTTTTTGAACTCCGCCACAGCGTATTCCACAATGCGCTCGTCAAAGTCATCGCCGCCCAGGTGGGTGTCGCCGCCGGTGGCCAGCACGGTAAAGGTGCCGTCCTCGATCTCGATAATGGACACGTCAAAGGTGCCGCCGCCCAGGTCGTACACCAAAATTTTCTGCGGTGCTTCGTTGTCCAGTCCGTAGGCCACAGCCGCGGCAGTGGGTTCGTTGATGATGCGCAGCACATTCAGGCCTGCAATGCGGCCTGCGTCCTGGGTGGCCTTGCGCTGGCTGTCGTCAAAGTAAGCCGGCACCGTGATCACGGCCTCGGTCACCGGCTCGCCCAGGTAGCTCTCGGCATCCCGGCGGATCTTGGCCAGGATCATGGCACTGATCTCCTGCGGGGTCAGGTCCTTGCCATCAATGTGCACGCGGGTATCGCTGCCCATGTGGCGCTTGATGCTGGACACCGTGCGCCCGGAGTTGGTTGCGATCTGGCGCTTGGCCGCGCCGCCCACCAGCCGCTCACCGTCCTTGGTAAATGCCACCACGCTGGGAGTGGTGCGCTCACCCTCCGCGTTGGTGATGACCACCGGCTTGCCGCCTTCTACCACTGCCACACAGGAATTGGTCGTTCCCAGATCAATGCCGATCACTTTGCTCATTCTTGTTTCCTCTCCAACTGCTCCGCCCGCATCCTGCACCGGGCAAAATTTCTTTCCTGCTTATCTTACCGTATCCGTATGACGTTTTTTTAGTCCAATTGTAAAGATTCTATGTTATAGGCAGTATTCTGCGGCGGCGTGCTGGTCAGTTCCCGGGTCAGCTGCCGGGCTTCCTCCAACCGCTGGGCAGCGTCCGGCTCGCCCTCCCGCGCCTGAATGGCAAAGCCCTGTTCGGCTTCCGCCGCCAGTGCCAGCGCCTTTTTCACCGCGGTATAGCGAGTTTCTGCCTGGGCAATGCGCAGGCAGATGCGGGGTGTATAATCAATGTCCGGCAAAGCCTGTGCACTCTGCCGCGCGCGGCGGAAATACAGCAGCGCCTTGCCGTTTTCGCCCCGGGCCGCCAGATCCTCGCCCAGCGACACCAGTGCCAGCGGCTCGCCCTGCTCGGCGGCGGCATTCCACAGCCCTCTGGCCCGGGTGCGGTCCTGCACCACGCCGCGCCCGCGGTACATGCAGTCGGCCAGCAGCGAGACCGCCATGGCATTGCCGGATTCGGCGGCCTTGTCAAAGCATTCGGCGGCGGCGGGCCAATCCCCTGCCTGAGCGGCAGCACGGCCTTCCTCGATCTTTTCCCCGCCGGGTTCTTCCGGGGTGTGGCCTGCATGGAGCAGGCCGTTGAGCAGTGCCCCATCCAGGGTGGCCGACCGGGTCCATGGGTCGATCACCACCCCGTCAATGCCCGGTGTGCTCAGTGCCAGCTCCATAGCATCCTGCAGGGGGTAGTCCGCCATGGGCCGTGCGGCGGTGCTGCGGTCTGCGCGGGCAGCGGCCCCGGACGTGAACAGCGGCAGCCAGTTGCGGCCTTTGCCGTTTTTCAGGGTCCACAGGGACAGCCCTTCCGCTTTCTGGGCCGGCACCGGATGCTCGACCCACGGGGCGGGGGCCGGGTGCACCGTGGCAGCCGCCTGCAGCGGCACCAGCACGTGGGTCTCTAGTTCCAGCGCATAGTTCAGTGCGCTCATCAGGGTCCAGAACGTCTCCTCGCTCTGCCCCTGATACAGCCGTTCCACAGCCTGTTCGATGGCCGGGCAGCCGGTGCCGTTGGGGCTGTAACGCAGCGCTGCGCGGGTCTGCCTGCGGCCCACCGGGCGGAACCGGATGCCGCCGTCTGTTCTTCTTGCCATTGTGCTCACCATACTTCCAGTTTCTGTTATCTTTATCAGTATAACAGGTTTTGTACAATTTCTCAACGGGGAAGGCTTTTGCTCTTTCCCTATGGCTTTTTGCCCCTTTCCGCGCTATAATGAGTAAGATTCCAACCATTTTATTACAAATGTACGAAAGAAGGAGAATTGCCTTGAACAACATGCTGGGCTATTTGAAGGGCTACCGGCGCGAAAGCGTACTGGCCCCGCTCTTCAAAATGCTGGAAGCGACCTTTGACCTGTTCGTGCCGCTGGTCATGGCTGACATTGTAAATGTCGGCATTGCGGCGCACGATTTCCACTATATCCTGGTGCGGTGCGGCATCCTGCTGGGGCTGGCCGTCATTGGCCTGGCCTGCAGCCTGACGGCGCAGTATTTTTCCGCCAAGGCGGCAGTGGGCTACTCCACGGCCCTGCGTCATGCGCTGTTTGAGCACATCCAGACCCTGAGCTTTACCGAGATGGACACCTTGGGCACCAGCACCCTGATCACCCGCATGACCAGCGATGTAAACCAGGTGCAGAGCGGCCTGAACCTGTTCCTGCGCCTGTTCCTGCGCAGCCCGTTTGTGGTGTTCGGTGCCATGATCATGGCCTTTACGGTCAACTTCAAGGCAGCTCTGATCTTTGTGGTAGCCATTCCGCTGCTGAGCGTGGTGGTGTTCGGCGTCATGGTCATCACCCGCCCGCTGTACAAGACCGTGCAGACCCGGCTGGACCGGGTGCTGGGCCTGACCCGAGAAAACCTGACCGGCGTGCGCGTGGTGCGTGCCTTTGACAAGGAGCAGAGCGAAATTGACCGCTTTGAGGACGCCAACGACCTGCTGACCAAGATGCAGCTGCACGTGGGCCACCTCTCTGCCCTGATGAGCCCGCTGACCTATGTGATCATCAACATTGCCATTGTGGCGCTGCTGTATGTGGGCAGCATTGAGATCAACATTGGCGGCATGGCCTCCGGTGACGTGATCGCACTGGTGAATTATATGAATCAGATCCTGGTGGAGCTGGTCAAGCTGGCCAACCTGATCGTGCAGGTCAGCAAGGCGCTGGCCTGTGCAGGCCGCGTGCAGGCTGTGCTGGACACCAAGCCCGGCATGGCTTTCCCCGCTAAAGTGCTGAGCGAAGTGCCCGCCGACAAGACCGGAGATGCCGTGTGCTTTGACCACGTGTCCCTGACCTACACCGGGGCCGGTGCACCCAGCCTGACCGACATCAGCTTTACCGCCAGGCGCGGCCAGACCATTGGCGTCATCGGCGGCACCGGCAGCGGAAAGTCCAGCCTGGTGAACCTGATCCCCCGCTTCTACGATGCCACCGAGGGCACCGTAGAGATCCTGGGCCGCCCGGCAGCGGATTACCCCCGCGAAGAGCTGCACGGCAAGGTGAACGTGGTCATGCAGAAGGCCCAGCTGTTTGGCGGCACCATCCGCTCCAACCTGCTGTGGGGCAATAAGAACGCCACCGATGCCGAGCTGTGGGCTGCACTGGAAACCGCCCAGGCGGCAGAATTTGTCAAGGGCAAGCCCCTTGGCCTGGACGAGCCTGTGGAGCAGGGCGGCCGCAACCTGTCCGGCGGCCAGAAGCAGCGCCTGACCATTGCCCGTGCCCTGGTGGGCAAACCGGATATCCTGATCTTGGACGACAGTGCCAGCGCCCTGGACTACGCCACGGACGCTGCCCTGCGCAAGGCCCTGGCCGCCCTGCCCGGGGACCTGACCGTGTTTATTGTGAGCCAGCGCGCCGCCAGCCTGCAGCACGCCGATCAGATCCTGGTGCTGGATGACGGCAAGCTGGTGGGTCTTGGCACCCACGACCAGCTGCGCCAGAGCTGCCCCGTGTATGAAGAGATCTACGAGAGCCAGTTCAAGAAAGGGGATGCGCAGAAATGAGTGCAAAAGCAAAAACAAAGCTGACCCCGGAACAGCGCAAGGCCACCCTGACCCGCGTGCTGCACAAGATCAAGCCTTATTCCCTGTTTGTGGTGTGCAGCCTGATCGTGGCCGCCGTGAGCGTGGCGGCCCAGCTGTATATTCCCATTTTGTGCGGTGACGCCATTGACAAAATGCTGGGCAAGGGCCAGGTGGACTTTGCCGGTGTGGGTGTTATCATTGTGCGGGTGCTGGTGGTGGCTGCCGTGGCCGCCTTTGCCCAGTGGCTGCTGAGCGTGTGCAACAACCGCATCACCTTCTCGGTGAGCCGGGACCTGCGCAACGAAGCTCTGCGCAAGATCCAGACCCTGCCGCTTTCGTATCTGGACAGCCATCCCTCCGGCGATATCGTGAGCCGCATGGTAGCCGATGTGGATACCTTTGCGGACGGCCTGCTGATGGGCTTTACCCAGCTGTTCAGCGGCATTTTGACCATTCTGGGCACCCTGCTGTTCATGCTGAGCGAGAATGTGCCCATCACCTTGGTGGTGGTATGCATCACCCCGCTGAGCCTTGTGGTGGCAAACTTTCTGGCCAAGCGCAGCTACAAATATTTCCAGGGTCAGAGCACCGTGCGCGGCGAACAGACCGCTCTGGTCAACGAGATGATCGAAGGCCAGAAGGTGGTGCAGGCCTTTGGCCACGAGGCCGAGAGCCTGGAAGCCTTTGACGAGGTAAACGGCCGCCTGCAGGACGTGAGCCTGAAGGCTATCTTCTTTTCCAGCATGACCAACCCCGCCACCCGTTTTGTGAACAACATCGTGTATGCGGGCGTGGGCCTGGTGGGTGCGCTGTACACCGTGCGCGGCGGCATTACCATCGGCCAGCTGAGCGTGTTCCTGAGCTACGCCAACCAGTACACCAAACCCTTCAACGAGATCTCCGGCGTGGTCACCGAGCTGCAGAACGCGCTGGCCTGTGCGGCCCGCGTGTTCGAACTGCTGGACGCAGAGGACCAGGCACCCGAAGCCGACCATGCCGCCGTGCTGCAGCCGGACGGCCATGTGCAGCTGCAGGATGTTTCCTTCCGCTACCTGCCGGACCGCCCGCTGATCGAGGGCTTGACCCTGGACGTGAAGCCCGGCCAGCGCATTGCCATTGTCGGCCCCACCGGCTGCGGCAAGACCACCCTGATCAACCTGCTGATGCGCTTCTATGATGTGAACGGCGGTAGCATCAAGGTTTCTGACACCGACATCCGGGATGTGACCCGTGCTTCCCTGCGCGGCAGCTACGGCATGGTGCTGCAGGACACCTGGCTGCGCGCCGGCACCGTGCGCGAGAACATTGCCTATGGCAAGCCGGACGCCAGCCTGGAAGAAGTGGTGGCAGCCGCCAAAGCGGCCCACGCCGACAGCTTCATCCGCCGCCTGCCCGAGGGCTACGACACTGTGATCGCCGAGGACGGCGGCAACATCAGCCAGGGCCAGAAGCAGCTGCTGTGCATCGCCCGCGTGATGCTGTGCCTGCCGCCCATGCTGATCCTGGACGAGGCCACCTCCTCCATTGATACCCGCACCGAGGTGCGCATTCAGGCCGCCTTTACCCGCATGATGCAGGGCCGCACCAGCTTTATCGTGGCGCACCGCCTGTCCACCATTCGTGAGGCCGATGTCATCCTGGTGATGAAGGACGGCCACATCGTGGAGCAGGGCAATCACGATGAGCTGCTGGCCGCAAACGGCTTCTACGCCAAGCTGTACAACAGCCAGTTTGAGGGCGTGGAAACCTGAGAATTTGATCAAAAAAGTGGGAGATGCATTTGCATCTCCCACTTTTTTTGATTTATAGCTCTTTTCGCATCAGCACCAGTGTCTGCCAGCCTGCGGCGCGGGACCGGAAGCCCTTGGGGTTGCGTCCGTACTCCACAAAACCGCACGTTTGATAAAGCGTGATTGCCGCCGTATTCTCGGCCACCACATCCAATTCCAGCTGTGCATAACCTGCCTGCCGGGCGCAGTCGATGCAGGCATCCATCAGCGCCCGACCAATGCCCAGACCCCAGAAACCGTTCAGGATGGCAATGCCAAACTCTGCCCGGTGCCGGAGCTTTTCCGCACTGCCCACCGGGGAAAATCCGGCGGTGCCCACGATCTTTCCGTCTACGATGGCACAAATTTCAATGGCGTTCGGGCTGGCGGCAGTTTCTGCCAGATAGCTGCTTTCCTGCTCCTCGGTCATGCTGTTCTCGTCCGGGTAGGTCAGCAGATAGTCCGTTTCGGCGTGGGTCTGGTTGAACACGGCCAGCACATCGGCCCCATCCACGGCATCGCCATTGCGCAAAAGACAAGTTCTGCCGTCCTTTAATCGGGCCGTTTTGTTATATTTCAAGAATCTTCTCCTTTTTGTATCATACTTTTGCCAGTTCCTGCACAACAGGTTCTTCCGGCGGCGGGGTCAGGGTGGAATGCGCCACCACAAAGGCAGCTGCCTTTTCCCGCGCCAGCCGCTGGCGCACCTTGCGGACATCGTTGGCGGGGAAGGTTCGTTCCCCGTCCAGCTTCTCGTTCCAGTCGGTCAGCGCGGCCTGCACTTCGGCTTCCGTCGGCTGCAGGTGTTCTTTTTCCGCCACCAGCAGCAGGCCCAGCCAGCTGCGCAGCTTGGTGTCCGCCTGTTCATGCAGCCAGGTGCGGAACTGCTCCACCGTCTGCCCGCGTACCTTGAGGAACTGATCAAAGTTCACGTTGTTGGTCTGCAGGCTCAGGTTGAACTGCCGCTGCTCGGCAAAGTAGTTGCCCGCCGCCAGCTGCTTGGGCAGGGGGCCGGTCACCTGACGGCCCAGCTGCCAGATCAGCTCTTTCTCCGCCCGCTCTCTGGCCTGTGCGCAGCGCTGTGCGTAGATCTGCCGTGCCACACGCTGGCGCAAGGCCGCTTTCCCGGCGGCATCGGCAGCGCGCTCTTCCGCGCCGTGGTTCCGGTTGATCTCCAGTTCAATGGTCAGCTGCCGGATGGGCCGTGGCTCAATGGCCTGCACAAAACCGGTGTACTGGCCCAGTTTCAGCGGCGGCAGGGCGTAGAACTGCGCCCCGGCCCGGAAGCCCTCGGCCCGGTTCACAGCCAGCAGCTCAAAGTCCGGGTCCGTCACCGGCGTAATGCCGTATGCTTTCACAAGCTGCTCGTCCAGCGCCGAAAAGCCTTCCAGAATGGTGCGGTTCACGGCAGCTGTCAGCAGTTCTTCTTCGTCCTGCGGTGCATCCGGAGATGCCTGTTCTGCCGCAATGGATGCGGCCAGTTCCTCTGCACTGGCCGTGAACACCAGCCGGCAGTCCCCCGGCTCGGCCATACCAAAATGTTCCAGTTTCATTCTTGCTCTCCTTTCACAGCTGGCCGATCATCAGTGCCAGCAGTGCCACACCAATGCCGACATACAGGATCTCGGCCCCCAGCACGGCCCGGTCGCCTTCCACGTACATTTTTTCCAGATCGTCCGGATCGTAGTACAGCGTTACCACACTGCCCTCGGCAAAGGCCTTGCCCTTGGCCGTTTTGGGGTATTGCAGCCGATGGCTGCCGCTGGCCGTAGCAAATTCCAGCACATAGGCTGCGCCGTCCCGGCTCTGCACCGTTCCGGTCACCGTGGCCTGCACACAGGTGCCCTGGGTGCGCAGCCGTCTGCGCGCACGTACGCTGCGCAGCGCCATGTAAAACATGAGGGCCGCGCCCAGCAGAAAGATCAGAATGTTGAACATATCAGTTTCCCCTTTTTATTTGTGCAGGCCGCAGCCTGTCAGTGGGTTCTATTATAGCATACTTTGCTGGATTTTGCGCCCCACGAACCCCCTGCGGAGTGCACCAAGTTTGCCGCTAAAATTTGTCAAAAAAGTTTGCAGAAATCGCTTGACATTTCCGGGATATCTGTTATAATAACTATCGTTCCGAGCGACACGGCTCACGAACACAACAGAATATGCGGATATGGCGGAATTGGCAGACGCGTTAGATTCAGGTTCTAATCGGGGCAACTCGGTGGAGGTTCAAGTCCTCTTATCCGCACCAAGAAAAGACATACATTCGTATGTCTTTTCTTTTTTGTGCGGATAAGAGGACTTGAACAGCACGGCCCTGCGCAGCAGGGTAAGCAACAGCCCAGTGGGCTGTTGCTTAGTGCGCGGTTCCCAACCCGTAGGAATGTCTACCGGGGAGCATGCATTCGTATGTCTTTTCTTTTTTGTGCACCAAATGAAAATCCGAACCTTTTCTCGATAGGAGAAGGGTTCGGATTTTTTGTTTTCTTCGGGAATGACAATTCTGGCTCGTTCCAAACGGCTGTGTGTCCAAAACCTTATCAAAGACGTATCACGAAGGTCACAACTGTAAAGGTGCCGTAAGGCGGAAAGGACACAAACATGAAGTACGATGAAAGAGCCTGCAAATTCAACATGGACACCGGGTGCGTGGAGCTGCTGCTCCGGGATGGGAGAAAAATCTCCATCGACTGCATCGGGGTCGAGGACGCGCTGGACGTGACCATGGCACAGAGATCGGAGTTGGATTATCTCGTCTACAATGATCCATTGGGCTATGCAGATTTGATTCTGAATGGTGATTCGGAGGAGTACTTAAAGAATGTGGCTGGGAGCCATGGGTTAGACGATTAAGAGAAACGCCGTTCCGGGAACAACCGGAACGGCGTTTTAGCGTTACTTTTATTCTTTACTCTGCCCCCGCAGCTCCTGCCGGATGGCACGGAACTGATCAGGTACATCCGCATCGGTCATAGCACCGGGGACATCTACGGTTCCGGCGGCTTTGGCAGTCTCGTAGAACCAGCACTTATACTCCACCGTTTCCAGCGTGTGCTGCAGCTGCTGGATCTGCTGGGTGAGCACCTCTCGCTGATGCCGGAACATCTCCAGCCGGGTGTCAATGGTGTCGTCCCCCTGCATGGCAAGCTCGATATACTGCCGGATATCCTTGATGGACATTCCGGCTTTTTTCATGCAGCGGATGACCTGCAGCCACTCGAAGTCGCTTTCCCGGAACATCCGGATGCCGCCGGAGGAACGCTCTACAAAGGGAAGCAGCCCCTCTTTGTCGTAGTAGCGCAGAGTGGAGGCAGGTACGCCCAGCTTTTGTGCCATTTCACCCACGGTATAGATCATCTGAAACCTCCGTTTTTTCAAAAAACACTTGACTTAAAGTGCGCTTTAAGTTGTATGATAAACTCAAACTCTATCAACATCATAATGCGGACACGCTCCGCTGTCAAGGAGGTTCTTATGAGCAAGAGGGTATTGATTTTGTCTGGCAGTCCCCGGAAGGGCGGCAACTCTGATATTCTGTGCGATGAATTTCTGCGTGGGGCGCAGGACGCTGGGCACAAGGCAGAAAAGATCCGGGTCGCCGAGAAAAAAGTGGTTCCCTGCTCCGGCTGCTACTACTGCAACACCCACGGTGGTGCCTGCGTCCACAAGGATAATATGGCAGACATCCTGCAAAAGATGATCGATGCCGATGTCATTGTGCTGGCAAGTCCGGTATATTTCTACGCCATCAGTGCTCAGTTGAAGGCGGTCATCGACCGTACCGTGGCACGGTGGCTTGAGGTCAAAGACAAAGAGTTCTACTACATCACCACCATGGCGGACGAGGAAAAAGCCTCTGCGGACACTACGTTGGCCTGTTTCCGGGGCTATGCAGACTGTGTAGAGGGAGCCATGGAAAAAGGCACTCTTGTGGTAAGTGGCGTTTACGAGCCGGGTGCAGTACGCAGTACACCTGCCATGGCACAGGCTTACGAGATGGGAAAAAATGTATAAATGGAGGGAAATCAGATGATTTTACAGGAAACCTACAAACTGGAAAATGGAGTGAACATCCCCAAACTGGGGCTTGGCACATGGTGCATTGACAACGACAAAGCGGCGCAGGCAGTCCGCACCGCTGTTACGCTGGGATATCGTCTCATTGATACTGCACAGGCCTACAAAAATGAGCAGGGCGTTGGCGAGGGAATCCGTAGCTGTAGCGTTTCCCGTGAGGAACTGTTTGTCGCAAGCAAGGTGGCCGCAGAACTGAAAACCTATGAGGCGGCAGCCGCCTCCATTGAGGAAACGCTGGAAAAAATGGGGCTGGACTATCTGGACCAGATGATCATCCATGCACCCCAGCCGTGGAACGAATTCAGGGACACCAAACGCTATTTTGCAGAGAACAAAGCCGTCTGGCGTGCGCTGGAGGATGCGCAGGCGGCTGGCAAGGTGCGGGTCATCGGGGTGTCGAATTTTTTGCAGGATGACTTGGAGAACCTGCTGTCCGATTGCCGGATACAGCCTATGGTGAACCAAATTTTGCTCCATATCAGCAACACCGATCATGACCTGCTGAATTTCTGCAGAGAGCAGCACATTCAGGTGGAGGCCTATTCGCCCATTGCCCACGGCGAGGCACTCAAGAACCCTGTGATTGCACAGATGGCAAAGAAATATGGCGTATCTGCGGCACAGTTGTGTGTCCGCTATGTTCTTCAGCTTGGCACAGTAGCACTGCCCAAAACGGCAGATCCACAGCACATGGAAGAGAATGCCGCCGTAGATTTTGTCCTCACTCCGGAAGATATGGCTGCGCTCATGCAGATGGAGCACATTGCCGACTACGGAGAATTCAGCTTTTTCCCGGTATTCAGCGGGAAAAAGCAGGTCTAAGCGTTTACACAGAAAGGCAGAGGTACAACAATGGCAGTAAAACAGACGGCAGGGCGAGATGCTCTGGGCGAATTTGCGCCGAAGTTTGCAGAGCTCAACGATGATGTGCTGTTCGGGCAGGTGTGGAACCGGGAGGACAAGCTTTCCCTCCGGGACCGCAGCCTTGTGACGGTAGTGGCACTGATGGCACAGGGACTGACGGACTCCTCGTTCCGGTATCACCTGACGGCAGCGAAAAACAACGGTATTACCCGGACTGAGATTGCAGAGATCCTGACCCATGCGGCATTTTATGCAGGCTGGCCCAAGGCGTGGGCGGCTTTCCGCATGGCCAAGGAGGTCTGGGCAGAGGACGCTGCGGAGGATGCCAAGGCACAGCACCAGAGTGAGATGGTGTTCCCCATCGGCGCACCCAACAACGGTTATGCACAATATTTCATCGGAAAAAGCTATCTGGCACCCTTGTCCACCGCACAGGTGAGCATTTGCAACGTCACCTTTGAGCCGGGCTGCCGGAACAACTGGCACATCCATCATGCCGCAAAGGGCGGCGGGCAGATCCTTGTCTGCGTGGCAGGCCGGGGCTACTATCAGGAATGGGGCAAAGCTCCGCAGGAGCTGCATCCGGGCGATGTGGTGAACATTCCCCCGGAGGTCAAGCACTGGCATGGTGCTGCGCCCGATTGCTGGTTCTCTCATCTGGCGGTGGAAGTACCCGGCGAGGGCACCTCTAACGAGTGGCGCGAGCCAGTGACGGAGGAAACCTATGGGATACTGCGGTAACATCTACGAAATGCGCTGACCACATCAAGAACGTGGCCGAGGCTGTGGTGCAGTGGAAGCATTATGAAGGCTGCGCTGGATTATAAGGTGTGAGCGCACGGCCTTGTACAAAACAAAAACAGGGTGCGCCCTTGAATAGGACGCACCCTGCCATCGCAATTCACGATTCGATTCGTTGGCAGCAACCGTGAATTGCATATCGCAAAATCACGTTCAGACGGCTTATGCAAGACTTATCCTCTCAATATAAAATCACAATTCAGCCATTAAAGAAATCATCCTGCACCTTTCCATGATCAAGGTCGAACGATCGTGATTATCAAAATTGGTTCTTGCCAAAGCAGCAGGCCGCCCGGCATTTGCCGGGCGGCCTGCTGCTTTAATGGATGAAGAAAAAAAGAAGAAGAATTAAGACTTGACCTCTGCGGCAGCGTTCGTGCCGGCAATACGGCCAAAGGTAATGATGTCGGGATAAGCGTTGCCGCCCAGACGGTTGTTGCCGTGGATGCCGCTGGCAACCTCACCGGCTGCGTACAGACCGGGAACGATGCTGCCCTCGGCATTCAGCACATGGGCATCGGTGTCGATCTGGATGCCGCCCATGGTGTAGTGCACCGTGGGGGTGCGCAGGCTTGCATAGAAGGGTGCCTGCAGAATGGTGGAGTCTGCGCTGGTGGCCTTGCCGAACTCGTCCTTGCCGGAGGTCATGCCTGCATTATAGGCCTCCACAGTGGCCTTCAGGGTGTCGGCGTCCACACCGATCTTCTCGGCCAGCTCGTCCAGCGTGTCGGCCTTGACGGAGTGGCCATCGTTCAGCAGCTTGTCGATCAGCTCATTGCGGGAATCATCGCCTGCAATGGCGCTGCTGTCCACGATCAGCCACATCTGGCCATCGGTCTGCTGCAGCTCTGCCATGCTGATGGCGTAGCGGGTGTTATCTTCGTTGATAAAGCGCTTGCCCTCTTTGTTCACGAACATATACTCGGTAGCGCTGAGCCAGTTGCCCACAAATTCGCTCACGCAGCCGCAGTCATCAATGGGGTCGCCCAGAGGGTGGACCTGGATCTGATCCAGATTGATCAGGTTGCCGCCCACGTTCTCGGCCAGAGCCAGACCATCGCCGGTGCTGGTGGCAGCGCAGCTGGTCAGCTTGGTGGTGATGGTGCCGTTGGAATACTTGTAGACCAAATCGCTGGAAGCAGCGTAGCCGCCGGTGGCGAGGATGACGGTCTTTGCATTGACGGTGATGGTGCTGCCATCGGTGCGCTCGGCAATGCAGCCGTTCACGGCACCGTCATCGCCCACGGTCAGGGTAGTCACCTTGGCGTTGGTCTCGATGGTGGTGCCCAGCTTCTCAGCGTACTGCTGCAGCTTTTCGATGTAGATGCGGCCGCCGTTGTCGCTCTCCTTGCCGGTAGCAGCGACCAGATCCACCTGATGGCCGCGGGCCCACTTGCCGCCGATGGCCATGAAGATGTAGTCGTTCTTGAACGGCACGCCGATGGTGTCCTCCAGCCAGCTCAGGGAATCCACAGCGCCCTCGGCGTAGGTGCGGATCAGCTCAATGTTGTCGATGGAGCCGCCGCCCAGATAGGTCTGCAGGGCGTGCCAGTTGGGGCTGTCGAACAGGGTCTTGCCGTCCTCGGCCTGCCACTTTTCGTAGTCGGCGCGGGTGGCATCGAGCAGTGCCTGGTACTCCGGGTCGTCCGTGGTCGCAGACAGAGCCGCTTCCACTTCCTTGCAGTTGTCGGCAGTCATGGTCAGCTGCTTCTGACGTGCGCTGTCGGCCACATTGTAGGTGCCCTCGCCCAGCTTGGTGTTGCCGCCAATGGCAGCAGCCTTTTCCAGCACCAGAACGCTGGCACCGTTTTCGGCAGCGGCAGCAGCGGCAGCCATACCGGCACCGCCGGCACCCACCACAGCGACATCTACGTCATAGGTGGTGTCCTCGCCGGTGGTGGAAGCCACTTCACCGTTGTAGTCATCGGGATTCACGCCTGCGGCGGTCAGTGCATTGCGCACAGCCTCCAGCAGGCCGTTGCTGGTCAGGGTGGCGGTAGCCACAGCGTCCACAGCGATGGTGTTGTGTTCCACCATCTGGGGGATCATCTGGTCAAAGGCAATGTCGCCCACGCCCTCAGTCTCCTGCTGTTCCTTGACTTCGATGTTGGTAATGGCGGCATTGTCGTCCAGCGTGACGGCAACAACGATATCGCCGTTGCGGCCGCTGCCGGTACCCTCGTAGGTGCCTGCAACAGAGCCGGATGTTGCTTTGCTGCCGGAAGCGCCGCAGCCGGTCAGCAGACTCAGGACCATGGCAACGCACAGCAGCGCCGCGATCCACTTTTTACGCATGATCTTACTCTCCTTATCGTTTGTTATGCTCTTCTTTTTCCTTGTCCCGTAGGACACTGATATTATTTTAACGTGGAAAATGCGTGAAAAACAAGAAGCTTGCCGCAATGATTCCATAGCAAAAAGCTATCAGTCATGGTATAATCGACCTGAGATAAAAACGACACGGGGAGGAATTTTTATGACCCTGAATCAGCTGCGCTATTTTCGTGTGCTGGCGAGCACAGAACACTACACCAAGGCTGCGGACGTGCTGAACATCGCACAGCCCTCCCTCAGCCGCGCCATTGCGCTGCTGGAGGAGGAGCTGGGCGTACTGCTGTTTACCCGCCGGGGACGCAATGTGGTGCTGACCGATGCCGGCCGGGCGTTTTTGCGCTATGTGGAGACCGGGCTGGACACACTGGACGCCGGTGCTGCCGCCATGCGGGATTTCCGCAGCGGCGCCGAGCGGGTATCCCTTGGCAGCATCACCCCGGTGGTAAACACCTACCTGCCCCGGATGCTGGCCGCATTCCGGGAGGATGCCAACAGCAAGGCCTGCTTTGACATCCGTGTGGACCAGACCGAACGGCTGCTGGCCGGGCTGAAGGCCGGGCAGTACGATCTGGTATTTTGCAGCTACCAGCCCGGTGAGTACGGCCTGCAGTTCACGCCCGTTGTGGAACTGCCCTTTGTGGTGGCGATGCGCAGGGATGACCCGCTGGCCGGCTGCCGGGAGCTGACACCGGAGCAGCTGGCAGGCAGACCCATGGTGTTTACCGATTCGCCGGCGTACTCCGACCTGCTGCGCCGGATGCTGGGTGAATATGGGGTAGAGCCGGAGATCCGGGGCTACTCCAATGAGGACTCAGTGCTGCTGAGCATGGTGCAGGCGGGGCTGGGGGTGTTCATCAGCACCGACCACCCGCAGATGTACAGCCCGGATACCGTGCTAGTGCCCCTGCGGCAGGATCGCTACCGCCGCTATGTGTACATGGTCACCCGTCCGGGACTGGCCGCCAGCACCTCGGCGGCGCAGCTGATCCGGTACAATCAGCAGCGCGCCATCCCAGAGCTGGGACATCAGCCCCGCGCCGATGGCGGCAAAAACGTATGATCTGCCATCTGCTGCCATTTGTAGCTTTATACAATGTGGGAACCAACCGCCCCTCAGCGTGCCAGAACGTACTTGTGCAGGGTCTTGCGCACGGCACCGGGGCCGGCAAACAGCTCTTTGGCCATGGCTTCGATCTGCTCGCCCAGGCCGACAGCGTACAAGTCTACGCCGAACACATCCACGCGGCTGTACAGCTGCTTCAGGCAGCGGAAGTCCTGCTCCCCTTCCCGGACTTCCAGCGGGGCCACCATGGCCTGCAGCTCTGCCAGCAGCGGGTCAGGAGAGATCTCAAAGGGCTGGCCGTTGTCGTCCACACCCTTGAGGTAGCGGGCATAGCCTGCCAGCACCAGCGGGATAAGGACGAGGTTGGACTTATCCAGGCCCCGTGCTTCGTAGGCCTTGATGGTCTCACCGAAGCGGATGGGCAGTTTCTGGGAGGTGTCGGTAGCAATGCGCTGGGGAGCATCGGGCATGAAGGGGTTGGGCAGGCGGCGGTTGATGACCGCACCAATGAACTCATAGGGGTTTAGCACGCCGGGGTCCACCACTACGGGCATGGCCTCGATGTAGCCGATCTTCTGGATGAAGCTGCGGATGTCCTCGTCTGCCATCTCGGCGCTGATGAGGGTGTAGCCCAGCATACAGCCATAGATGGACATGGCAGTGTGCAGGGGGTTCAGGCAGGTGCACACCTTCATCTTCTCGATCTTGTCCACAGTCTCGCGGTCGCAGTACAGCACGCCGCCCAGTTCCAGCGGCGGACGACCGTTGGTGTAGTGATCCTCGATGCACAGGTACTGGGTCTCCTCCGCGTTGACGAAGGGCGCAGTGAAAGTATGCTTCTCGGTAACGATGGTGTAGTTGTCCTCAAAGCCATCCTTTGCCAGCATCTCCTGCACCTTTGCGTCCGGGCGCGGGGTGATCTTGTCGATCATGCTCCACGGGAAGGTGACCTTGCCTTCGTCCTGCACATAGGCCAGGAACTCGGCAGGCACCAGCCCCTGCTCCACCCACTTGGCCGCGTAGGCGTGGACAGCGCTCTTGACCTTATCGCCGTTGTGGGAGCAGTTGTCCATGCTCTGCACGGTCAGCGGCAGGGCACCGGCTTTGAAGCGCTCGTACAGCAGGGCAGTCACCTTGCCCATGGCAAGCACGGGGTTCAGGCCCCGCTCCAAGTCAGCGGGCGCAACGCCGTAGCCCTTCTCGGTGATGGTAAAGGAGATCATCTGCAGGCTGGGTGCCCGGAAGATCTCCACCAGCCGTGCCCAGTCCTCGGTGAAGGAGGGGTCGGCTTTCAGGCTCTCGGTGACGGATGCGATGACCTTTTTCTCGATCTCGCCGGTGGATTTCAGGCACACCAGCAGGCTCAGGTTATCGTAGGGGCGGTAAGCCTTGTCGATGATCTCATAGTCAAAACTCTCGGCCACGATGACGCCGCGGTCGTACTTGCCGCTGTTCAGGGCCTCGTTCAGGATGGCAGCCGGAAAGGCACGGAAGATGTTGCCGGCACCAAAGTGCACCCAGGTGGGTTCGGCATGGGTCTTGGCCTTGACGGCCTCGATGTCGAATTTGGGCAGCTCATAGCCCTTTTCTGCCCACTCAGCGGACAGACTGCCGTTTTTAATCTCAGAAAGCTTCATGATGTTCAGCCTTTCTTTTTCTCTTCGTCCAAGCGGTCCAGCAGGTCCCAGACACCCAGCATGTATTGGATGCCCAGCGCACGGTCATATTTGCCGTAACCGGGGCGGCAGACGCCGGGGCCTTCCTCCCACAGCTGGCGGCCATGGTCCGGGCGGATGTAGCCCTCAAAGCCGCAGTCATGGTAAGCGCGCAGCACCTCGATGATGCCGGTCTCGCCGCAGCAGTCGCGGTGGGCCGCCTCGGAGAAGTCGCCGTTGGGGAAGTGATGGATGTTGCGGATGTGGCCGAACGCAATGCGGTCGCAGTGCTTGCGCACGATCTCGGCACAGTTGTTGTTGGGGTTGGCATTCAGGCTGCCGGTGCACAGGGTCAGGCAGTTGTAGGGGTCGTCCACCATCTTCAGGAAGCGGTCGATGCTGGGTTCGTCCACCAGCAGGCGGGGCAGGCCAAAGATATCCCACGGGGGATCGTCCATGTGGATGGCCATTTTGATGTCGCATTCATGGCAGGTGGGCATCAGGGCTTCCAGGAAATACTTCAGGTTCTCCCACAGCTTTTCCTTGGTGACGGGGGCATAGGCTTTGAACAGCTCGTCCAGCTTGGCCATGCGCTCCGGCTCCCAGCCGGGGAAGGTCATGTGGTACTTCTCGGTGAAGGACATGATATACTCAGCCATGGCCTTGTAATCGCCCTTGATCTTGTCCTTCTCGTAGAACAGTGCGGTGGAGCCGTCGCCTACCGGGTGGAACAGGTCGGTGCGGGTCCAGTCAAAGATGGGCATAAAGTTGTAGCAGATGACCTTGACCCCGAACTTGGACAGGTTGCGGATGCACTGCTTGTAATTTTCAATGTACTGGTCGCGGGTGGGCAGGCCGATCTTGATGTCATCGTGGACGTTGACCGACTCGACAACATCCATGTCAAAGCCGTAGGCGTGGATCTGGTCCGCCACCTTCTGGATCTCGTCCACTTCCCAGATCTCGCCGGGCATCTTGTTGTGCAGTGCCCAGACGATGCTGGTCACGCCGGGGATCTGCTTGATATCGCTGAGACTGACGGGGTCGTTCCCCTCGCCGTACCAGCGCCAACCCATTTTCATAGGCATGGAAATACCTCCTGTTATATGATCTCGTAACGTTACAGAGCGGGTGGGATGCCCCCCTCCCAGGCGGATCGATGGGAGAGCAAGTCCCCCGGCTCACGCCGAGGGGCTTGTTCTGCAGTCTATCGATCCAGGAGGAGGAATGCATGGGATCAGTGAATGAACACAGGTCCCAGCGGGTTTGCAATGGGGCTGACATAGCCGCCCAGCAGCTTGGGAATGGCCAGGCTGATGTCGGGGATAAAGGTCAGCAGCAGCAGGGCAATGAACATGCACAGATAGAACGGCAGGGTCGCCTTGACCACCTTTTCCATGGGACGCTTTGCCACGGCGGAGCCGATGAACAGAACCGCACCGACAGGAGGTGTGAGCAGGCCGATGCCGCAGTTCAGAACCACGATGATACCGAACTGAATGGGATCAATGCCAATGGACGTTGCAATGGGCAGCAGGATGGGGGTGGCGATCAGGATGATGGGTGCCATATCCATGATGCAGCCCAGAACCAGGATGATCAGGTCAATGAGCAGAGCAATGATGTAGGGGTTATCGGTCACGCTGGTAATGGCATTGGCTGCCAGATCGGGCACATGCAGCATGGTCAGGCAGTTGCCGAACACAGCAGAAGTGGCGATCAGGATCAGAACGATGGACAGGGTGTTCACGCACTCGTCCAGAGCATGCCAGACGCCCTTCCAGTCCAGGCCCTTATACACGAACACGGACACGAACAGCGAGTAAATGACGGCAATGGCGGCAGACTCGGTAGCCGTGAAGGCACCGCCGACCACGCCGACCACCACGATGATGACGGCAGCCAGTGCCCAGATGGAGGTGCCCAGCTGCTTGATGAAGCCACGGATGCTGAACGGCGAGCCCTTGGGGTAATTCTCTTTGACCGAGATGATGTAGGAACCGATCATCAGGACGATGGCCAGCAGAGCGCCGGGCAGGTAACCGGCCAGGAACAGGCTGCCCACAGAAATGCCGCCTGCCGTGGTGGCGTAGATGACCATGTTATGGCTGGGAGGAACCAGCAGTCCCTCGCAGGAAGAAGTAATGGTAACAGCGGTGGAGAAGTCGGCATCGTAGCCCTGATCGACCATCATGGGGATCATGATGGAACCGATGGAAGC
>CAKTGS010000028.1 GCA_934561485.1 uncultured Faecalibacterium sp.
TTTCTGTGGGTGCTGACCCGCGCAAAAGACCACCGCCTGAAACGCCTGGCCACCCTGCTGCGCGGCGTGGCGCAGGGGCTGGTGTTCCGCCCGCAGCAGGAAATGATTTAATTCCAAAAAAGAGAGGACAGGATCGTTTTGTATGACGTGAGCTGTGATGAGAAGCCTTTGCAGATCAGCGTGGTCATTCCGGTTTACAATGTGGCGGCTTATCTGGCATCTTGTGTGCAAAGTCTGCTGGCACAAACGCTGCCCCCTGCTGCGATCCTTTTGGTGGATGACGGCAGCACCGATGGCAGCGGGCAGCTTTGCGACCAGCTGCAGCTGCAGCATCCGGAAAGCATCCGTGTACTGCACCAACCCAACCAGGGGGTCAGCAGGGCGCGCAACACTGGAATGCAGGCGGTAAAAACAGAATATCTGACGTTTGTGGACCCGGATGACTGGCTGGAACCGGACATGCTCCGGCAGATGGCAGCCGCACTTGCAGGGACCGGGGCGCAGGCTGCGTTCTGCGGGTTTGCAGAGCGCTTTTGCGATGCCCAAAAAGAGGACATTCTGCACCAGCCCGCCGCACAAGGAGTCGTAACCGGTGCGGAGGCACTTTACCAGTGCCTGAATGGCATTGGCAAAGGCTATTTTTCGGCGGTCTGGGGCAAGATGTTCCGCACCGATGCGCTGTATGGGCCGGAGCAGACCCTGCTTTTGATGCAGGAAGGCTGTGCCATTTCCGAAGATGAACTGTGGCTGACGCAGCTGCTGCCAAAACTGGAAACTGTGGTGCTGCTCCCTCGGCCATTTTACAACTGGCGCCAGCGAACAGGAAGCGCCCTGCATACAGCGGGCGCTTTTTCTGCCAAATGGTATTCTTCGCTTGCAGCAAAAAAGCAGATCAATGAGTTGCTGAAAGCGGACAGCCGATTTGCCGGTTTGGTGGATGCTAAACTTTATGCCGACCTTTCGCACCTTTTCTGGCAGGCTTACTGCAGTGGCGCGCAGCAGGACTACCGCTATTTCCGCAGGGAACTTGCACCCTACAAAAAAGCGTTTTACCGCAGCAAAGAGTTCTCCCGCGCGAGAAAACTGAAAACTGCGGTAATGGATATTATGATCTTTCTGCACCTGCCCAAGAGCTGGATGGAGACTTTGGGCAATTTTACCGCACTGGAACTGAAGCGGAAACTACGCAGAAAGCAACGCGGAACTCAGGAAGAATAAGATGGAGGAAAACAACAATGAAGCGTGTGATCACATATGGTACCTTTGATCTGCTGCATTACGGCCACATCGAGCTGCTGCGGCGCGCAAAGGAACTGGGCGATTACCTGATCGTGGCAGTGTCCACGGATGAATTCAACTGGAACGAAAAGGGCAAAAAGTGCTATTTCAGCTACGAAAAACGAAAAAAAATGCTGGAAGCCGTTCGTTATGTCGATTTGGTGATTCCGGAGACCTGCTGGGATCAGAAGCGTACCGATGTGAAAAAGTATTTTGTGGATACTTTTGTAATGGGCGATGACTGGGCAGGAAAATTCGATTTTCTCGAGGAAGAAGGCTGCAAAGTGGTCTATCTGCCTCGCACGCCGGAAATTTCTACCACGCAGATCAAGCACGAACTGGCAGAAAACTAAAAGGGCGGGGAATCATGAATTTAAGAAAAATTGACGATACATACAAGCTTTTCCGGCTGCGGTTCCGGCAGGCAAGAAAATACAGCAAGATTTACCGGTATTATTATAACAGCAGTGTAAACCCCAAAATGGTCTTTATCGAATCGCGGAACGGCAGAGACATTGCGGGCAACATGCTGCGCATTCTGCTCGAAATCCGTGCACAGTACGGCAGCGAGTACCGCATTATCACGGCAGTGCGCAGGGAATGCATGGATGCAATCAAAGGCATTGTCAAGGCCTATCATCTGGACGATGTGAAGATCTGCGAGTACGAGAGCACCGAGTACTTCAAGTATCTATGGCAGGCAAAGTACCTATTCAACGATATGACGTTCCCGACCTGTTTCATCAAAAAGCCGGAACAGGTGTGCACCAACACTTGGCATGGCACGCCGCTCAAGATGATGGGTAAGTACAGCGCTTCGGACTGCGACAAAATGGCAAACGTCCAGCGCAACCTGCTGTTTTCGGATTACTTTGTGGTGCCCAATACCTACTACGAAGACAAAATGTGCACCGCCTATGACATGAACGGCCTGTACCGCGGCAAAATTCTGCACGAGGGCTATCCGCGCAACGCAATTTTCTTCGATGCTAAAATGCGGCAGGAGACCCGCGCCCGCTATAACCTGGACGGCAAAAAGGTCTACATCTACATGCCGACCTTCCGCGAGCAGGGAAGCAGCCATCAGGACGATGCCCAGAAGGAAGCACTGCTCCAGTATTTTGAAGTTCTGGATAAGCGCCTGCAGGACGATGAAGTGTTCTACGTCAAGCTGCACTATTTTGTGCGCGAAGGCATGGACCTGTCCGCTTTCTGCCACATTGTGGATTTTCCCACCGGCATTGAGACCTACGAGTTCCTGAATACTGCAGACTGCCTGATAACGGATTATTCCAGCGTGTTCTATGATTTTGCCAACACCGGCCGCAAGATCATCCGCTTTGTCTATGACGAAGAGGTTTACAACCACAATCGTGGCCAGTACGAGCAGCCGGTGGAGCTGCCTTTCCCCAAGGTGTACACCGCCGAGGAACTGGCAGAGGAACTGCACAAGCCCGCCAACTATGACGATGCAGCGTTCCGCGCCATGTACGACACCTTTGATAACCGCGATGCCGCCAACAAGCTGGTGCGCCATATCATCGGCGGCGAGAAGTGCTGCGAGGAAGCTTCGCTGCAAAGCCCGAAGGAAAAGGTGCTGGTCTACGGCGGCAATCTGGCGCTCAATGGCATCACGACTAGCCTGCGCAGCCTGATGGGTTATATTCAGGACGACAGAGAATATTACATCTGCTGGAGCCAGAATGCAGTGTGGGGCAAACCGGAAAATCTGCAGCGCGTGAAGAACAGCAGGATACTTGGCATATCCGGCGAAGTTGCCATGACCATGCAGGAGGAGATTGCAAAAATCTTCTACTATAAGTGCAACAAAGAATCGGCATGGGTGCACAAGCAGCTCAAGCGTATGTACGAGCGCGAAAACATGCGGTGGTTCGGTGCACTGGACTTTTCTACGTATATTCAGTTTAACGGCTACGATAAAATGATCATTGGTATGTTCCAGTACGCAAAGGGCTGCAGGATCATTTTTGCACACAGCGATATGGTACAGGAATGTGAAAGTGGACGAAATCACTATCTGACCTGTCGGACTGCTTATCAAAACTATGATAAGGTTGCAGCGGTTGCTGATTGTGTGGTAGATACGGTCGTGGCTATTTCTGGAAGGAAAGACAATGTTGTGGTGGTCGAAAATGTTCACGACTACAAAAAGATTCGCTACAATGCCGAAAAGAAGATCTGCTATCAGCCCAAGACCGCTGTTACCTGCGGCTATCCCGGCGGCCTGAACGAATTTATGGAAAAGCATTCGCTCCGTGTGATTACGATTGGCCGTTTCTCGGCCGAGAAAGACCATGATAAACTGATCGAGGCATTTGAGCGGTTCCACATCAACCATCCGGAATCAGGCCTTATCATCATCGGGGGGCCTGGCCCGCTGTACAATAAAACGCTGGCCCGCATTGCGAATAGTGCCTGTTGGCAGGATATCGTAGTCATCCACGAGATCAACAATCCCATGCCTATCCTCAAGCAGTGCAATGTTTTTGTTCTGTCCTCGAATTATGAATCTCTGGGATTGGTTCTGCTGGAAGCGGCAACCCTTGGTGTGCCGGAAATTGCGGCAAAATGCCCGGCCACAGAGCTGCTGATGAATACCTACAAAGGCGGCTATCTGGCCGAAAATTCCGTTGATGGTCTGTACGAAGGTCTGGAAGCTTACCTGCGCGGCGAGGTTGGCACCATGAAAATTGATTGGAAGCAGTACAACGAGCAGGCTGTTGCACAGTTCGAAAGCCTGTTTGGCTGATACGGGCGGCACCACGCCGCAGATTTGAATTTACAGGAAGAAAAAACAATGCTGAACAAATATCTGAAATACCGCTTCATGTTTGAAGAGCTTGTCAAGCGCGACTTTAAGCAGAAATATAAGCGTACTGTGCTGGGTATGGCATGGAGCGTGCTTTCACCGTTGCTGCAGCTGCTGGTGATGCGCGTTGTGTTTACGCAGTTTTTCGGGCGCAGTACACCGCACTACACCACCTATTTGTTCTGCGGAAACCTTGTTTACAGCTATTTCCGCGAGTCCACAAACGGCGGCATGAACAGCCTGATGGGCAATGCACGCATTTTCAGCAAGATCAATGTGCCGAAGTACATGTTCCTGCTGTCCAAAAATGTTTCGGCATTGATCAATTTTGGCCTGACGCTGTGCGTGTTCTTTGTGTTTGCGCTGATCGATGGCGTGAGCTTTGGCGTTCATTTTCTGGCGCTGCTGTATCCCATCCTTTGTCTTGTGGTGTTCAATATCGGCATGGGTCTTGTACTGAGCGCGATGTTCGTGTTCTTCCGCGATACCAGCTACCTGTACGATGTTTTTACCATGCTGCTCATGTACATGTCCGCCATCTTTTATACAGTGGACAATTATTCTCCCTTATTGCAGCGGTTGTTTTTGTGCAATCCGGTATATTGCTATATCAAGTATTTTCGTGTGATAGTGTTAAACGGTAGCATTCCATCGCCGGGTTTTCATCTGCTGTGTGCGTTCTACGCACTGGCTGCAGTGTGCGTGGGTGCATTGGTGTATAAGCGGAACAATCAGAAGTTCCTGTATTATGTATAAGGAGGGATACCATGGCGATCATTGAAGCAAAAGGTGTATCCATCCGATACATGACCGGCGACTTCAAGGACATCGGCCTGAAGGAATATGTGGTGCGATGCCTGTCGGGTAAATATCATGTCACCGAGTTCTGGGCCGACAAAAACGTGTCCTTTGCGCTGGAAAAGGGCGATATGCTGGGCATCATCGGTTCCAACGGCGCAGGCAAGAGTACCCTGCTCAAGGCTGTTTCCGGCATCATGGTGCCCACGGAGGGCCACATGGAGATCCACGGCAGCGTGGCCGCTCTGCTGGAACTGGCCAGCGGCTTTGACCCAGAGCTGACCGTACAGGAGAACACCTATCTGCGCGGTGCTCTGCTGGGCTACACCCGCAAGTTCATGGACGAAAAGTATGAGGAAATCATCGACTTTGCCGAGCTGCAGAACTTCCAGGACCGGCCCTTCAAGCAGCTTTCCAGCGGCATGAAGAGCCGCCTGGCATTCTCCATTGCCTGCCTGGTCAACCCGGACATCCTCATTCTGGACGAGGTGCTGAGCGTGGGCGATGGCGCGTTCCGCAAAAAGAGCGGCAACAAAATGAAAGAGATTTTGAACGGAGGCGTTACAGGCATTTTGGTGTCTCACTCGGTGCCGCAGGTGCGCGAGCTGTGCAATAAGATCCTGTGGCTGGACCACGGCAGGGAGATTGCCTTCACCGATGAGGTGGAGCTGTACTGCGATGCCTACGAGGAATTCCTTGCAACCAAGAAGCTGCCCCAAAACGGGCAGGATGTACACAAGTTAGCCGAAGGCTACAAGATGCGAGCCGAGACCGAGCGCAAGGAGAAGCTTGCCAAGAGCCTGCAGAATGCCCAGAAGGAAGCCAAACGCACCGATATGAGCGAGGATGTGGTGAATGCCGCTGTCAACATCCTGCGCGAGTACCGCCCCGACCTGCTGGCCGCCCCGCCCGCAGACGAAATCTGATAAAACAATTCCCGGCCGCAGGAGAGAAAGCTGAAACACTCTCTCCTGCGGCCGGTTTCTTTTTTGCCCGGGCAGAGCGCGCACAGAACGCCATTGACCATGGTTTCAATTTCCATTCTTCCCGCAGAGCAAGCCGCCTTCCTGCGTACTCCCAGGGCGCTCTGAGGCGATGCAGAGCGCACCGTGCACCCGCCTGCTGTTCCGCTGTGGCAATCATCCTCAGCCAACAAAAAATCCCCCTGCCATCACGGTTGCCCGTAACAGCAGGGGGATTCTACTTACTTCAATTCAGAAGCAGAACTCATTAGCAGTTCTCAGCGAAGTACTTAATGGTACGAACCATCTGAGAGGTGTAGGAGTTCTCGTTGTCGTACCAAGACACGACCTGAACCTGATAGGTGTCATCATCGATCTTAGCAACCATGGTCTGGGTTGCATCGAACAGAGAGCCGTAACGCATACCGATGACGTCAGAAGAAACGATCAGGTCCTCGTTGTAGCCGAAGGACTCAGAGGTAGCAGCCTTCATAGCAGCGTTGATGGACTCCTTGGTGACGTCCTTGCCCTTGACAACGGCCACCAGGATGGTGGTGGAACCGGTGGGAACAGGCACACGCTGAGCAGAACCGATCAGCTTGCCGTTCAGCTCGGGGATGACCAGGCCAATGGCCTTAGCAGCGCCGGTGCTGTTGGGAACGATGTTCTGTGCGCCAGCACGTGCACGGCGCAGATCGCCCTTGCGCTGAGGACCATCCAGGATCATCTGATCGCCGGTGTAAGCATGAACAGTGGTCATGATACCGGAGACGATGGGGTAGGTCTTGTTCAGGGTGTCGGCCATGGGAGCCAGGCAGTTGGTGGTGCAGGAAGCAGCGGAGATGACCTGATCCTCAGCGGTCAGGGTCTTCTCGTTGACGGAGTAGACGATGGTCTTCAGGTCGTTGCCTGCGGGAGCAGAGATAACGACCTTCTTAGCACCAGCCTGGATGTGAGCCATGCTCTTCTCCTTGCTGGTGTAGAAGCCGGTGCACTCCAGCACGACATCAACGTTCAGCTCGCCCCAGGGAGCATCCTTTGCGTCCTTGACAGCGTAGATCTTGATCTCCTTGCCGTCAACGATGATGGAATCCTCGGTAGCCTCAACAGTGTGCTTGCCTTCGCCGATCTTGCCGCAGAAAGAACCCTGAGCAGTATCGTACTTCAGCAGGTGAGCCAGCATCTTGGGGCTGGTCAGGTCGTTGATTGCAACAACCTCGTAACCCTCAGCATCAAACATCTGACGGAATGCCAGACGACCAATACGACCGAAACCATTGATAGCAACTCTAACAGCCATGTTAATAGTACCTCCTAATTGTTTTTACCCTTTTAACGGATAAATCACGGTACCTTTATTGTAAACCAAAACGGGAAAAGTTTCAAGTATCTGCTAAAAATTTAACAACGCAATTTCATCTTTTTTGCTTTTGTACGATTTTATTGCATCCCGCGCGCCTGTTTTCAGCAATTGCGCCAATGGAGTGCCAGCTGCCCGTTCAGTGCTTTGCGGCCGCCGCACAGGCTGCGGCGCACACACCGCCCAGCGCGCCAATGCAGCACACCGCCAGCGAGGTGAGCAGTTCCGATGCACTGCCCTGCACGGCCAGCTGCACCGTCTGGGGCAGCTGCCAGCACAGGCACAGCGCAAAGGCCGCCAGCCCGGAGGCGCACAGTGCCTTGCCGTTGCCCGGCTCCGGCAGGTACAGCGCCCGTGCCAGTGCCGCCAGGAACAGCAGCGCCGCCAGCATCTGCCACACCGCCGCTGTGGGGCCAACCCGGTGCCAGCTGGAACTGTTTTCCATAAAGCGCATCAGCACGTTCCAGTAAAACAGCACGCTGCCCGCCACAGCCAGCGGCAGGCCGCCTGCCGGGGCCTGCCAGCGGCCCGCTGTAAGCCAGCGGCGGCACAGGCTGCTGAGCCAGACAGCGCACAGCACCTGCAGCACCACGCGCACCATATCTGCCAGACCGTTCACCGTCAGCAGCGCCTGCGCGGCCCCGCCGGCCAGCAGACAGACTGCCGCCGCAAAGGCCAGCACACCGGCCAGCGGGCATCGGCGGCACAGGTTTTCCGCCTTACCGGCGCAGTGCCGCCCAATGAGCACCGCCGCCAGCACGGCAATGCCCAGCGCGGCATAACGCCACCACACGCTTCCCACCGTACACAGCCCGGTGGCGGCATTGGTGGCAACGGCCAGGTCCACCCCGCGGGCAATGCCCACCAGGACGGACAAAAGAATACTCAGCAGCATCAAAAATTTCATCAGCGTTCCTCGATCGGCTTATATTTCTGGCGCACGCCCAGATACTTGTAGGCCGGGCGGATGATGCGGTTTGCAAACACCACTTCTTCCACGCGGTGTGCGCACCAGCCCGGCACACGGGCAATGGCAAACAGCGGAGTGTAGATATCCTCCGAGATGCCCAGCATGTTGTAGATCAGGCCGCTGAACAGGTCCACGTTGGCACACACGGGCTTGGTGCTGCCCTTTTCCTCGGCAAAGATGCCGGGGGCCAGCCGCTCGATGCTGCACAGCATGTTGTACTCTTCCTCAAAGCCCTTTTCATAGGCCAGGTGGCGGGCACGCTGCTTCAGGATCACCTCACGGGGGTCGCTGATGGTGTACACGGCGTGGCCCATGCCGTAGATCAGGCCGGAGCCATCGCCCGCCTGCTTGCGCAGGATGCGGCGCAGGTACTCGCGCACCTCATCGTCATCCTCGGGGTTTTCCACGTGCTTGAGGATATCCTGCAGCTGGCGGTTGACCATCAGGTTTGCGCCGCCGTGCTTGGGGCCTTTCAGTGCGCCGATGGCGGCTGCAATGGCCGAGTAGGTGTCCGTGCCGGAGGAGGACAGCACACGAGTGGTAAAGGTGGAGCAGTTGCCGCCGCCGTGATCTGCATGTACCAGCAGGCACATATCCAGCAGCTTTGCTTCCTCGTGGGTGAACTTCTGATCCGGGCGGTAGGTGCTCAGGATATGCTCTGCCGTGCTCTGGCCGGGCTTGGGCAGGTGGAAGAACATGCTCTGCTTGTCGTAGTAGCGGCGCTTCATCTGATAGGCGTTCACCATCATGGTAGGCATACTGGCAATCAGGTTGATGCTCTGGTTCAGAATGTTTTCCAGGCTCAGGTCCTCGGCGTGCTCATCGTAGGAGTACAGGCCCAGCACGCAGCGCTGCAGCTTGTTCATGATGTTGGGCGAGGGAGCGTTCATGGTGTCCATAAAGCCTTCCGGCAGGGCACGGTGCTCGGCCAGGATCTCGCAGAAATCGTCCAGCTGTTCCTGGGTGGGCAGGCTGCCGAACAGCAGCAGCCAGATCACTTCTTCAAACACAAAGCGGTCGTTGCGGTAAGCCTCGTCCACGATCTCGTTGATGTTCACACCGCGGTAGATCAGCTTGCCGGGGGTGGGAATCACGCGGCCTTCCTGGTCTTTTTTGTAACCCACAACGTCACAAACGTTGGTCAGGCCTGCCAGCACACCGGTGCCATCCGGGTTGCGCAGTCCGCGCTTGACGCCCAGACGTTCACTGGTCTCGGGGTCAATGTAGTTGTTTGCAATGTACTCTTCGCACAAGGTACGCATCGTGGTCGGATCCAGGGTTGCCACTTCTGCATGCGCAAAATTCATGGGGATTCTCCTTTCGTCCTGTTTCTTTTCTACTTTCCCATCCATCCTCGCTGATGGATACAGCCTTATCATAGCGCTTTTGTGAAGTAAATTCAAGCGCAAAGTGCGCACTTCTCAACAGGCGGCCCCAAAAAGCCATGATTTTTGCCGCCATTTTTCCGCGCAGGCTTTTTTCGCAGCATTTTGCGGCCCGGGTGCGCTATGCTGAAGGCAGCCGCTGCCGGATGAAAAAAGGGAGGATTCTGCCATGAAAAAACAATTCCTGCTGCTGTGCACCGTTCTGCTGGTGCTCAGCTGTGCCCTGCCGCTGCTTTCTTACCGGGCGGCCCGGGCGGTGCTGGGCCAGGCCGCTGCGCCGTCCCCTGCGCCCGCATCCGGCAGCCAGGCCGCCTTCCCTGCCCCGGCGGCACAGAGCAACGCCTTTGCCGACACGGACGTGGTGCGCTTTACGGACGAAGGTACCGGGCAGCTGACCGAACTGCCGCTCCGGGATTATCTGATCGGCGCGGCAGCTGCCGAAATGCCGGTGAGCTGGCCGGACGAAGCCCTGAAAGCCCAGATCATTGCCGCCCACAGCTATGCGCTGTACTGCCGCGACCACAGCCCGGACGCCGGGCAGGCCTGGTTTTCCGCCGACCCGGCACGGCGGCAGGGCTGCCTGACCGACCCGGTGCTGCACAGCTACTGGGGCACTGCCTACGAAGCCAATTATGCCCGTCTGGCGGCCCTGGCGGACAGCGTTCTGTCTCAGGTGCTCTGCTATGACGGTGCCCCTGCGGCCGCCAGCTACTTTGCCATTTCCAACGGACGCACCGAAGCCAGCGAAAATGTCTGGGACAGCGCCCTGCCCTACCTGATCTCGGTGGACAGCGGCACCGACCTGGCAGCCGACCACTACGAGTACACCGCCGTGTTTTCTGCCGAACAGGTGCGCCGGCAGCTGGCCGCCCTGGGCATTGCCACAGAGGGAACAGACCCGGCCCAGTGGTTCGGCACGCCGCAGCAGACCGCAGCCGGGTACGTTGCCAATCTGCCGGTGTGCGGACAGACCGTTGCGGGCACCGCGCTGCGCCGCGCCCTGGGGCTGCGCAGCGCCTGTTTCCGCATTACTTATCAAAGCAGCGGCAGCTTTGCCATCACCACCAAAGGCTACGGCCATGGGGTGGGCATGAGCCAGTGGGGTGCCAAGGCCATGGCCGAGCAGGGTGCCGGCTATGCCGCCATTCTGGCCCACTATTACCCCGGCACCACCCTGAGCGAAAACTGAAAACAGCCTGCCCTTTTGCAAGAGCAGGCTGCAAATGCTGCCTATTTACTTTTTCCACTGGAACAGGCTGCCCAGCCAGTCCATGGTAGTCTGTGCTGCATCGGTAACAGCCTCTTCCACCTGCTGCGAAAGCTTTTCGCCTTCCGTATCCTGCACGGACCAGTAGGTGGCACTGGCAGCTGCCGCATCCGACACCGTAAAGTCACTGGTAAAGCACAGATTCTCGCCATTGGCGTCTGTCACAATGACCATATACGTATAGGTACCGGCGGGCAGCGTGCCAAAGCGGATCTGGCTGTCCAGCGTCTTGAAGCTCCAGCTGGACGCATTGGCCTGTGCCTGTGCACTCTGCACCGTCTGATCTGCTTCGTCCAGAATGGCGATCTGCACACTGGCCAGCGTAGTGGAGGACGCGCTGTTGGCCGTACCGGTCAGGGACATGCCGCTGCCAGTGTGAACATTGATGGGGTACCGCATTCCTTCCAGCCGCAGGCCGTCCGCCTGCGTGGCTGCGGTGTTCTGATCGGCGCACACGTACCAGTAGCAGGAGGCCTGCCCGATGGACACGCTGGAACTTGTAAGGGGAATGCGACCGGAGGAAATATTCCCGGCCGGGTCGGAACAATAGAACACGCCGTTGGTGTAGTCGGTCAGCAGCACAGCGTGGGGCTGGCTGCGGTCATACAGCACAATGCCCTCCGGGTGCTGTTCCAGCAGCTGAATGAGCATCTGGGTCTTGGCCAGCGTGCCGGACGGCAGTGTGGCGTAGCCCACCTGCATTTCTTTGTATGTAAAGCTGTGCGAAAGGCCATTGGCCCATGCCGTTGGCCGCACACTGTTCTCGGTCACATCCGTCCAGTCGGACAGGCCGTCCAGATAAGCCCGCCGCCGCAGCATCATTGCCGCCGCCGTAAGGGTGCAAGTGCCGCTGCGGCTCTGCTTGAAGTAGAAGCCCGCATCCACGTTCAGGTCCGCTGCCAGCGCCGCAGGCAGACAGGTAAGCACAAACACCACCGTGAGCAAAAGGCTCAGAAATTTTTTATGGGGTATGGTTTCAGCAGCAGTTTTCACGGTGTGGTGTTTCCTCCCTTATTTCACGCAGGCTTTTTTGAAAGAATCATCTTTTTTATTATAGCATCCTGTAACCTTTCTGTAAACAAAATTCCGTCCGTTTTCTCAGGATTCACACGTTTGCGCTGCAATTCTTGGCAAAAGCGCACAAATCCAGACGAATTTTTTTACAGTTTCGACAGCTGCTGCCGTTCCTGCCCGACCGTTTTCCACCCCGGCTGCTGGCCGAGTCGGGCGCAAACAGCCCCTGGGAGGTCTGGCATTCTTTTCCGCCTTATTTCCTGCAGAAAAGGTCTGAACACATTCCTGCCTGTGCAAAAGTACCTGAAGCCCATATCACAATTTCGGACGTTGTACAGCCGCAGACTTTCCGAAAACAAAAAATGATCCGAACCCGTCTCCTATCGGAAACAAGTTCGGATCATTTTTTGTTTGGTCCGAGTGGCGAGAATCGAACTCACGGCCTCTTGAACCCCATTCAAGCGCGCTACCAAAACTGCGCTACACCCGGATATCTGTAAGCGGCTGCCGCTCACAGCTCAATCAGTATACCCTACACCCGGGGATTTGTCAAGCATTTTCTGCCAACTTTTTCAAAAGTCCGCGTCCTCTTCCTGCACGGGCTGGTTCCCTGCCAGAAACGCCTCGAACTCCACGGTAGCCATGGCCACTGCAAACACGCTGTCGGCCCCGGCAGCCAGCAGGGCCTGGGCGCAGGCCGCTGCGGTGGCGCCGGTGGTGATCACGTCATCCACCAGCAGCACACGCCTGCCTTCCACAAGGCTGACGTCCGCCACCCGGAACGCGCCCGCCACATTGGCCAGGCGCTGCTCAAAGGGCAGGCCCGCCTGGTGTTGTTTGGCGCGGGTGCGGCACAGCGCCGTGCTTTCCAGCGGAAGGCCCAGCGCTTCGGCCAACGGCAGCGCCATCAGCTGGGGCACATTGTATCCGCGCCTGCTGCCGGAAGCCGGAACCGGCACGATGCAGTCGTACCCCAGGGCGGCTCCTTCCACCTTCTGCGGAACCGGCTCTGCCCCGTGCAGAACAAGGGTGCTGCCAAAGGCAAGCTCGGCCAGCACCACGCCCAGTTCTACTGCCGTCCACGGGGCACCCTGATACTTGGCCCGCAGGACGCCCCGCCGCACGCAGCCCTCATAGCGGAACGGAGCCGCTGCGCCGCTCAGGTCCCCCAGGTAATGCTGCGAGGGGTCCAGCCGCATTCCGGGCTTGCGGCGCAGTGCTTCGCGCTCTTCGGCACAGTCCGGGCAGGAGAGCACACTGCCCAGCACCCGGTTGCAGAAGGGGCAGCGGCGCGGATACAGCAGCTGGCGCAGCCCGCGCAATGCTCTGCGCGGGGCACTGTAGTAGCCCATCAATCCTTTTTGACGGCCACGATCACGCGCACCCGCTTGCCTGCCGCGCAGCCAAAATTGTCGTACCAGCCGGTCAGGTAGTAGTCCTCGGAGTTGACCTCTGCCAGCTTGGTGGCGTAATACTGGCCCTTATACCACAGGTACACCTGGGCATCGTCCGCCATTTCGTAGCGGGTGGAGCCGGACATCACCGAAGCCGCGCCCACCTTGTCGATCTTCATGGGCATCAGCTGCACCATGGTCTTGACGGCACCGGTCACTTCCCGCCGCACGGCCAGGCCGCCGGCCAGCACCGGATACTTGATGGAGGTGCTGAAGCTGGTGGCACTGCCGTTGACATAGCAGATATAGGTCGCTCCGCCGCCAATGTAGTTCAGCACCGTGCTGTAGGGTTCTCCCACAATGGAAGCGATCTGCTTGAAGCCCACGCTCAGCAGCGAGCCGGTGCTGCTGGTCAGGCGGTTCCACACCGTGCTCAGGATATCGCCGTTGATCACGCCCCACAGGATCTCGCTGGTGGTAGGCACCAGGATGCTGCGCAGATCATCCGTCACGGTTGTGGTGGTGGTCGTGCTGCCGGAAGCATCGCCGGTGCCGGAAGAACTGCTGTCACCGGTGCCGGTGCTGCTGTCCGAACCGGTGCCGCTGCCGGAACCGGAGGAACTGCCCTGGTTCAGGCTGTTGGCCAGGTTGCGGATGTCATCCAGCACGCCGTAAGTCCACAGGTCGCCGGTCACATCGTTCAGGATCAGGCGGTCGATCTCCCCTTTTGCGTTCAGGGTATAGTAACGCACATCCAGGCTGGTCAGTCTTGTCCCCGATAGGCGGCTGGGACGAACCGTCCCAGCCACACCCTCCGAAGTCGTATCCAGGATCTGCACGTCATCGGCCAGGGCATAGCTGCCCAGGGCCGTTGCGTTCTCGTTCACCGTGCCGCTCACGCTTTTGCTGCCAATGGCAGACACGTTCTCGCCTTCCGGCGTCACACAGATCTCCACCAGCCAGCCGGCGGGGTAGTTCAGGCTTTTGTCCACATTCACGGTGCGGGCAACGCCGTCCGTGCACAGTACCGAGACCTTCTGCAGCACATCCGCGCCGTTGTCCTCGATCAGGCTACGGGTCGCCGTCTGCACCACACCGTAAAACACGCTGTCGGCTTCTTCTCCGGTTACCACGTCTGCCACTTCATTGTCCATACCCAGCAGCAGGGTGACCACTTCGCCCACGCCGCCGCCGTTCAAGGAGGACAGCTTGGACGCCACCGCAGCGCTGCCCAGGGTGTAGCTCACACCGGCCACGGTCACTGCCGTGGGGGCGCTGGCGCTGGGCGACACCGCCGTGATGCGGCCTGCAGCCCGGCGGGTATAGATCCATACAGTCTGCAGACTTTCGCTGTAATAATACACATCGTACTGGTTCAGTTCTGCAGAATCGGACACCTTATCGTTGCGGTAAACGCTTACGGGTGCAAAGGGCAGCTGGGTGCCTTCCACCGCCACAAAGGGGCCTTTCAGGCTGCTGAGCAGCACCGTGGAGGTATCCACCTGGCCATTGTTCACCGTAAAGCCCAGGGTGGTGCCGTAGGCTCCGCCGGCAGCCGTGTTGGCCGTCAGGGCATTATACAGCAGCTGGGCGCAGTCGGCGTAGGTCATGGTCTGGCCCTGGGTGCGAGCCAGCTGGCTGCGCAGGCCGATCTCGCTGGCCTTGTTCAACTGTGCCGCCGGGAAGCTGCCGTTCAGGTCGGTCATCTTATAGCCCAGCAATTTGAGCACAGCGGTGCAGGCTTCTTCCAGCGTGACGGCATTTTCGGGCCGGAAAGTACCGTCCGTATAGCCGTTCATCCAGCCGTTTTGCACGGCAATGCGGATGTAGGGTGCCCACTGGGAGCTGCCGGGCACATCCTTGTACAGGGTGCCGATGGTACCCTGGGAAGCTGCACTTTCCCGGTAAGTGGAAAAGGCCGTGAGCATCCGGGCAAAGGCCCCGCGGGTGACCGCTGCATCCAGCGCACCGGTCTGGGTGG
The DNA here is from genome assembly GCA_934561485.1 of uncultured Faecalibacterium sp. GTDB lineage: Bacteria > Bacillota > Clostridia > Oscillospirales > Ruminococcaceae > Faecalibacterium. Next base: position 15,240 of record CAKTGS010000028.1, read on the forward strand.
TGTCCATGGCCCCCAGAGTAATCGCCATCTGAACGGCGGTGTTGCTGGCACCGGACGCCGCTGCCGGCAGCGCCAGCATGGACACTGCCATGCTGACCGCCAGCAGGAATGCAAGAAACCGTTTTTTCATAGTTGCCTCCTTGATTCTCGGCTCCCCCATCCGGGGGTGCACCGGCACTGCGCCGCTGCGGGCGCTGCCGTGAGAGGGTTTTCTTTAATCGTAGCGCAAAGCCTCGATGGGGTTCAGGCGGGCGGCGCGCCGGGCCGGCAGATAGCCGAACAGCACGCCAATGCCCACTGAGATGCCAAAGGCCACCGCAATGGAGTTGAACGAGGGGCTTACCGTGACATCCACGCCGCTGGCCAGCATGGGCAGGATCCGGTTGGCTGCCATGCTCACCAGGTAGCCCAGCGCAATGCCCAGCACGCCGCCCAGGGCCGATGTGGTGGCAGCTTCCACCACGAACTGGGCCAGAATGGTGCGCTCCTTGGCGCCCAGCGCCTTGCGGATGCCGATCTCGCGGGTGCGCTCCGTCACCGACACCAGCATGATGTTCATGATGCCGATGCCGCCCACCAGCAGCGAGATGCTTGCAATGCCGGTAAGGATCACAATGACCATATTGATCATCTTGTTCATCTCTTCCAGCCATTCGCTGGCGCTGTAGACATAATAGCCGTTGTCCGAGCCAAGCAGCGCCAGCAGCCCGTTTTCCACAGCCGTTTTGGCCTCGTTGGCGCGGCTCTCGTCCACCATGACGGCGGTGTAGTTGTTCACCGAGCTGAGGTTGGAAAGACGCGTCACCGTGCTGTAAGGCAGGTAAACGCAGTTGTCGTCCGAGCTTTCCTGCATGTCGGGATCGCTGACCTTGGCCGCCAGCACGCCCACCACCAGGAACTTGTGGGCTCCGACCTTCAGGGTCTGACCCAGGCCGTTGCCGCCAAAGGCCACCCGGTTGATGTAATCGCCAATGATGCACACCTGCTTGTTGTCCTTCATGTCCATGTACTGCAGGCCGCGCCCCTGGGCAATGTGATAATTCTGCATGGATGTGTAGTTTTCGTCCACGCCATTGATGGTGGTCCAGCGGTAGGTGTTAGTGCCGATCTTCAGGTTGCCGGTTCCGCTGAAGTCGATCTCCGGCGAGATGGCCTGGATGAGATCACGGTTTTGGTCGGCAATCTTGTACACGTCCTCCACCGAAGCGGTGCGGGAGCCGTAGCCCCACACCTGAATGTTCAGGGTGTTGGTGCCCATGGCCGTAAAGCTGTCGCGCATACTTTTGGTCATGCCGTTGCCCAGGCCCACAATGACGATGACCGCCATCACACCGATGATGATGCCCAGCATGGTCAGAAAGGTGCGCAGCTTGTTGCTCCACACGTTCTGGATGGCCTGCCGGAAGGTTTCAAAGATCATGCCTGTTCCTCCTTTTCCGGCGCATCGGGCTGCAGGGTGGGCTGCACAATGGCCTCCGGCGCATGGGAGTCGCCATCGTAGACCACCCGGCCATCTTCCAGGCGGATGATGCGGTCTGCCTGCACGGCAATGGAGTTGTCGTGGGTGATCAGTACCACGGTGTGGCCCTGTTCATGCAGCTGCTGCAGCATGCCCAGCACTTCGCGGCCGGTGTGGCTGTCCAGTGCGCCGGTGGGTTCATCCGCCAGGATCACCGGCGGGTTGCGCACCAGAGCGCGGGCAATGGACACGCGCTGCTGCTGGCCGCCGGACAGCTGGTTGGGCCGGTTTTTGAGCTTATCGCCCAGGCCCACCTGTTCCAGCACCTCCCGGGCGCGGGCGTGCCGCTCGGCGCGGGGAACCCCCGCATACACCAGCGGCACCTCCACGTTTTCCATCAGGTTGAGCCTGGGCAGCAGGTTGTACTGCTGAAAGATAAAGCCCAGCATCTCGTTGCGGATGGCTGCCAGCTCGTTGCGGTTCATTTTGCCAACGTCCCGTCCGTTGAGCCGGTACGTGCCGTGGGTGGGCACATCCAGACAGCCGATGATGTTCATGCAGGTGGATTTGCCGGAACCGGACTGGCCCACAATGGCCACGAACTCGCCTTTGTCGATCTGCATGGTAATGTGGTCTGCCGCCTTTACCGTGGTGTCGCCCATCTGGTAATATTTGCAAACCTCGTCAAACTCGATCAGAGCGCTCATGCCTTCCTCCGTATCAGTTCAGGACCACGGCGCCTGCTGTTGCCGGGTCAATGCCGCCGGCTGCATCGACTCCGCCGGCATCCTCACCGTCTGCAGCATCTTCAGCTTCCTCGGTGTTTTCCGTATCTGCCGTGTCGGCAGCATCGGCAGAGCCGGTGTCCGCCGCTGCGCTGTTGGTGTACACCACGCCGCTGCCGTCATCGTAATAGCCATCGCTGCTCACGGAACTGGGGTCGTAGCCAATGGTATCCTCCGCAGTCAGGCCGCTGACCACCTGGGTATAGTCGTTATCGCTCACGCCCAGCTTGACCTTCACGTACACAAAGCCATCCGGGGCGATCATATCCGGGTCTGCGTTGGCGGCGCTGGGGGAATCCTGGGTCACCAGCACATAGCCGCCGCGCACAATGGCTGCATTGGGCACCGACAGTGCATTCTGAGCCTGTGCCACCACGATCTGTGCATTGGCGTTCATGCCCGGGCGCAGGCCTTCGGTCTCGTCAATGCGTACGGTGACCGGGTAGGTGGTGGTGCCGCCGCTGGTGTCGCCCTTCATGGACACGCGGGTAACGATGCCCTCGTAGGTCTTGTCCGGCACGGCATCGGCCGTGACCTGCACAGTCTGCCCCACCGACAGGCTGCTCACCTGCAGTTCGTCCACATTGATGGTCATTTCCAGGTAGCTCAAATCGTAAATGGTGCACAGGTCGCTGCCGCTGCTCAGGGCATCGCCGGTTTTGGCCGCTTTTTCAATGATGGTGCCGCTGATGGGCGAAGTGATGGTGTAGTTGTTCATGGCGTCCTGGGTGCTCTCCATGGACAGCTCTGCACCGCGCAGGGTCTCGGAGGCAGACTGGATGGCCTCGGTCAGCTCCTCGCCGCTGAGGGTCAGGATGATATCGTCCTTGTTCACCGCGCTGCCCTCCTGCACGTTGATGGCCGTCACCGTACCGGCGGCCAGAGCGGTCAGGGTGCGCTCGGCCTGGTACTGGAAGGTTGCCGCGCCAATGGAGCTAACCCCGTTGACGGTGGCGGTGGCCGCCTGAGCGGTGGTCAGACCACCTGCATTTTTCACCGCAATGGTCACGGTGCGGGTGAGCAGGTTGCCAGTGCTCAGAGCGTCCGTGCCGGTCACGGCAGTAATGGTGCCGGTCAGGGTTTCAAAGGTGCCGTCCAGGGTCACCTGGGCGCTCTGCCCCACAGAGAAGGAAGCTGCATCCGCAGCGGGAAATTCCAGCGCCAGGGTCATTCTGGAACTGTCACGGATCACAGCCACTTCCTGGCCGCTGGTCACTTCATCGCCCTTGGCCACCTTCAGGCTGCTCACGGTGCCTGCCACATCGGCACGCACATACTGGCGGTCGGCCGTTTTTTCATAGCTGCGCTGGGCCTGCTGCAGGGCAATTTCTGCCTGCTCCACCTTGGTGGCGGCGTCCGAGCTGTCCACCGTGTACAGCACAGTGCCCTCTTCCACCACATCGCCCTCTTCAATGGTGCTGGTAAGCACCTTGCCCGCCACCAGCGACTTGACGCTGTAGGTGTTGGCAGGCTTCAGGGTGCCGGTGCCGCTCAGGGTGTTGGTCAGGTCCCGCAGCTCCGGTGCAGCCTCCACATAGCTGGTGTCCACATTGGCGGGGCGGGCATCCTTGGGTTTGAGCAGCCACCAGCCGCCCAGGGCCGCCACGCACACCACCGGCACCAGCCATTTCCAGTTCTTTTTTACAAATGCTGCAGGCCCGCCTGCGGCAGAAGCCTTTGCGCTGCCCTGCTGCGGGTCGGCGGCTGAAGTCGGGTTCTTTTTCCAGGTCATGCTTGTCGTTTCCTCCTAAAGCCTGTTCAGGCGGGATCATCTGCCTGTGGGTCTTTGCTTTGGCGCAGGGCATTCTGCCTGCGTTTTTTGTAGTGTATCACATTTTCCGGCAATGCACAAACGTCCAAATTTCGGTTTCGGGCATTTTCGTCAAAGTTTCATCAAATTTCAACAAAGCTGCAGGGGCGGCCCGGGTTTTCCGGCACCGGACAGCAAAAAACGACCCCCGGAGCACGCATGTTCCGGGGGTCGTTCTCTTGTTTGTCAGGATGCGTCTGCGGCGGTTACCACCACGTACACGCCTGCGGGCACGCAGGCTGCCCATGCACCTTCCTTGTCCAGCCAGCCGAATTGCTCGCACACATGGTCCGGGCACTGACTGTCCTGAAAGGAGACAGCACCATCCTTTACCTGCAGATGCACCACGTAATCGCCCACATCATACAGGTAATCGTAGTCTTTGTCCAGCGAAAGGGTCTCGGACACGCCGCTGCCAAAATCGACCACGGCCTGCAGCCCGCTCCCCTTGCCGGGGTGCAGCACCCGCACCGCAATCAGGATCGCGGCAGCCAGAGCCAGCACCACCAGGGCAAAGAGCACGTTTTTCTTCCACGCACTGCCCTTGGGGGCAGCGGTGTCCGTTTTTTTACGGTTTACGCTCATGCAGCGTACTCGCTGGCAGCCTTGCCTGCAATGCGGCCAAAGACGGTAAAGTCGGCCACGGCGTTGCCGCCCAGACGGTTTGCACCGTGCACACCGCCGGTGACCTCACCAGCAGCGAACAGACCGGGGATGACGGAACCGTCAGCCTTCAGCACTTCGGTGTTGGTGTTGATGGTCAGGCCGCCCATGGTGTGGTGCACACCAGCGGTGACCTTGATGGCGTAGTACGGAGCGGTATCCAGCTTGTTTGCAAAGCTGGTACGGCCAAAGTCGGGGTCGTTCTTGGCGTCCACGCAGCTGTTCCAGTTGTTCATGGTCTCAGCAAAGGCAGTCTCATCAACGCCCATAGCCTTGCCCAGTTCCTCGTAGGTCTCACCGGTCACGGTGTAGCCCTTCTTGATGTAGCCCTGGATGACGCTGGAAGCATCTGCCATAGCCTGGTCCACAACCAGCCAGCTGTAGCTGCCGGTCTGAGCGATTTCAGCGGCAGAAACCACGTCACGGGTGCCCACTTCATCGATGAAGCGCTTGCCTTCGGCGTTGATCAGCACGGCACCATCGCCGCGCAGGCCCTCGGTGATCAGAGCAGCGGTGTTGGCTTCCACGGTGGGGTGGATCTGGATCTGATCCATGTCCACAGTGCCTGCACCGATGGCGGTAGCCATCTCAATGCCCTGGCCCTGAGCGCCGGCAGCGTTGGTGGTCATAAAGCCCTTCAGCTCGGGCTTGTACTCGGTAACCATGTCCAGGTTTGCGCCGAAGCCGCCGGTGGTCAGCACCACAGCCTTGGCATTGACGGTAACGGTCTCACCGGAAGCACCGGTAGCCTTCACGCCGACCACAGCGCCGTTGGCATCGGTCAGCAGCTCGGTAGCGGTGGTGTTCAGCAGGGTCTGCACACCAGCCTTGTCGCAGTTCTCCTGCAGCAGGGGGATCATGTAAGAACCAACGGAAACCACCTTGCCGTCAGCATCCACCGGGCGATGGATGCGCTTGACGGAAGCGCCGCCAAAGCTGGAAACGTTGTGCAGGGTGATGCCGTGCTCGTCCAGCCAGTCGATGGCGTCAGCAGAGTTCTCGCACAGGGTCTCCACCAGGGCGGGATCGTTGATGCCCTTGCCGCCGATCATGGTATCCAGCTCCATCAGCTCCACAGAGTCGAAGTAGCCGGTGGGGTTCTTCTGGTACTCTGCCCACTGCTCGGAAACGGTCTTGGCCAGAGCAGTGATGGTCTCGTTGTCGGCGTACTTTTCGGCAGCGGACTTCAGGGTCTTTTCCACGCCTGCGGACTCGCCGAACTCGTTCTCATCCTGGAACTCGGTCTTGCCGGCGTTCATGCCGCCGGTAGCGCGCACAGAGTTGCCGCCCACCATGGGCTGGCTCTCCAGAATGACAACGCTCTTGCCCTCGGCAGCAGCGGTGATGGCAGCAGTCATGCCTGCGCCGCCAGCGCCCACGATGGCAACGTCAGCGTCAATGGTGCTGTCCTCGGCCTTCTCGCCGCTGTTCTCCACAGCAGTCTTGAAGTCATCGGGGTTCAGGCCGGCTGCGGTCAGAGCGGCAGCAGCAGCCTCCTTGATAGCATCGGAAGTGATGGTTGCGCCGGCCACGCCGTCCACGGCAATGCTGCCGCTTTCAGCGATCGCACCGGGCAGCTGATCCAGAGCCAGGGTGCCAATGCCCTGGGTCTCGTCAGCACCTTCTGCCTTGCAGTCGGTGATCTTGCCATCGGTCAGGGTCAGGGTAACGGTCACATCACCGCCCATACCCTTGGCAGTGCCGGTAAAGTCGCCGGACACACTGCCATTGGAAGTGGAGTTGCTCTTTGCACCGCAGCCAAACAGGCTCAGGGTCATGGCGGCAGCCAGTGCAAACGCAGCAATGCGTTTTCTCATGGGAAATGCTCCTTCTTTTCTTCTTTTCAAAGTTTGTTGTTTCAAACATCCATCAGCATAAAAAGGGGGCCGCCCATTCGGAAGGGAGCCCCCTCTGCCGAACTAAGAAAGGGAATTATGCGTTGGCCTGTGCTGCAGCAACAGCACATGCAACGGTAGCGCCGACCATGGGGTTGTTGCCCATGCCGATCAGGCCCATCATCTCAACGTGAGCGGGCACAGAAGAAGAGCCAGCGAACTGAGCATCGCCGTGCACGCGGCCCAGAGAGTCGGTCAGGCCGTAGCTTGCGGGGCCTGCAGCCACGTTATCGGGGTGCAGGGTACGACCGGTGCCGCCGCCGGAAGCAACGGAGAAGTACTTCTTGCCGTTCTCGATGGCCCACTTCTTATAGGTGCCTGCAACCAG
>CAKTGS010000029.1 GCA_934561485.1 uncultured Faecalibacterium sp.
TGCTACTGTGGCTCAGCCGGTAGAGCAGCTCACTCGTAATGAGCAGGTCGTCCGTTCGAATCGGATCAGTAGCTCCAGAAAAGACGCCCCCGAAAGTTGGCTTGCAAAGCCGGTTTTCGGGGGCGTTTGTGGTATGCAGGCAATTTCCTGCACAGAAAAAGTCCTCCGGAACGGAGAGCTTTTGGAGAAACTTCAATTCTCTTTTGCGAGGTATACGGTGCTGGACGGGAAGGCAAACTCTACGCCATCTTGCTTCATAATGTCCATGATGTCCAGGTTTAGATCGTTCTGCATTTCCAGGAACCGGGCGTAGGTATTGGTGTTCAGGTAAGCGGAGACCAGGATGTTGATGCTGGAATCGCCAAAGCCGGTCAGCTGCACCATGTTGGTGCCCTTGTTGGTGTAGGGGCTGTTTTCCAGCAGGGCGGTCAGGTCCTTCATCAGCTGTTCCAACTGAGGGCGGGTGGTGTTATAGGTCACGCCCAGAGTGAACTTATACGGGCGCATACTGCGCAGGGCGGCATTCTGCACGGTAGAAGAGCAGATCTTGCTGTTGGTCACAATGCTCACCGTTTTATCCGGCGAGCGGATGCGGGTGGAGCGGAAGTTGATGTCGATGACTTCGCCTTCCACATCGCCCACTGTGATCCAGTCGCCCACAGAGAAGGGCTTGTCCAGCAGGATCACGATGCCGGAAAACAGGTTGCTGGCGCTTTCCTGTGCAGCCAGAGAAATGGTCAGGCCGACAAGTCCGGCACCGGCAACGATGCTGCCAATGGGGAAGCCTGCTTCCTGCGCGATGGTGGCAACGCCCAGCACGATCACCAGCACTTTGTAGGTGGTGTCCAGCAGGGAGAGCAGGGTTTTGTTGGAACGGATCTCCGGGCTGCAGGAGGCCAGCAGAAGGTCGGCCAGATCGGATGCCTGGTACAGGCCCTCGCACAGGAAGAAGGTCATCAGCACCTGATAGGCTGTGAACAGCACCTTGGAAAAACCGGAAATGCCCCACGGCAGGCTGGCAAGGGCCAGATACACACCAGTCCAGGCAGCCATGTGTTCCAGCGGCAGTTCCAGGCTGCGCAGCAGAATGGGGGTAGAGGCCAGCCGCCAGGTGCGGCGCTGTAGGGCAGGAAACACCTTTTTGCGCAGCAGAGCCGAAACCACGGCACCTGCCAGCAGAAGGAGCAGGGCACAAACCACGCGTGCCGCAAAGGCCAGCCAGCCTTCCAGCAGCAGCGGCCCCAGCTCAAAAGACAGATTACGAACTGAGAAAATCATAGAAACCTCCGTTTTGCTTTTTAACGTCTTGCCGCAATTTCACGGGCAGTGCCGCTGCGGCAGGCTGCAGGGTGCATGAAAAACGCAGACTGCTATAAACTATACCATAATTGCCCGCCGGGAACAAGCGCCCCGCTGTGAATTTGGCGGGAGAAGTCGGACTTTTCCGGCGGGGTCGCAGAAAATGGCAGGAGAGGGCTTGACAAATCCGGTTTGCCGGGCTATACTCTTTGCCAGAAAGTTCGTTTCAGGGCGGGGTGCGATTCCCCACTGGCGGTAAAGTCCGCGACCACCCACAAGGGTGCTGACCCGGTGCAACTCCGGGACCAACGGTATAGTCCGGATGCAAGAAACGGCAGGCAAATTGTTGTCTACGCGCCCTGTTGCAGTGTTTTTTTGCAGCAGGGCGCTTTTCTGTTTGTCTTTCCCGTTCCAAAAGCAGAGCGAAAGGGCTTTCTGAATTTTGATGCGGGGAGAATCCCCGGGGAGGACAAAACCATGAAAAAGAATACGACCCACAACCTGACCGTTGCCGCCATGCTCAGTGCGGTGGCATTCATCCTGATGTTCATCGAATTTCCCATTCCGATGCTCATCCCCAGCTTTGTTAAGATGGACTTTTCCGATCTGCCGGCTCTGCTGGGTGCTTTTGCACTCGGCCCGGTATACGGCGTGGTGATCAGCTTTATGAAGAACCTGCTGCACATTGTGATCAAGGGCACCTCCACGGCAGGTGTGGGTGAGCTGTGCAACTTCATGCTGGGCGCGGTGTTCTCGGCCGCAGCGGGCTTTATTTACAAACATCACAAGAGCCGTAAAACGGCAATCATCGGTGCCATTGCAGGCGCAGCCATCATGGCCGTGTTCAGCGTACCGTCCAACTACTTCATCACCTATCCGGCTTATGTGACCTTCTACCACATGCCGATGGAAGCCATTCTGGGGATGTACCAGGCCATTCTGCCTTCTGCAAACAGTCTGATCAAGTGCCTGATCATCTTCAACATGCCCTTCACGCTGGTCAAGGGACTGCTGGATGCAGTGCTGTGTATGCTGATCTACAAGCCGCTGTCGCCCATCCTGCACGGCAGAAAGTAACAGCTGAACGGAAAAATAACTTATGCCCCGGCGGGCCTGCTGCAATGCAGCGCCTGCCGGGGCATTTTGTTCTCTGCGCACAAAAAGAGCCGTCCGGCAGAGTCTGCACAGGGCAGGCCCCGCCGGGCGGCGTTTGAAAAGGAAAAATTCAAAAGGGGAGATGTCCCCGGGAAAAGCGTCAGTCCACTACGTCCTCAAACTGGCTGTTGTACAGGTCTGCGTAGAAGCCGCCGGCTTCCAGCAGCTGGTCGTGGGTGCCCTGTTCCACAATGTCACCGTCCCGCATCACAAGGATGAGGTCGGCGTCTTTGATGGTGGACAGGCGGTGTGCAATCACAAAGCTGGTGCGGCCTTCCATCAGGCGGTCCATAGCGGTCTGGATGCGCTGCTCGGTGCGGGTGTCCACACTGCTGGTGGCCTCGTCCAGAATGAGGATGCGGTTGTCGGCCAGAATGGTGCGGGCAATGGTGAGCAGCTGTTTCTGACCCTGGCTCACGTTGGACGCGTCCTCGTTCAGCTCCATCTGATAGCCGCCGGGCAGGGTACGGATGAAGTGGTCGGCGTTGGCAGCCCTGGCGGCGGCGATTACCTCCTCATCGGTGGCGTCCAGACGTCCATAACGGATGTTTTCCATGATGGTGCCCTTGAACAGCCAGGTGTCCTGCAGCACCATGCCAAAGCCTTCGCGCAGGGCACTGCGGTCAAAGTCGCGCACATCGTGACCGTTCAGGGTGATGGAACCGGAGTCCACATCGTAGAATCGCATCAGCAGCTTGACCATGGTGGTCTTGCCGGCACCGGTGGGGCCAACAATGGCCACCTTCTGGCCCGGTTTGACTTCGCAGCTGAAGTCGTGGATGATGGTCTTTTCCGGCGTGTAGCCGAACTTAACATGGTTAAAGGTGACCTGCCCATCAATGCAGCTGGGGTTGGCCCGGCGGGCGGGGTCGGCGATTTGATCTTCTTCCGGCTCGTTCAGAAACTCGAACACGCGCTCAGCGGCGGCGGCCATGCTCTGCAGCATGTTGCTCACCTGCGAAAGCTGCTGGATGGGCTGGGTGAAGTTTTTGACGTACTGGATAAAGGCCTGGATGTCGCCGATGGTAATGGTGCCGTTGGCCGCAAAAATGCTGCCCACGATGGCCACGGCTACATAGCCCAGGTTGCCCACAAAGTTCATGATGGGCATCATCAGGCCGGAGAGGAACTGGCTCTTCCAGGCGGATTCATAGAGCTTATCGTTGGCGGCGTTGAAGTCGGCCAGCACCACGGCTTCGCGGTTGAAGGCCTTGACCACATTGTGGCCGGAGTATACTTCTTCCACCTGGCCGTTGACTACGCCCAGCGTTGCCTGCTGGGCCTTGAAGTACTTCTGGCTGAACTTGACCACGATGAGCACCAGCACCAGCGACACCGGCAGGATCAGCAGGGCAATCAGGGTCATCTTGGGGCTGATGGACAGCATCATCACCAGCACACCGATCATGGTGGTCACGCTGGTGATGAGCTGGGTAATGCTTTGGTTCAGGCTCTGGCCCAGGGTGTCCACATCGTTGGTAATGCGGGACAGCACCTCGCCCACGGTGCGCTTTTCAAAGTAAGCAAGAGGCAGGCGGTTGATCTTTTCGCTGATCTGCTTGCGGAAGTCGTAGCACACCTTCTGGGAAAGGCCGGTCATCAGCCAGCCCTGAATAAAGCTGAAGGCACTGCTCAGCAGGTACATCCCCAGCAAAAACAGCAGAATGCGGCCGATATACACAAAGTCGATGCTGCCGGTGCCGCGCAGTTTGGCGATCCAGCCGGTGGCAAGGGCGGTGGTGGCTTTTGCCAGCACTTTGGGGCCTGCAATGTTGAAGATGGTGGACAGAATGGCAAACACAATGGCGGTGATCAGCGGCAGTTTATAGCGGCTCATGGTGCCAAGCAGCTGCCGCAGCGTGCCCTTGAAGTCCTTGGCACGCTCGGTGGTCATTTTTCCGGGTCTTGGCATATCACTCACCCTCCTTTTCCGTGTTCAGATGTTCAAGGTCCAGTTCCTTCTGGCTCAGCTGGCTGTGGGCGATCTCCTGATATTCCGGGCAGCTGACCATCAGCTGGGCATGGGTGCCCTTGCCCACCAGGCGGCCTTCGTCCAGCACCAAAATCTGACTGGCGTGCAGCACGGTGGAAATGCGCTGTGCCACAATGATGACGGTGGCGTTGTCGGTTTCCGCTTTCAGGGCGCGGCGCAGGGCCACATCGGTTTTGAAGTCGAGGGCGGAGAAGCTGTCATCGAACAGATAAATTTTGGGGTTCTTGGCAATGGCCCGGGCAATAGAAAGCCGCTGCTTCTGGCCACCGGATACGTTGGAGCCGCCCTGAGCAATGGGGCTTGCATAGCCCTCGGGTTTGGCATCAATAAACTCGGTGGCCTGCGCAATGGAAGCGGCTTTCTGCGCCTGGGCATCGGTGATGTGCTCCCCGCCGAATTTCAGGTTAGAAGCGATGGTGCCGCTGAACAGCACGCCCTTCTGGGGCACATAACCCAGCAGGTCGTGCAGCTGTGCCTGCGGCATTTCGCGCACATCCATGCCGTCCACGGTCACGCTGCCGCCGGTCACATCGTAAAAGCGGGGGATGAGGTTGAGCAGGGTGGACTTGCCGCAGCCGGTGGAACCAATGATGGCGGTGGTCTCGCCGGGCTTGGCGGTAAAGCTGATGTGCTCCAGTGCATCGCTGTCGGCACCGGGGTAGCGGAAGCTTACATCGTTGAACTGCACAACGCCCTGCCAGTTTTTGTGCTCCTGTGCGGCTTTGGCCGTGGCTTCGTCCGGGTCGTGGATGGTGGCTTTGGTGCGGATGACCTCGTCGATACGGTCTGCGGCCACACCGGCGCGGGGCAGCATGACGGCCACCATGGCCAGCATCAGGAAGGACATGACGATCTGCATGGTGTAGGTGATAAAGGCGATCATCTCGCCCACCTGCATGGTGCCGGCGTCCATAGCCTTGCCGCCGAACCAGACGATGAGCAGGCTGGTGCCGTTCATGATCAGGGTCATAAAGGGCATCATGGCCACCATGGCGCGGTTGGTGAACAGCTGGGTGCCCATCAGGTCCTTGTTGGCCTTGTCAAAGCGCTGCTCCTCAAACTGTTCGCGGCTGAGGGCGCGCACCGGCATGATGCCGGTCAGGATCTCGCGGCTGACCAGATTCAGCCGGTCCACCAGCTGCTGCATGATCTTGAACTTAGGCATGGCCACATTCATCAAAAAGACGATGAGCAGCAGCAGAACTGCCACATCCAGCACAATGATCCAGGAAAGGCCGGTGCTGCTGTTCAGCACATGGATCACGCCGCCAATGCCAAGAATGGGCGCGTAGGCCACCATGCGCAGCAGCATGACGCAGACGAACTGCACTTGCTGAATGTCGTTGGTGGTGCGGGTGATGAGGGATGCGGTGGAAAAATTCTCGATCTCCGCGTTGGAAAAACCGATGACACTGGAGAAGGTCTCCCGGCGCAGGTCTCGGCCAATGGCGGCAGACACCCGGGAGGCAAGGAAGCCCACGGCCACAGCCACGGCCACCATCAGCAGGGTGAGGGCCAGCATCTGGCCGCCCACCCGGAAGAGGTAACGCATCTGCACATCGTGGGCAACGCCCTGGGCCTCGTATTCCAGCCCCACCAGCAGCAGAGACTGGCTCTTGAGGTTTTCCGCCACGGTGTCGTCCAGGCTGGCGAAGGCGCCGGCCAGCTGTTGCTGGATGGCGGTGCGGTCAAAGCCGGGCATCTGGCTCATAGCGGCAAACTGGGCGCATACGGTGTCCAGATCATCCGCTGTGGGGGCTGCGGTCACGGTATCCGTGGCGGTGCTCTCAGAGGATGCCGCCTGCATGTCGGCAAAGCTGGTCATGCCCATGGAAGTCTGCCCGGCAGGGGCGTTGGCTGCCTGTGCGGCGGCCATATACAGCACGATGTCCGGGGTGGTCACGGCATCTTCCAGCGCGGTGCGCTCGTCCTCGGTCAGGTCGGAGCGCAGCTGCAGAACGCCATCGTCCTGCAGGTAGTACTGGTAGGCGTTTTGCAGCTTCTGCGCATCCTCCTCGTTCATCAGCAGGCTCAGTGCGTCCAGCGTGCTCTTGCGCACTGTCTGGGGCAGGGGGCTTTCAATACCGCCCTGCTGGATGCCGGTGTCCACGATCTTGCTGGTGTAGTCCGGCAGTGAAAGGTCGCAGTACGCCTGCACAAACAGCAGCGCAAACACCACAAGGCAGACAGCCCAGTGCCGGGCCAGCTGCTTAAAGATCTTTGTCATGGTTCGGTTCTCCTTCCGGTTTGGTTTGGCGCGCGGCGTTTTCCGCCACAACGGCGTCCATCAGTGCACCGCGCAGTGCATTCAGCTGGGCTGCTTGTTGCGGCTCCAGCCGTGCAATGATGCAGGAAAAATAGTCGCTCAGGGCGTCCTCGCACTGGCTGCAGGCTGCATACCCGGCGGGGGTGATGCGCACCAGAGTTTTGCGGCGGTCGTCCGGGGCGGTCTCCCGAATGAGCAGGCCATCGGTTTCCATCAACCGCAGGGCCCGGCTGATGGCCGGCAGCGTCTGATGCAGCTCCCCGGCCAGATCGGATACCGAGATGGTACCGTCCTGCCCATGGACATTGATGGTATGAATGATGCCTTCCAGCATGGGGAAATGGCATTTGGGGCAGCCATTCAGAGCGGCTTTCATGCCGGCACGGGACGCCTTGCTCAGCCGCCCGAGGTAATGGCAGAGGCCCTGGAAGCTCAGCGTGGGTTCGGACTGGTCTGTCACGATCTCCCTCCTTTTGCAAAATACTTAACAGATGTTAATAATTAACGCCTGATAATGATATACCTGCCGCGCCCGGATTGCAAGGGGATTTTGAAATGTTCAATGAAAGTTCATAAAGGGCAGAACCCTCTCAGGCAAGCCCTGACGGGTTTGCCTGAGAGGGTTCTGCATACATATAAAAGAAGGGGGCAGGCGGATGGAACAGAGCCTAGCAATGCTGGCCCAGCTCTTTGGCGGGCTGGCACTTTTTTTATATAGTATGGACACTCTGACCCGTGCTCTGCAGCAGGCAGCCGGAGCCGGATTGAAAAACGCCCTGGCCCGCCTGACGGGCAGCCCACTGGCCGGGGTGTTTGCGGGGCTGGTGGTAACGATGGTGTTGCAGAGCAGTTCTGCCGTCACCGTGCTGGTGCTGGGGTTTGTCAGCGCCGGTCTGCTGCCGCTGCGGCGGGCCGTGCCGGTGGTGTTCGGGGCCAACATCGGCACCACAGTCACTGCTCAGCTGCTGGCCTTCCGGCTGGAAGATGTCCGGCATCTGCTGCTGTTTGCTGGACTGCTGCTGTGGTTTTTCTGGAAGGAAGGCCGCATCCATGCAGCCGGGGAAGCGCTGTTTGCCTTCGGCCTGTTGTTTGAGGGCATCACGGTCATGGCGGAGGCATTGCAGCCGCTGGCGGAAAGCCCGGTGTTCCGGCAATGGATGGTGCAGGTGCAGCACCGGCCCGGTCTGGGCCTGCTGGCAGGCCTGGGCATGACCCTGACCGTGCAGAGCAGCTCGGCCACCATTGCGGTGCTGCAGCGCACTGCAGCCCAGCCGGGGCCGGAGTGCGGGTGCCTGCTGGGCCTTGCAGGGGCGGTTCCCGTGCTGCTGGGGGATAACATCGGCACCACCATCACAGCGGTGCTGGCATCCATCGGGCAGCCGCGCAGTGCAAAGCAGCTGGCCGCGGCGCACTGCGTGTTCAACCTGTCCGGTGCGGTGCTGTGTCTGGGACTGCTGCCGCAGTTTGTGCAGCTGGTGGAAGTGCTTTCGCCCAAAGGACCGGCAGCTGCGGTGCTGCCCCGGCAGATTGCCAACGCGCACACCCTGTTCAATGTTTTCTGCACGCTGCTGTGGCTGCCCCTGACCCCGCTGCTGCTGGAGCTGGTGACCCGTCTGGTGCCGGAAAAGGACAGAAAGGCCGCGGCAAAGCACATTTTTGAATTGTAATCTGTACAAGGACATGCTATAATCACTCTATATGAACACGGACCGTTTCCGATACGCAATGAGGTCATACTATGAAGGACGTTGTAACCAATCTGACAGAAAAGTTCCGGCAGAACCATCGGTTCGCGCGGCGGTGCGCTGCCATGCTGCTGGTGCTGGCATTGGTCACCACCCTGTTCGTCAACTGGCGGCTGCACGGGGTGGGCTATTTCGCTACAGCAGATTACCTGTGCGGCTATGAGGAGCATGAGCACACCGAGGCCTGTTACGAAAAAGTATTGATCTGCGGCTACCAGGAAGGCGAACCGGAAAGCTCTGCCGCCGCCCCGCTGCCGGACGATGCTCCGCTGGACGAAGCATTCGGTGCGGATGCCGAGCCGGAACTGCCGGAAGCAGCGGAACAACCAACCGAAGAAGCCGTGCAGACGGATGACGGGCTGGATGCCGAAAACCACGCCGCAGGCCATGTGCATACCGATGCCTGCTACGAAGTGCGCCGCATTCTGACCTGCTATGAGGACGAGCATGTGCACACGGACGACTGCTTTGACCCGGAGACCAATGCGCTGATCTGCGATCAGTTTGAGCATACCCACTCCGGCAAATGCTACAAAACCGAGCAGGTGCTGGTGTGCGGCAAAACCGAGGGCGAACCGGACACGGCGGCATCGGCTGCCGCACAGCCCGCAGCCCCGGCGGTGAACGAGGAACAGAACACTGTGGAGCTGCCTGCTGCTTCCGCTGCAAAGCCGGTGGCGGCGGAAGTGATCCATCATCACACCGATGCCTGCTATGAGGAACGGCTGGTTTGCACGCTTCCGGAGCACCACCACACGGTGGACTGCCTGACCGACCCGTTGGCCGATGCAGAGGGTGAAGAGGACTGGCTGGCGCAGACCGACACTACTCTGACCGGAAACTGGCCGGAGGATCTGATCACGGTGGCATCCTCCCAGCTTGGCTATACCGAAAGCAGCAAAAGCTTCAAACTGGATACCGAGGACGAGGAGACCCGGCGCGGCTGCTCCCGCTATGGCGTATGGTACGGCAACCCCTATGGCGAGTGGGACGTGATGTTCCTTTCCTACTGCCTGCATTATGCAGACATCCCGCAGGAGATCGTGCCCCAGCGCTCCGGCGTGCAGGCTTTGCACAGCGAGCTGCGCGGCTCTGCCTGGCTGCAGGAAGGGGACGGCACCACAGCCCGGACAGGCGATATCGTGCTTTACACCGATGCCGCCGGGGTGGATACCGTGGGCATTGTCACAGAGGCCGATGCCGCCGCTGCCAGCCTGCTGGTGATCTCCGGCGATGTGGACGGCCAGGTGGCCGAAGTGCTGGTGAGCATGTCCAGTGTTTCCAGCGTGATCTCGCTGACGGGGGCCTATGCCGCCCAGAGCAGCGCACCGCCGGAAGATGTCGGTGCAGCAGACGCTGATTCCTATGAAGCAGGGGATACCTGCTATGCAACCGCGGAACGCACCGGCGAGGTGTCGGCCGATGGTGTGGCGGCTATTGCGGAAGGAGACCTTTCGCTGGCAGACTATATTACAACTGTAACCTATGAGAAGGAAACGACCCCGGGCAGCGATGTCTGGGAAACGCTGGATGTTACAGCGCCGGTTCCGAATGGCACCAAGGTGCGTGTGAAACTGAGCTATACGCTGAACCAGAATGTGCTCAGCGCAGAGCAGACCAAGCTGGTGTACCAGATCCCCAAGGGAATGGCGCTCAGCATGAAAATGAATGGCCTGATCCTGGATGTTGCCGATAATAATAAGCCCGTTGGCACATACACCATTGGCGAGGACGGAGAAGCCCGGCTGACCTTTATAGATGAAAAATATGTGCATGGTGCCCCGTTCAATGGCACGTTTACGCTGGAAGCGGTGCTGAATTACTTTGACGCCGGTACAGAGGGCAAGGTGAAGTTCAAGGACAACTGCGAACTGACCATCCAGAAGCCGGATATGGACATCAAGGTTGACAAAGCATGCGAGGGCAGCAGCCCGCTTACGTTTGATCAGGATGGCAACATTTATATCAAATACATTGTTACAGCAAGCACACAGAATGGAACCGATGGCCAGACGGTGACCTTGAGCGATATGCTGAACTATGCTGCTACGAATCCGTATTGGCGCATGATCGGGCAGTATGAGGAGAATTCTGTCAGCCTGGAAAAGAAAAAGAACGATGGAACGACTGAGACATTGTCTCCGGAGTTGATCCAGATCAACAACAAGGCCGGAACTGCAGAAAACGCCGACCTCAAAACACTGGTGGCGGCAGATCTGCCCGCTCTGGAGCGGGGAGAGCAGTACGTGCTGCGGTATCAGATCGTGATCCCGCCGGACGGTTTCGGTACACTGGCGCAGAACCCCGATGGCACGGGCAAGATCACGAACTATGTGCAGGCGCAGGTGAAAAACGGCCCGGAGGCTCATGAGGACGAAAAGATCACCTTTGGCGATACCCGCATCACCAAAACCGGCACCTACGATATCAGCACCGGCCTGATCACCTGGACCATTACAGTGCGCCCGCCCAACCGGAGCATGGGTGGATTCCTGCGGAATTATAAGATCACCGACAGCCTGCCGGAAGGCGTGTACATTGTGGGTGATGTGACCATTAAGGGCAGCAACAATATGCAAAAAACCGTAAAGGGAAAAGATTTTGCGGAAAAGGGCTATACGATCCCGGATACGAGTGAATTTGGCGACTGCGCTTCGTATACCATTACCTTCCAGACCAACATTCCGGAAAGAAAAACGAGTGTTCTGAACACTGCTAAAATGGAAAAAGGCACTGTCTACTACGAGGCCAGCAAGGAAGTGGGCCTGCAGGTGGGCGAATGGGCACTGACCAAAACCCGGGCCAAGACCGAAGGTGAAATTGCCTATTGGAACATTGATGCGGTGAACAGCGAGGGCAAAACGGCCTTTACCCTGAAGGACAGCATCAGCAATGCCGTGGACCAGAACGGCAATGTCGTGGCGGGCACCCATTATGCCTATGCCGATGAGCTGCAGGCGGCCATTGAAACCGGCCTGACCCTTTTGCTGCGGGACGGAACAGACC
Source organism: uncultured Faecalibacterium sp. (assembly GCA_934561485.1). Classification (GTDB taxonomy): domain Bacteria; phylum Bacillota; class Clostridia; order Oscillospirales; family Ruminococcaceae; genus Faecalibacterium. The sequence goes on from CAKTGS010000029.1 coordinate 11,465, forward strand.
TGAATTATACAGCGGCTGCACCGTACCTGACCATCCAGTATCTGGACGACAGCGGCAGCGTGGTGGCTCCGGATAACCATACCACCCCGGTGCGCAGCTTTACCATTGCGGTCAGCAAAACCGAGGGCAGCGCAGTGCGCGGCATTGCGGTAAAGTACATTCCCACCCGCGAGGACCGCACCACCCCCGGCGGCGATACCTGGACCTATGCAAACCATGCGGATATCCTGCTGGACGGCAGCTCGGTGATCCACAGCCAGGACACCGACAGTTACCGCAGTTATAAAACGCTGGAAAAGCTGGTGTCCACGGACGGCGGCAACAATTACGACACCGACAGCACCCTGGCACGGGACGAGGTGAACAAGGGCATCCTGCATTACCGGCTGGTGTTGATGACCGGTGCAGACGATACGGCCCCCATCACCCTGACCGACACCATGGAAAATGCCGATAAAGTGCAGCTGGTGGCCGGTTCCGGCAAGCTGTATGTGGACGAGACCGAGATGCCGGAAAGCAGCTCCTGGTCTGCCGTGCACGAAAACGGTACCCTGACCCTGAAGGTGAGCGGCTACAACCCGGATGGGAAGCAGCACCGCATTGAGTACCACTACGATGTGAACATCTCGGCGGACCCGCGCTGGAACGATAAGGCCCAGAATCAGGTGAAGTACATCAATACCGCGACATGGGGCAATGAAACAGCCGAGACCGTTACCACAGTGACCAAAAACGTGAACGCGGTGGAAAAGCACGGCGAGCAGCTGACCAACGAACAGGAAATTCTAATCGACCGTGCCCGCTACACGGTGTTCATCAACCCGGACGGCAAAGACCTGTCGGCCAATGGCGATGATGCGAAGAGCATCCTGCTGGAGGACACGCTCAGTGCGTCCACGGGTGCCACGGCCTACGGAGACCGCAGCAGCGTCAAGCTGTACTATTATAAGTTTGAAAACGGGCAGATCACCTATACGCAGGAAGTGGAAAGCGGGCGCTACCGCCTGCTGGAACCGGATGCAGACAGCTGGCTGCGCATGGAGGTGCCCAACCGCACCCCCATGGTGCTGGTGTATGAGTGCGCCATCGACCCGGGCAGCAGCCGCATCCCGGTGATGAACAATGAGGTTACCCTGAGCGACAAATACCGCAGCGGCAGCAACGGCCTGACCATGTCACAGGCGTCTGCGGCAACGGCAAGCCAGGGGCAGCTGGTGCTGAATAAGACCGACAGCTACAGCGGCCAGCCCTTGGCCGGTGCCATCTTTACCATTGAAGCGTATGCAGCCGGCGCATGGAACGAGGTTGCCCGGGAAACTACCCCTGCAAACGGAATGCTGCGCTGGTACATCACCGATACCGGCACAGGCAGCACCCTGAAACCCAACACGCTGTACCGCATCCTGGAACAGGATGCCCCGGCGGGCTACCGGAAGGACAGCACTGCGCACTACGTTATCTTCCACGAGAACAACGTGACGGATCAGATTGCCTATAAAAAGGCCACCGGTATGGAGGATGGGCTGAACGTGAACGGCGAGACCATCTTGCAGAATCAGGTTACCTATGGACTGAACACCGGCGTGACCACCCTTCAGCTGGAAAACGTTTACAATCAGCTGACGGTGCACAAGATCTGGCTGGACGAAACCACCAATCAGACCACCGCCCCGGCTGCAAACGAAATTTTGGTACAGCTTTACCGCTATACCGATGATCCGGATGTACGGGAAGCCGTGGGTGCCCCTGTAACCCTGAACACAGGCAACGGCTGGGCCTATACCTGGCAGGGCACGGAGATCCCGCCGCAGGACGATGCGGGCAATGCATACTATTACATGGTAGAGGAACTGACCTCCGGCAACTGGAACGTGTACATCAGCAACAACGATGGCATCCAGACCGGTGAGATCACCATTCAGAACCTGGTGTACACCGGCTTCCGTCTGCCGTCCACCGGCGGCTCGGGCAGTGCGCTGTTCGGCCTGCTGGGCGGCAGCACAGCAGCAGCGGCTGCATGGTGGATGCTGCGCAGACGCCGTGCAAACCATAAGAAAGGGGAGTGAGCAGACCATGAAATACGATGCATTCAAGCGGCGGTGTGCCGCAGCGCTGCTGGCGGTGTGCCTGCTGCTTCTCTGCGCAATGCCGGCGCTGGCTGCCGGAACCGGCATCGACCTGAGCCGTACCGGTTCGGTGCACATCCGGCTGTATGACCGCCAGAATGATGTTGCCGTGCGCGGCGGCAAGCTGACGCTGTACAAGGTGGCGGATGTGGTGCAGCGCGGGGCAGACCTGCGCTTTGCCTACAGCGGTGCCTTTGCGGACTGCAGCATTCCCCTGGGAGATCTGACGGACAGCAGCCTGCCCGGGCAGCTGCAGGCTTACCTGCCGCGCACCGCTGCAGGCACCACCCAGGCAGTGGGGGAGGACGGCAACGTTACCTTTGAGAATCTCCCGCTGGGGCTGTATCTCGTGGTGCAGACCAAAGCTTCGCGCGGGTATGCCGCCATCAATTCCTTTTTGGTGTCGCTGCCCTATGCGCAGGGCGACAACTGGCGCTACGATGTAGATGCTACTCCCAAGGTGGGCACCCTGGTGCCGGATCCCGAGCCGGAAGAACCGGATACGCCCGGCAAGCCTTCGCAGCCTACCGTGCCCACCGAGCCTTCGGAGCCGGACATTCCGGACCTGCCGGAAACCCCGTTCGAACCGGAACAACCGGTTTCGCCCGGCAGCCCGGATGCACCGGTCACCCCGGGAAATGCAGAAAATCCCTCTGCACCGGAAAGTCCGGATGCCCCGTCCAACCCGGATGCCCCCCTTCTGACCGGCCGTCCGGACACAGCCGCGCTGCCGCAGACCGGGCAGCTCAACTGGCCCATCCCGGTTCTGGCTTTCAGCGGAATGCTGTTGTTTGCCATGGGCTGGGTGCTGGATAAAAAGGAACTTGCACAATGAGACAGAGAATCGGAAAGATCTGTATGGTGGTCGGTGCGCTGCTCATTCTGGGTGCGCTGGCTCTGATGGCATACAACCAGTGGGATTCCAACCGTGCCGATAAGGCATCGCAGGAGGCACTGGACAAGCTGGAAACGGCCCTGACCGAAACGATCACCGAAAACGGGGACGATGCTTCAAGCAGCTTGCCTGCCGAAGAGCCGGAGCTGGACCCCACCCGGCCTATGACTACGGCAGAAATTGACGGCTGGGAGTACATCGGCTACCTGTCCATTCCCGATGCGGGGCTGAACCTGCCGGTGATGGCCGAGTGGAGCTATGACGGTCTGAAGATCGCACCGGGCCGGTACAGTGGCTCCACCTATTCGGACGACCTGGTGATCTGCGGCCATAACTACGCCAAGCACTTCAGCCCCATCAAATGGCTGGATGTGGGTGCGCCCATCTACTTTACGGATATGGACGGCCTGCGCTGGAGCTATGAAGTGGCCAGCGTGGAAGTGGTGCAGCCCACTCAGGTGGAGCGTATGATCACTCCGGAAACAGATGATGCCTGGGATCTGACCCTGTTCACCTGCACCACCGGCGGCCGCGCGCGGTGTGCCGTGCGCTGTGTGCGCACCGGCTACCCCACGGCAGTGGAAACGGCAGAGTAAAAAAGTTTGATTTTCCTCTTGCATTTCCTGAAAAAAGTGATATAATAGTCAGGCAATCGTTTCCAAGGCCGCTCGTGGGGGTAGCCGATATTGAAGGTTGTGATGGGCACATACATTTTAATATGGCCCCAATACGTCAGAACCAGAAATGAGGTGAAAAGAATGAAACAGGGTATCCATCCGAATTACGTTGACTGCACCATCACCTGCGCATGCGGCAACGTGATCAAGACTCGTTCCACCAAGCCCGAGATCCACGTTGAAGTTTGCTCCAAGTGCCATCCCTTCTACACTGGCAAGCAGAAGCTGGTTGACACCGGCGGACGTGTTGAGCGCTTTAACAAGCGTTTCGGCCGTAAGTAATTATAGCCAATTTAGCGCCGCTTCCTTCGGGAGGTGGCGTTTTTTTTTTGCGTCCGGACAGGGGCCGATTGCCAAATTGTTCCACTTTCTCACACAGGTTTGCCCCAATTTGAACACATTTTCCGTCTAAACTAAAGCAGTTCAAGCAAAAGCGTGCGGCGGCGCAAAAAACCGCAGGCAATCCATAAAAGGAGCGTTGGCAGTGATCGAAGTATCGCATTTGAGCAAACAATACGGCAGCCACCCGGCCATTCAGGATCTTTCCTTTACCGTGGAGGATGGCCAGATCTACGGGCTGTTGGGTCCGAACGGCGCTGGAAAATCCACGATTATGAACATTCTCACCGGCTATCTTGCCCCCACCAGCGGTGATGTAAAGGTGGCGGGTTACAGCCTGCCGGAGCAGGCACAGCAGGCCAAGGCCTCCGTGGGCTACCTGCCGGAGCAGCCGCCCCTCTACCCGGAAATGACCGTGCAGGAGTATCTGAACTTTGCAGCCGAGCTGAAAGGGGTTAAAAAAGCTGACCGGAAGCAGCAGGTGCTCAAGGCGGCCCGCCGCACCGGGCTGGAAGAGGTGCTGCCTCGGCTCATCCGCAGCCTGTCCAAGGGCTACCGCCAGCGTGTGGGCATTGCACAGGCACTGCTGGGCAGCCCAAAGCTGATTATTCTGGACGAGCCGACTGTGGGCCTGGACCCCGCGCAGGTCATTGAAATCCGCAAACTGATCCGGGAACTGGGCAAGGCTCATACGGTCATTCTGTCCAGTCACATCCTCAGCGAAGTGCAGGCGGTGTGCAGTCAGGTGCTCATTCTGTCCAAGGGCAGGCTGGTGGCCGAAGGCACCCCGGAGCAGCTGGGCGAAACACTGGCTTCCGGCAGCTGCCTGCGTGCCACGGCCCTGGGCGACAGTCAGACCATTTTGGCGGCTGTACGTGCGGTGCCGGGCATCTGCAAGGTGGAGCTGGAGCAGGAAGCGGACGGCGAGGTGACCTTTACAGCCGAAAGTGCAGACGCTGTTGACCGCCGCGCCGAGGTGTCCAAAGCACTTTCGCAGGCAGGCTGCACGGTGCTGGCGCTGGCCGCCGAGAGCAAGAGCCTGGAAGAAATTTTCCTGGCCCTTACCGGCAGCGATGCTCCGGCACAACCTACAAAACAGGAGGAAGAATGATCCATGGCTGCTATTTTCAAACGTGAAGTCCGCAGCTATTTTCATGGCATGATCGGCTATGTGCTCACGGCGTTTCTGCTGGTGTCCAGCGCCCTCTATTTTGTGGCGCTGAACCTGGGCTATGGCCTGACGGATTTTGGCTACTATACGCTGTACCGCACCATTTTTGTGATGCTGTTTTATATTCCGGTGCTCACCATGCGTTCTTTTGCCGAGGAGCGCCGCACCCGTACCGACCAGCTGCTGCTCACCAGTCCGGTGTCGGTGTGGGGCATTGTGCTGGGCAAGTTCTTTGCCCTGTGCGCCGTGTTTGCTCTGCCGTGCCTGGCAGATGCCGTTATGATCCTGGTGTTGCGCGCGCTGGGTGCTACGGCGGCTTCCACACTGGCCAATTTTGCATCGCTGCTGTGCTATTTCCTGCTGGGCTGTGCGGCCATTGCCATCGGTATGTTCCTGTCCAGCCTGACCGAAAACCAGATCGTGGCAGCGGTGGCCGGTGTGGCAGCACTGCTGCTGGCGTATCTGATGCCCAGTCTGCGCAGCATGTTTTCCGCCGGCAGTGCCGTTGCATTGGCCCTGTTTACCGCGCTGGCCGCTGTGCTCAGTGTGGTGGCCGGGCTGCGCAGCAAAAGCTTCACACTGGGGTGCCTGAGCGTTGCCGCCTGTTGCGTGGCGCTTACCGCGCTGTTTTTGCTGCGCAGCAGCTGGCTGACCGAAGGCTTCAGTGCCGTGCTCAGCGCGCTGTGCCTGTTTACGCCGTTTGAAAATTTTGTCAACAGCAGTTTTTCCATTCCCACGCTGGTGTATTATCTCACCGCTGCGGCCCTGTTTTTGTTCTTTACCGCACAGGGGTTGGAAAAGCGCCGCTGGAACTGAGGGGAGGAGACAACGATGAAAAAACTGAAATTCAGCCCCTCCAATGGCAAGGTGTTCCGCAATGGGCTGTACTCCACAGCCATTCTGGCGGCGGCTATCGTGGCAGCCATCCTGCTTAACCTGCTGGTACGGGCCATTCCGTCCAAGTACACCGAGTTTGACCTTTCGGAGGCCGGGCTGTATACCCTGAGCGAAAGCTCTGTGCAGCTGGCCCAGAACATCGACCAGGATGTGACCATCTATTATCTGTGTGAGACCGGCAGCGAGGATTCCATCATCACAAAACTGCTGGACCGCTACGCGGCTGAAAACAGCCATATCCGCTGGGAACAGAAGGACCCGGCGCTGTACCCCACCTTTGCTTCCCAGTACGGGGCACAGAATGTTTCTTCCGGCAGCCTGATCGTGGTGTGCGGGGACAACAGCACCGTGCTGGACGCTGCCGATCTGTACGAATACGACTATTCCGATTATTACACTACCGGCTCTGCCAGCGTGACCTTTGGCGGCGAAAAGCAGATCTCGGCAGCGCTTTACCGCCTGACCAGCGGGGAGGCCAGCCACGCCTACTACACCACAAACCACGGGGAACAGACCCTGACCGATTCTCTGACCAAGGCCCTGACGGCCCAGAATATAGAGGTGCAGGCGCTGGATCTGCTTACCAGCGAGATCCCAGACGACTGCGACCTGCTCATTATCAACGATCCTGCGCAGGACTTTGCAGCATCGGACGGCGTGGTGGATGAGATCGCCCAGCTGCAGGCCTATCTGGACAAGGGCGGCAAGGTACTGCTGACCACCGATGCCTACTACAGCACGCCGGAGCTGGACGCCGTGATGGCACAGTTCGGCCTGGCACGGGAAACGGGCCTTGTGGTGGAAGGCGATGCCGACCATGCACTGTACAACTACAATTATTATCTGCTGCCGGACTATGCAAGCACGGTGGAAAGCACGGCTCTGAGCGGCGTGGATACCTCCAGCCATGTGCTGTTGCAGATGGCACAGGGCATTTCCATTCTGCAAATGGACGATGTGACAGCAGAAGCGCTGCTGAACACCTCGGATGAAGCCTACAGCAAGACCGCCGGCTACAACATGACCACCGTGGAGAAAGAGGACGGCGACACGGACGGCCCCTTCACGCTGGCCGCCTGGGCGCGCAGCGAGACCACCGGAGCAGAAGTGATCTGGATCGGCTGCGGCAACATGGACAACGAGCAGCTGTACCAATCCATTCCCGGCAACCTGACCTTCCTGCAGGGCTGTGCCGCTTCGCTGGCCGGGCAGGACAGCGGCCTGCTGATCGACACCAAGGCGCTGGAAGCCGACCCCATCACGGTGTCGGCATCGGCATCCGCCGCACTGGGCCTGATCTTTATCTTTATTCTGCCGGCTGTGGTACTCATTGCCGGTGCTGTGGTGGTGCTGCTGCGCCGCCGCAAGTAAGGAGGCAGAGCAATGCAGGCAAAACAACGCACACTGCTGGTGCTGACGGTGGTCATTTTGCTGCTGGGAGCAGCGCTGTGGGGGCTGACCCGCAGCAATGCCGCCGCCGAGCAGGCCGCCAGTGCCGCACAGGAGGGCAGCATTCCGCTGTCTGCCTTTTCTGCGGGAGATCTGACGCAGATCGCCTATACCTACAGCGGCGAATCTTATACCCTGGACTATGCGGACGGCAGCTGGACTCTGGCCGAGGAACCCGATTATCATCTGGACGCTTCTGCCTGCGACACCATGCGCACTGCGCTGATGGAGCTGAATGCAAAGCGGCAGTTTAAAGCCCAGGCAGGGGAGGACTACGGCCTGGACGACCCACTGGTAACAGTTACCGTTACGGCGGCCGGGCAGAGCACTACCCTGACCTTCGGGGCAGAAAACCCGGTCACAGGGGATCTTTATGTGCAGAAAGCCGGAGACGATGCCATTTATACGGTGGATGGCAGTCGTGCTGCCTGCTTTGAGCTGGACAAGGCAGGGCTGTTCGGCAGTTTCAGCCCGGCAGACCTGACCGCTTCGGAGATCGAACAGATCACCTATACCCTTGCCAGCGGCGAGACTGTAAGCTTGACCGCCCACAGCGAACCTGCCGACAGCAGCGATGCCGAAGCGGACAGCGATTCCACGGAATATCAGACCGTCTGGCGGCTGGACGATGCTGCGGATGCAGACCTGGACGAGAGCAAGGTGCAGGCAATGCAGTCGGCGCTGTGCAGTTATGTGTCCGGCCAAGTCACCGGGGCCGACCCGGCTGACTATGGCTTTGCAAAGCCGCTGGTCACCGCACAGGTGACCACTGCGGACCGTACCGTGACCCTGACCTACGCCAGCGGAACGGACGGGTACTATCTGCAGGTGGAAGGGGATGCTTCCCTTTATCAGGTGGATCAAAGCACCGTGCAGGCTTTGCTGCTGACGGCCGAGGAACTGAAAACAGAATAATTTTTTGCAACATGCGCTGTACCAAAATACCGGTGCGGCGCATGTTTTTTTGTTGCAGCGTGTAAAGTTTCGGCAAACATCGGCAGAGTGATTGACATTTCAGCAAAGATTGTTTATGATAAACGGTGACAGGGCAGAATAACTGCGCAATGTTACGGTTTGTCATGGATGTTGTGCGGGGTAGAGTGTGCTGCCACGGCCAATACTCGGTGGTTGCGGCAGGACGCTCAAAGTCACCCTGGTACGAAGGATGGGGTAGGATGCCCTGTCTTTTTTCGTATCTGAGTTATAAGGAGGATTACGTAAAAAATGGACAACTCGGTGATCGTTTCACTGCGGGATATCGTGGTGGAATTTGATGGTCAGCGCATTCTGGATGGGCTGAACCTGGACATCCATGACAAAGAGTTTGTGACGCTTCTTGGTTCTTCCGGCTGCGGCAAAACCACCACACTGCGCCTGATCGCAGGCTTTCTGGAACCCAATTCCGGCAAGGTGCTGCTGAAGGGCGAGGATATTACCGGCGTGCCGCCCTACAAGCGCCCGGTGAACACGGTGTTCCAGAAATATGCACTGTTCCCGCACCTGAACGTGTTCGAGAACGTGGCCTTTGGTCTGCGCCTGAAAAAGATGGACGAAGAGACCATCCGCCGCAAGGTGCGCGATATGCTGGAAGTGGTGGGCCTGAAGGGCTTTGAGCGCCGCAGCATCAGCCAGATGTCCGGCGGCCAGCAGCAGCGTGTGGCCATTGCGCGCAGCCTGGTCAACGAGCCGGAAATTCTGCTGCTGGACGAGCCGCTGGGTGCACTGGACCTGAAGTTGCGCAAGGAGATGCAGCTGGAACTCAAGCGCCTGCAGCGCGAAATGAACATCACCTTTATCTACGTCACCCACGATCAGGAAGAGGCCCTTACCATGTCGGATACCGTTGTGGTTATGAACGGCGGCAAGGTGCAGCAGATCGGCACCCCTGAGGATATTTACAACGAGCCGAAAAATGCCTTTGTGGCAGACTTTATCGGCGATTCCAACATCGTGGACGGCGTGATGCACAGGGACTTTTTGGTGTCCTTCTCCGGTGTGGATTTCCCCTGCGTGGACCGCGGTTTTGCCCGCGAGCAGAGCGTTCAGGTGGTGGTGCGCCCTGAGGACATCGAGGTGGTTTCCCCGGTGGAAGGCCAGCTGGTGGGCGTTGTCAATGACGTCATTTTCAAGGGTGTGCACTTTGAAATGCATGTGGAGTGCGAGGGCCGCGAGTGGCTGATCCACTCTACCCGCGCCTGTATCCCGGGCGAGACCATCGGTATGCGCATCGGCCCCAACGAGATCCATATTATGGCGCGTTCGGAGGGGTGATGGGCCATGAAGATTTACGATAAAAAGCTGGCCTATCCGTACTTTGTATGGATGGTGCTGTTCACGGTGGTGCCGCTGATCATTGTGGTGTATTACGCCCTGACCGACAGCAGCGGCAATTTTACCCTGGATAACCTTACGGTCATCAGCGGCTATGGCTCAGTGTTTGCCCGCAGCCTGCTGCTGGCGCTGATTGCTACGGTCATCTGCCTGGTGCTGGCCTTTCCGGTGGGCTACTTTTTGTCCCGCCTGCGGGTGAACAAGCAGCACATCATGCTCATGCTGGTCATGCTGCCCATGTGGATGAACTTTTTGCTGCGCACCTACGCCTGGATGGGGCTGCTCAGCATCAACGGCCCAGTCAATGCCGTGCTGGGCATCTTTGGCCTTGGCCCTTATAATATGCTCAACACCTCCGGTGCGGTGGTGCTGGGCATGGTGTACAACTATGTGCCCTATATGATCCTGCCGCTGTACACCAGCATGACCAAGATCGATCAGAGCCTTGTGGAGGCAGCCCAGGACCTGGGTGCCAACACCACCATGACCCTGCTGCGGGTGCTCATTCCCATGAGCGTGCCCGGCATCAGCACCGGTATTACCATGGTGTTCGTTCCGGCGGTGTCCACCTTCGTCATCAGCCGTATGCTGGGCGGCGGCTCCAACCTGCTGATCGGCGACCTGATCGAAATGCAGTTCCTCGGCAACAGCTACAACCTGAACGTTGGCTCGGCTATGAGCCTGGTGCTGATGATCATTGTGCTGCTGTGCATGAGCTTTACGTCCAGCTTTGACGAGGACGAGATGGAGGGTGTGTCCTGATGAAAACAAAACAT
>CAKTGS010000030.1 GCA_934561485.1 uncultured Faecalibacterium sp.
TCGTGGACGGCTGGGACGATCCCCGCATGCCCACCCTGTGCGGCCTGCGCCGCCGCGGCTACACCCCCACCTCCATCTTCACCTTTGTGCGGGAGGCCGGCATCTCCAAGTCCGACAACCTGATCGACATGCGCCAGCTGGAGGCCTGCATCCGCAGCGAGCTGGACCTGACCGCACAGCGCCGCATCGCCGTGCTGGACCCGGTCAAGCTGATCGTGGACAACTACCCGGAGGACAAGACCGAGTACTTTGACGTGGCCAACAATCCCAACCGCGAGGCCAACGACACCACCACCCGCAAGGTGGCCTTTACCCGCGAGCTGTGGATCGAGAACGAGGACTTTGCCGAGGTCCCGCCTCCGAAGTTCAAGCGCCTGACCGTGGGCGGTGAGGTGCGTCTGATGGGCGCATACATCGTCAAGTGCGAGAGCGTGGAGAAGAACGCCGACGGCAGCATTGCCGCCATCCACTGCACCGCCGACCTTGAGACCGGCAACGGCAATCCCGCCGATGGCCGCAAGGTCAAGGGCACCATCCACTGGGTGAGCGCCGCCCACGCCGTGGACGCCGAGGTGCGCCTGTACGACAAGCTGTTCACCGAGGCCAACATGAACGCCATCCCCGAGGGCAGCGACTACAAGGACTACCTGAACCCGGAAAGCGTGGTGGCACGCACCGGCTGCAAGCTGGAAGAGAGCCTGAAGGACGCAAAGCCCGGCGAAAAGTTCCAGTTTGTGCGCACCGGCTTCTTTACCCCGGACAGCAAGAACCCCGGCGTGTATAACCGGGTGGTTACTCTGCGCGACAGCTTCAAGCCTGCCAAATAATTCCTTTTAAAGGAGCAGCGTATCGTTTATGAAAAAGCATCTTCCCAAAAACATTCTGCTGATGGCTGTGATCACTCTGATCATGGCCATTGGACTGAAGCTTTATATTTCCAACACCGGCACGGTGCCCGCCACCGACAATGCCGCCGCCTACACGGACGGCACCTACACCGCCAGCGCGGCAGGCTGCCTGAGCGATGTGACGGTCACGGTGACCATTACCGGCGGCAAGGTGACCGATGTGGCCATTGATGCTTCCGGCGAGACCCCCACCTTGGGCGGTGCCGCCGCTGAGACTCTGGCACCGCAGCTGGCCAAGGCCGGTTCTACCACCGGCGTGGATGGAGTTTCCGGCAGTACCATGACCAGCAATGCGGTGTTTACCGCTATGGAGGACTGCCTGGCCCAGGCCGCGCAGTAACTTGTAAACAACGCAAAGCGCCCCTTCCGCGGAGAGATCCTCTGCGGAAGGGGCGCTTTTTTCTGCAGTTATACGGCCAGCCCCATCAGGGCAGCCAGGCCGCCGAGGATCGCGGCCAGAGGCGGTGCGGCTTGGCGGATCAGTGCTTGTGGTACTTGCGGTCCTCTTCCTCGTAAACGGGGTCACAGGTCAGGTACATGCCCAGACGGTTCAAGGTGCTGGTGTCCACGCTGGACAGCAGTACGGTGGAATGCACATCGCAGCCCTTCAGGCTGGGCAGCTGCTGCATGGCGGCGGCTGCCAGCTGGTTGCTGGCGGCGCTGCTGGAGAGGGCGATCAGAATTTCGTCCGTGTGCAGGCGGGGGTTCTTGCCGCCCAGGTAGTTGGTTTTCAGGGTTTGGATCGGCTCAATGGCCGCTGCGCTGACAAGGTCGGTCTCCTGGGGGATGCCTGCCAGCACCTTCAGGGCGTTCATCAGGGCCGAAGCGGCAGCGCCCAGCAGCGGGCCGGTCTTGCCGGTGACCACGGTGCCATCCGGCAGCTCAATGGCAGCGGCAGGGGCACCGCCGGTGCTCTGGCTGCGGGCATGAGCCTGCTTTTCCACCTCGCGCTGGCCCACGGCCAGGTCGGCCTGGTTCAGCAGCAGTTCCAGCTTGTAGCGCTCGGTCTCCTGCACGGTGCCGGTGATCTTCTGCTGGCACAGGCACTTGAAGTAGCGGCGCAGGATCTCCTTGCGGGAGGCTTCGCGGCAGACTTCATCGTCCACAATGCAGTTGCCCGCCATGTTCACGCCCATGTCCGTGGGGCTCTTGTAGGGGCTTTTGCCGGCAATCAGCTCAAACATGGCGTTCACCACCGGAAAGATCTCAATGTCGCGGTTGTAGTTGACGGTGGTCACGCCGTAGGCTTCCAGATGGAAGGGGTCGATCATGTTCACATCGTTCAGGTCGGCGGTGGCGGCCTCGTAGGCCAGGTTCACCGGATGCTTGAGGGGAATGTTCCAGATGGGGAAGGTCTCGAACTTGGCGTAACCGGCCTTGACGCCGCGCTTGTACTCGTGGTACAGCTGAGACAGGCAGGTGGCCATCTTACCGCTGCCGGGGCCAGGGGCCGTGATGACCACCAGCGGGCGCTCGGTTTCAATGTAATCGTTCTTGCCATAGCCCTCATCGCTCACAATGCGGGCCACATCGTTGGGGTAGCCGGGGATCTTGTAGTGGCGGAAGGTGCGGATGCCCAGGCTGTTCAGACGCTTTTCAAAGGCTTCCACTTCCGGGGCGGCGGTGTATTTGGTCACGCACACGCTGCCCACATACAGGCCAACACCCTGGAAGGCATCGATCAGGCGCAGCACGTCCAGATCGTAGGTGATGCCGTAATCGCCGCGGATCTTGCTGCTTTCAATGTCCTCGGCGCTGATAACGATAACGATTTCGGCCTGGTCCTTCAGCTGCAGCAGCATCTGCAGTTTGGAGTCGGGCTGAAAACCGGGCAGCACGCGGGAAGCGTGGTAGTCATCAAACAGTTTGCCGCCAAATTCCAGGTAAAGCTTGTTGTCAAACTTCTTGATGCGCTCGCGGATATGCTCAGACTGCATCGCAAGATATTTGTCGTTGTCAAATCCAATTTTCATCGTTCGTTCCTTTTCCTCATTGCTGTGGCCGGCACACCGCACCGGCATTTTTCCATAACAGGAACAGTATACCACATGCCGTGACCCGGTGCAATGCAAAACCGGCGGCAAAGGGCTTTTTCCGGCAAATGCGGCATTTCCCGCAGCCGCAGCCGCGCAATTTTGTGAAAATGGTGCTTGCCCGCCCTTCTACACCGGGTGTATAATAAAGCTGTTCGGCACCCCTGTTATCCATCGAAGAGAGGAAGTTTTGCATGAATCCTGCCGAAGATTATACGTACCGTTATCTGGAAACCGATGACCTGGACCAGTACAATGCGCTGCTGCGCTACACCTTTCAGGTCACGGAAGAAGAGCTGACCGCCACCGGCTGGAAGGACGATGAGATCAAGCAGTCCAAGTTCCCGGTGCTGGAACGCGCAGATGTGCTGGGCTGCTTTGACGACAAGACCCTGGTTTCTCAGTTTGCGGTCTACCCGCTGAAAATGAACATCTATGATGCCGTGTATCACATTGGTTTTGTGACCAGTGTGTGCACCTACCCGGAGTATACCGGCAACGGCATCATGAAGCGGCTGATGATCCAGGGCCTGACCCAGATGCGCAAGGAGGGCAAGAGCTTTGCTGTCCTCTATCCCTACTCCATCCCGCTGTACCATCACCTGGGGTGGGAGATCATTTCCAATAAGATCTCCTACAACATCAAGGACCGGCAGATCCCCACCAAGGTGTCGGCCCCCGGTTATGTGCGCCGCGTTGCCTGGGACAACACCGAGTTCCACGAGCTGCACTCTCATTTTGCTTCCATCACCCACGGCTGCCTGTTCCGCAATGCGCTGGCCTGGGAAGAATACTGGCGCTGGGACGAGGACGACACCAATGTGGCCGTCTATTACAATGTGAAGGACAAGCCCTGCGGCTATATGGTGTACCTGATCAAGAACGACATCATGCACATCAAGGAAATGATCTACCTGAACCGCGAGGCGCAGAAGGGCCTGTGGGAGTACATTCACGCCCACGACTCCATGATTGACGAGGTACACGGCAACACCTACTTCAGCGAGCCGATCGCCTTTGAAATGGACGATGGCGACATCAAGGAGACCATCCGCCCCTACGCCATGGGCCGCATTGTGGATGTGGCCGGGTTCCTGGAGGATTACCCCTGCGACCCGGACGGCGGCGAGCTGTGCATTGAGCTGGAAATCGAGGACACCCTGCTGCCCTGGAACAACCGCACTTTCTGCATCCGTTTTGCGGACGGCGGCTGTGAACTGATCGGCCGGCCTGCCGAGTACCACCTGAAAATGGGCATTGGCACCCTTTCCGCCCTGCTGCTGGGCTACAAGACCGCCGAGCGCCTGTTTGAGCTGGAGCGCATTGAGGGTCGGGAAGAAGCCGTGGAACGCCTGGACGATGTGCTGTTCCACAAGATCCCCTATATTTCGGATTACATCTGAGCCGGAACAAGACGGCAACGCAAAAAAGGACCCGCCGGGGGTCCCGGGGCAGCTTGCCCGGGGGCCTTTGGCGGGTTCGTTTTTTGTCAGATGCCGGCTTCGTCCGAAATCTCGGTGTCCAGCACGGTGTGCCCGGCGGAAATGTGATATTTCACGGCGGGCAGGTGCACATTGGCAAAGTACAGGCTGGTGTTGGGGTCGCAGCCCAGCACCACCGGTTCACCCGAACCGGTCACGACACAGCGCAGGGTGCTGCAGTGGGCTTCGGCGGTGTGGTTTTCCACATGCTCGGCATAGCCCGGTGCAAAATTTGGCACCGCAAAGCCGGTGTCGTAGGCATCGCAGTCGTAAACGCTGTCAATTTCGTGGTGGCGGCGGTGGCCGTTGGCGGTGGGGGTGACGGTGGTGGTGACCTCAATGCCGGGGAAGGGCGACCACTGCGCCACAACGGCCTCTTTTTCAATGCGCCACGTTTTGCTCACCTTGCGCACAAACACATTGTCGTCTATCACAAAGGCCAGCATACTGTCGGGAGCCGCCTGGCACAGCACCTCCCGGCTGCGGGAAGCGCAGAAGCCAAACCGGGTGTCGTAGGCAAATTTGGCGTATTTTTCCGGGAACTGGCCGTGGCCGTGGCCCTCGTTGACACCGGCAGCGTAGGCGGTCACCCGCCCGGCCCGGCGCTGCACCAGCATGTTGGCGTAGGGCATGGGCTTCAGGCTGTCCAGAGCGGGCAGGGGGGCGGCTTCGGCGGCCCAGAAGGGGTGGTCGTCCGGCAGGGCCAGCAGCAAAAAGCTCTTCATGCCCCAGTAAGGGCTGCCGGGGGCGTTGTAGCGCTCGGCCATGTACATCTGCGGGTAGCAGTAGCCAATGGTCAGAATGCCGTCCCGGTCAAACATTTTCTGCGAAAGCCACCACTGGAAGTTGCGCACGATGAGGCCCTTCATCACCGGCAGGGGCAGCGGCTCCAGCCCGGCCCAGATGCAGGCGGCCCAGAAGCAGTTCTGCGCAAAGCGGTAGGTCAGGCTGCGGCCAAAGGGCAGGGCCGCGCCGTTGGCATCAAACCAGTAGACGAACTGCTGGCTGAACAGCTCTGCCCGGCTGCGGTAAAGGGCTGCGCGCTGCGGGTCGGTGTCGGCGGCAAATCGGGAGTACAGCAGCCCGTAATACTGGATGGCCCAGGGAATGTAGTAGTCCTTCTGCACGGAAGCGCCGTCCGTGGACCAGCCATCGCCGCTGTAGTAGCTGTCGATCTTGCAAAGGCCGTCCTCCAGCAGTTCGGGGCTGTAGGGCATGTGCACGCTTTTCAAAGCCAGATTGGTCAGGATGCGGAAGAACTGCCAGTTGCAGTCCGGAATGGTGTGGTGGTTGATCTGATCCAGCCAGGCGGCAAGGTTCTGCTTTTCCGTGGCCGAAAGCGGATCCCACACCTTTTCCGGGGCGGTCAGGATGCCGCAGGCAATGGCGGCCATTTCCACATAGCACTGGTCGTATTCGCCGGTGGTGCCCCAGTAGTCGGGGCTGGCCGGGTCGGAACCGGCAGCAAGGCCGCGGCGGTAAATGTCCTCAAATTCCGGGTCCGAGCCGCCGCCCACCCAAAAGGGCACCAGTGCCCACAGCGGGCGGCTGAAGGCTTCCAGTTCAATGGCGTTTTGGTTGTAGGTTACGCCCGTTTCGCCCAGGTGCAGCCGGGCACCGCTGGCCGAGTAGTGCGGTTTCAGCGGGTCCAGAAACTGGTGCATCAGGGCGGTAAAGTCGGCTTTGGTCTGCAGTTTCATTACCAGTACATCTCCCAATCTTTGGTCAGGCGGGTAAGCGCCTCCATGTAGAAATAGTCGCCCCAGCTGGTGCATTCATCCACGCCTTCCGGGGTGCAGGTGTTGTAGGGGCTTTTTTTGCTGTAAGTGCCGTGCAGCAGCTGGCCGGAGCCAAGGGTGCCGGGCTTCACGGTGTAGTTGGCAGCCAGGGAACCCAGCATCTGCCGGGCCAAAGTGCGCCACTGTTCTGCTTCCTCGGTGCCCACATACTTGGCTGCTTCCAGCAGGCCGCAGGCCACAATGGCGGCGGAGGAGGAATCCCGCGGCTCACCGCTTTCCGGCGCAAAGATCATGTCCCAGCAGGGGATCAGATCCTCCGGTAGGCGGGACAGGTAAAAGTCCAGCGCCTTGCGGAATACATCAAGGAACTTTTCATCGTGGGTGTAGGTGTAGCCAATGGCGCTGCCGTACACACCCCAGGCCTGCCCCCGCGCCCAGAAGCTGTCGTCTTTGTAGCCCTGGCAGGTGCGGCCGCCCTTGGGGGTGCCGTCCGGATTCATGAAAAAGGTGTGGTAGGTGCTGCCGTCCGGCCGGAAAGAGTTGGCCAGGGTGGTGGCGGTGTGGGCGGCGGCGATCTCCCGGTAGTGGTCATCGCCGGTGGTTTCGCTGGCCCAGTACAGCAGCGGCACGTTCAGCATACAGTCAATGATGTAGCGGTAATTGTCCGGGTCATCCATGGTGCCCCAGGCCTGCAGGAACCTGCCGCTGGGCTGGTAGCGGGTCAGCAGCTGGCCGGCGGCGGCAATGGCGGCATTTTTTCCTTTTTCGCTGCCCACCAGCTTCCACGCTGCCACGCAGGTGGGGCTGTACAGAAAGCCCATGTCGTGGTGGTCCACTTCCACCTTGCGGGCAATGCGGTCCGCAAAGCTGTCCACCTGGATCAGGGCGGCGGTCTTGAATTTTTCGTCTCCGGTGGCTTCGTAGGCCAGCCAGATCTCGCCGGGCCAGAAGCCGCAGGTCCACTGGTTGTTGGCGCAGCCGGGGTAGATGCCGTTTACGCTGGAGTGGTTCTGGCACTGCCAGGTGTACAGCGGCAGGTTGGTTTCCACCTGCCGGCAGGCATCTGCCAGAGCCTGCCAGGCTTCGGCATCGGTCATGGGGTGGTTGGGGTAGTGTTTCATAAAATTTCTCCTATAAAGCCTTCCCCCTCGGGGGGAAGGCGGCATTGTGCAGCAAGGACGAATGAAGGGCAGTTGTTTTCAGAAGCCGCTTTGACAGAGCGAAATCTGACCCCCGCTTCCCCTCATCAGTCCCCTGCGGTGACAGCTTCCCCCTCGGGGGAAGCCTTATTTTTTGAATCCAAAGGTCGGGATCTTCTTCCAGCGCTGGCGCAGGAAGTGCGCCCCCAGCTTGGGGCGGCGGTCCCGGGTGAACAGGCCTTTTTTGTTTCCGTCCACCCGCATGGGGCCCTGCACGGTGTCGTAATCCGCAAAGTTCCAGACAAATTCTCCCACAAACCAGGGACGCTTGTCAAATTCGGCGTCCAGACGGCGGTAAAACTCCACCTGAAACTCCTCGCTGAACATCTCAGCCCCGGCGGTGTGCAGCCCGGCCACGGTGTCCGCGCCGTACTCGCTCATCATCACGGGCTTGTGCTGGGCTTCCCAGAAGTCCAGCTCCTGATTCAAACCGTAGCAGGCAGCGTCCATATCGCCGGAAAGGTTGTACCAGCCATAGTAGCGGTTGATACAGACGATATCCATGGTGCGGGTGGTGATATCCTTCGTGTAGTCGTTCTGGCAGCAGACCAGGGTGACCGGGCGGTTCTGCGGGTCCAGCTGATGCGCCAGCTCATACAGCGGGTGCCAGTAGTCGTAGGCATCCTGCGGGAAGTGCTCCAGATCCGGCTCGTTGCCAAGGCTCCACAGCACCACACAGGGGTGATTTTTGTCCCGCTGGATCATCTCTGCCAGTACCTGCCGGTGGTGCTCCGCCAGAGGGTATTCTTTGTAGGGGTTCACCTCAGCCCCGCCGCCGATGCCCACGGCAGGCGTTTCGTCCATGACAAGAACGCCTGCCTGGTCGCACAGGTCGTAGAATTCCTCGGCATAGGGGTAGTGGCTGGTGCGCACGGCGTTGGCGTTTGCCCAGTGGATCAGGTTCACATCCTTCACGTTCAGCACCGGGTCAAAGCCGCGGCCATGGGCGGTAAAGTCCTCGTGCTTGCAAAAGCCCTTGAAATAAAGCGGCTTGCCGTTCAAAAGTACCTGTGTACCATGCACCTCAATGCTGCGCACGCCGAAGGTCTGATCGTACCGGTCGGCCCCGCAGGCAATGCGCAGGGTATAAAGATAGGGCGTGCCGGGCTTCGGCTCCCAGAGATGCACCTCCGGGATGGTCAGGGTGCCTTCTGCGCCCTCGGCACTTGCAACGGCGCTGCCGTCCGCGTCCAGCACCGTGACATGGACAGGCGCACTGCCGGTGTTTTTTACCGCGTACTGCACCGTGCCGTCCACGGTGGGCACTACGGTCACATCTTCAATGTAATTTTTCGGGGTGGTGTAGAGCCACACCGGGCGGTGAATGCCCGCATAGTTGAAGAAATCAAAGTTGGGGCGGTTCTGGGGTGCGGCGGCGCGCTTGGCGGCTTCCACGCTGGGGATGCCTGCGTTGTCGGAGCCAAAGAAGGCCAGCTGGCCCTCCTCGTTGCCCACGGGCAGGGTGCTGTGGTTCACCCGGTTGTCGCAGGTTACGGTCAGCAGCGCGGTCTCGCCGGGGTGCAGCAGGGCGGTGACGTCTGCTTCAAAGGGGGTAAAGCCGCCCTTGTGCTGCGCAATGAGCTGGCCGTTCAGCCAGACCTTGGCCGTGTGGGTCACCGAGCCGAACCGCAGCACCACCCGCTGCCCGGCGCAGAAGGCAGGCAGGGTGACCTTGCGCTGATACCATGCCCAGCCGTAGTGGCGGCGCAGGGCGGTGGTCTGATCGTTCTGATCGTTGTAGCTGGCAGGCACCGCCAGGGGCTGAGGGTCCGGCAGCGGCTGTGCCGGGTCGAACTGGGCGGCATCCTCGCTGCCCAGCTGAAAATTCCAGATGCCGTTCAGGCTCAGCCTTAAGCGTGCTTCGTTTTGCTGTGGATAGAGCATAGTGGCAGTTCTCCTAAATAAAATCCTCGCAGGCACGGCTTACGCCGTGCCTGCGCCCCCGAAAGGGGGAGTTTTTTGCGTGTGATTGTAAGATGCACAGAAGCTCGCCCTTTGGGAGAGCCGGAAAACCCGTTGGGGTTTGACTGCGAAGGCTCAAAAAAAGCGGGGCGCGGGTCTTTCCCACGCCCCGCTTACGGGTGATTTGTTTAGCCCTTGATGCCGGTGGAAGCCACACCCTGCACAAAGTATTTCTGCAGGGAGAGGAACACGATCAGCACGGGGATCAGTGCCACCACGGAGGCTGCCATGATCAGACCGTATTCTGCAGAATACTGGGTGATGAACATGCGCAGGCCGATCTGGATGGTCTTGAGCTCGGTCTTGGTCAGGTAGATCAGGGGGCCAAGGAAGTCGTTCCAGGTGTTCACGAAGGTGAAGATGGTCAGGGTGGACAGGGCCGGCAGGCTCAGCGGCAGCATGATGTGCCACCAAATGCCGTATTCGCTCAGGCCGTCAATGCGGGCGGCTTCGCACAGCTCACTGGGCACGCCCTCGTAGAACTGCTTCATCAGGAACACACCAAAGGCGCTGAACGCCTGCAGGCACATAATGGCCAGATGGGTGTTGTTCAGGTGCCAGGAGCTCATCATCATGAACTGGGGCACCATGTAGGCCTGCCAGGGCACGGCAATGGTGGCAATGTAGCCCAGGAACAGCACGTTCTTGCCCTTGAACTGCATCTTGGCAAAGGCGTAGGCGGCAAAGGACGAGGTGAACAGCTGCAGCAGGGTGACCACAACGGTGATCTTGACCGTGTTCTTCACAAAGGTGAGCAGCGGGATCTGGGTCCAGATGTCCACGTAGTTCTGCCAGCGGGGATTTTTGGGAATCCACTGGATGGGGAAGCCGAACACGTCCTTGTTCAGTTTAAAGGACGAGGACAGCATCCACAAAAAGGGCAGCAGCATACAGGCTGTGATCACAATGAGGAAGAAATAAATCAGGAACTTGGAGATGAAATTGCGGCGCTTCTGAGAAGCGTGATCCTTGATGACGGCAGTAGACATAACTTCTTCCTCCCTTCTCAGTTTTCACCCTTGGAGCCGCGGAACTGGACGATCGTCACGATCAGCACCAGCACGAACAGCACCATGGAAATGGCACTTGCATAGCCGTATTTCGGGGTGTTCACAAAGGCCACGTTGTAAATGTAGTACACCAGGGTCATGGTGGCAGTGCCGGGGCCGCCCTGGGTGATCATGTACATCTGATCGTACACCTTGAAGCCCGAGATGGTCAGCATGATGACCACGAAGAAGGTGGTGGGGCGCAGCTGCGGCAGGGTGATGTGCCAGAACTGCTGCCAGCGGTTGGCACCGTCCAGCTCGGCGGCCTCGTTCAGGTCCGGGTTGCAGCCCTGCAGGCCGGCCAGATAGATGACCATGTAATAGCCCATGTTCTTCCACACGCTGAACAGAATGACCGTGATCATGGCGGTGTCCTTGCCGGCGGCCCAGCGGGGCAGGTCCTCTACCGCCACATGGAACACCTGGTTCAGCAGCATGTTGATGGGGCCCATGGCCGGGTTGAAGATCATGTTCCACACGGCGGCCACGGCCACCAGCGAAGCAACGTAGGGGAAGAACGCCACGGTGCGGAAGAAGTTGCGCAGCTTGACATTCTGATTCAGCAGCACGGCCATGGCCAGGCTGCACACCAGCGTCAGCGGCACGGTGCCAATGACATAGACGATGGTGTTTTTCAGAGCGGCCTGGAAGATCTTATCGGTGGTGAACAGCTTGATGAAGTTGTCCAGCCCGATGAACTGGATGGCGTGGCGGCCGTCCCAGGAGCAGAAGGCCAGGGCAATGGCAAACACCATGGGCACCAGCGTGAACACGCAGAAGCCGATGAAGTTGGGTGCAATGAAGGAATAGGCGATAAGAGAATCGCGGGTGGATTTTTTGAGTACTTTACGGGGAGCTTTTTGCGCTGCCGCAGTGGGACTCGCCATAAAGAGACCTCCTTTCCAAGACAAGCGGTGGGTAGATTTGCAAAAAGAGAGCGGGGCGGGCAGCGTGCAGCCCGCCCCGCTCGGGCAAAGCTTTCAACGGACCTCCGTTGAGGGGGAGAAATACGATGAAGAAATGGGAGAAGAAATCCGTTCAGGGATCAGCCCAGCACGGCGGGAACCTGATCGTTCATGTTCTGGATGCCTTCGTCCACGGTCTCGCTCATGGTCATGATGGCATCGTGCTCAGCATTGAGGATGGTCTCAATGTCGGATGCATACTGGGTGTAAGGCATTTCCAGGTAAACATTGCTGGTGGTCAGAGCTTCCACAGATGCGTCATCCTCGGGGAAGCCTTCGCTGCTCTTGATGATGTCGCTGGTCTCGGAAGAACCGCAGGCGGGGAAGGTGCCGGTCTTGGCGATGGCCTGTGCACCCTCTTCGGAAACACACCAGTTGATGAAGTCGGCGGCAGCATCTGCCTTGGGAGAATCTGCGTTGATGGCCAGGCTGGTCACGGTGCCCAGGGTGGAACCGGCAGGTGCACCGGCGGGGTGCGGATACTTTGCAATGCCCCAGTTGAACTTGGTGTCGGCATCCTTCATGTAGGTCTCCAGGGTGGCGATGAACCAGCTGCCCATGTTGACCATTGCGCACTGCTGATTTTCAAAGGCTGCGGAGTAGTGCAGAGAAGAGGTCTTGAGGTAGCCGTAGTCCATGCAGATGCCGTCCTTCTGCTGGGCAATGACCATATCGTAGGTGTCCTTCATGAAGTCGTAGTTGCCATCAATGATGGTGTGCTTGCCGTCCAGGATGGAGAACAGGGAAGCAGCGGAACGCCAGGTGTGATAGTGGCAGCCGTACACCTTATTGTCGCCGGAGCCGCTGGTCATCTTGCGGGCCAGAGCATCGTAATCTTCCAGGGTCAGGTCGTTGGAGGGGTAATCCACACCGGCGGCGTCAAACAGGTCCTTGTTGTAGAACAGCACCCAGAAGTCGCTGCGGAAGGGCACAGCGTAGAACTTGCCGTCATCGGCGGTCAGCTGCTCGATGGTGCCGTTGAAGTCTGCGGTGTCGCGGGTCAGCACATCGTTCATGGGCTTGAGGTAGTCCAGGTTGATCAGGTTGGCGTAACCGGGAATGTCCTTGATGGTCAGGATGTCCAGGTCGGCGCTGCCAGCCAGCTGGGTAGCCAGAACGGTCATGTAATCGCTGGAGCCAAGGTCCACCATCTCAATGGTCACGTCCTTGTGGCTTGCCATGTAGCCATCGGCCATGGCCTGCCAGTATGCGGTGGATTCCTTATCCCAGATGGCCCACTGCAGGGTGACGGGGCCGGAAGCTTCGGAAGCGGCGGTGCTGGAAGCAGCGGTAGAAGAAGCAGCAGTGGAGCTGGAAGAACCGCCGCAGGCGGTCAGGGCAGCAGCAGCGCCGCAGGCAGCGGCAGCGGTGAGGAACGAACGGCGAGAGATCTTTTTCATAACAGGGTGTCCTCCTTTAAAAAATTCCGATCAGGGGCGGCGGCACCTCGTGTTCGGTGCAGCCGCCTGCTTTTGTTGACACTAGAATACCGCAAACCGCCCGCGAACGGAATGGAAAAACTTCGGGCCGGTCTGCAAAATTTTCGGCCGGTTTTAAAAAACATGCAAAATCTTATTCCGGAAACTGCACTTTCTCTCTTTCCTGCACAGATTACAAAATTGTAACAGTAAAAAAATGAGAAATAGTATACAAAAACATTGAAAAACTGCGTTGACAAAGCTTGCCAAAACCGGTACCCTATTAAAGAAAGAACAAGCCCCTGCCCCGGCGGCAGACGGGCAGAAAAGGAGTGGTTTGATGCAAAGGCCTCGGCACCGGTTCCCGCTGCGGCGGCAGATCGTGTGGAGTATGCGCATTTTCACCGCCCTGACTTCGCTGGCGGTGGGGGCTGCGCTGTTCATCCTCTCCAACCAGTATGTGCGCACCAACATGCTGCAGGCGGCGGAGTTCAACCTGCGGCTGGTGGTCACCTCCATCGAGACCAGTCTGGAAAGCGCCGATGCTCTTTTGAACTGGGCAGCCACCGACAGCACCCTGCGCCGCTATCTGTCCCAGACCGAGGTGAACGGCACCCAGACCATTGCTGCCTACGATGCCGCGCAGGAAAAATACTATTCCAGCCCGCTGCAGGGCAAGATCCTGCGCTTTTTTGTCACCAACGAGAACGACCGCCACCTGCAGTTCGGTGCGCTGAACAGTTCGGCAGCGCTCAACCGCACCAGCGTGCAGAAGTTTCTGCAGCAGGGCTACGGAATGCAGCTGATGCAGGACCCCCTGCTGCCGGGGCGCCCGGTCTGCCTGGCCATCAGCAGGTCCATCCGCTCCGGCAAGGGCACCGCCCACCGCGGCTCGGTGTACCTGGGGCTGGACCCCTCGCTGATCACCGACCCGGCGGCGGGCTACTCCATGGTCCCGGGCAGTGCCCTGTACTGGGAAATGGGCAGCCGCCTGTGGCAGATCGAAAACGGCACACTGACCGAAGTGGAAAGCCCGCTGGCCGGGGTGGACTACACCCTGCGCTCCACCACCGGCAGCAGCACCTGGAAGCAATCGGCCTGGCAGGGCAGCACCCGCATCAACGGGCAGAAGTGCTTTGTGGTCAAGATCACCTTTTCCGGCCGGGGCTGCTCTTTGGTGCAGATGCTGCCGGAAAGCACCTTCCTGCAGCAGCGCGGTGTGTACCTGTGGCTGATCGTGCTGGGTGTTGCGCTGGTGTGGGCACTGAGCTTTGTGATGCAGCACTGGCTGGAATGGACCATCAGCCGCCCGGTGGATGCGCTGCAGAAGCGCATTGAAGCCGTTGGTTCCGGCGATTTTACGGCAGAACGCTCCATCGAGTGGGACAACGAGCTGGGCGACATCGGCCGGGGCATCAACAAACTGGCCGGGGATGTGAGCAGCCTGATGGACCGCCGCATTGAGGACGAGCGCCGCAAGCAGGAACTGGAATACCAGATGCTGCAGAACGAGGTGAACCCGCACTTTATTTATAATACGCTGAACAGCATCCGCTGGATGGCCACCATCCAGCATGCACCCGGCATTGCAGAAATGGTCACCGCCTTTGCGCGGCTGACCAAGAGCATCTCCAAGGGCACCGAAAAGCTGGTGCCTCTGCAGGACGAGCTGGCCCTGCTCAACGATTATTTTACCATCCAGCAATACCGCTACGGCGGCGACCTGGAAATTGAAGTGTCCCGCATTGAGGATGAGCGCCTGTGCCGGGACTGCAGGATCCCCCGCTTTACCCTGCAGCCGCTGGTGGAAAACGCCATCTTCCACGGGCTGGAACCCAGGGGCGGCCACGGCAGTGTGCTGCTGGACATTTCCACCGACCCCGCCAACGGCGATGTGCTGCTGCGTTTGACCGATGACGGTGTGGGAATGCCGCCGGAGGTGGCGGCCCACCTGCTGGACGAACCCACCGAGGAGGCGAAGCGACAGGACAAGTTCCGCCATGTGGGGCTGTGGAACGTGCATCGGCGCATTCAGTACGCCTTTGGCGAGGCATACGGCCTGACGGTGGAAAGCGAGGAGGGCATCGGTACGCAGGTGACCATCCGGCTGCCGTATCAGAAGAAGGAGGACGACCATGCTGCGGATACTGCTTGTAGATGATGAGCCGCTGGTGCTCATTGGCCTGCAGGGAATGCTGGAATGGGAGCAGCTGGGCTACACCATCTGCGCCACCGCCCGCAACGGCAGGCAGGCACTGGAGATCATAGAGCGCGAAAAGCCGGACATCGTGCTGGCGGACGTGAAAATGCCCATCATGGACGGGCTGACCTTGGCCCGCACCTGCCGGGAACGCGGGCCGCTGCCTGCCTTTGTGATGCTGACCAGCTTTGAAGAGTTTGACTACATCAAGCAGGCCATGGGGGCCGGTGTGGTGGACTACCTGGTCAAGCTGGACCTGACCGCCGAAAACCTGCAGGCGGCCCTAGCCCGGGCAGCGGAACGGGTGCGGAAGGAGCAGGCCCTGCTGGGAAAGCTGCCGGTGCGGGCCGACCTGGCCGAGAGTATGCGCACCTACAGGGAGCGCTTTTTTGTGCGGCTGTATGCGGGGCTGTTCAAGGACGAAGCCGAGCTTGCGCAGTCGCTGCAGCACCTGGACATTGCCCTGCACAGCGAAGCTTACCTGGTGGCCAGCTGTGAACTGTGCGCGGCAAACCCGGCGCTGGACCCGCAGCAGCAGCTCAAGCTGAGCTTTTCCTGTGCGCGGATGTTGGAAAACACCCTGCAGAATTACCTGCCCTGCTACGTGACCGGGGCGGATGCCCTGCGCTGCAATGTGCTGTTCTGCCTGACGGAAGCACAGAGCACGAACTACCGCACCCTGCTGCGGCCGCTGCTGGAAAAGGCCAGCCAGATCCTGTACAACTACTTTACAGTGCGGCTGCTGTGGGCCGTGGGCCGGCCCACCAACGCCCTGCTGGGGCTGGCCCGCCGCTGCCGCGAAAACGAGCATCTGCGCCCGCTGCTGAGCGAAACGGCACCCATCCAGTTTGCCGAGGTGGCCGAGGGGGATGCCACCGCCGGAAAGATGCAGGTGGTGGCCCAGGTGCAGGAGTACATCCGGGAGCATCTGTCCGAAAAGCTGACGCTGGCGGATGTGGCGGCGGTGTTCAATTTTTCGCCCAACTACCTCAGCCAGCTGTTTGGCAAGTACGGCGATGCCGGGTTTGTGGAGTACATCACCGAGACCCGCATTGCCGCTGCCAAGGAGATGCTGGAATGCGGCGATAAAAAAGTATACGAAATTGCCGAGGAACTGGGCTTTGAAAGCTCCTTCTATTTTTCCAAGGTGTTCAAAAAGGTTACCGGCCTCAGCCCCCGGGAATATCAGCAGAGTTTGTAAGAGGCTTGCCCCCGAGGGGGAAGCCTTATGAGGTACAGATTTATGATTCAGGAACGTCTTTCGCTTCTTCCGGCCGCCCTGCCGGACTACCGGCCCTTTGCCCCGGCGGCAGACCGCGCCGTATGGGAAGGGCTGCCCCAGGCCGTCAAAGCCCGCTTTCTGCAGGCGGGGAAAGCCGCGCTTGCGCAGCCCATTGTGCCGCTGCCGCTGTCGCTCTGGCAGGATTTTCTCCGCACCGGGCAGCGCACCCCCTGGGAGAATGCACTGTTCTCCCGCCGGGCACGGCTGTGCGGGCTGGTGTGCGCCGAGTGTGTGGAGCACGCCGGGCGCTTCACTCAGGCCATTGCGGACACGGTGTGGGCTATCTGTGAAGAAAGCGCCTGGCAGCTGCCCGCCCACAACAGCTATATCCGTGACACGCCCCAGCTGCCGCTGCCGGATACCTCCCGGCCTATTGTGGATCTGTTTGCTGCCGAAGCCGGTGCCCTGCTGGCCCTGACCCGGTACCTGCTGGGGCCGGAACTGGAAGCAGCGGCTCCGGGCCTGCCTGCCCGCATGGAGCGGGAACTGCGCACCCGCATCCTGATGCCCTATTTCCAGGACCATTTCTGGTGGATGGGCAATGGAGACGAGCCCATGTGCAACTGGACCAGCTGGTGCACCCAGAATGTGCTGCTTACGGTGCTTCTGCTGCCCGCCACCCAGGCCGAACGGCAGGCGGCGGTGCGGCAGGCGGCCTACAGTCTGGACTGCTTCCTGAAAGATTACGGCGCGGACGGCTGCTGCAACGAGGGTGCCCAGTATTACCGCCACGCCGGGCTGACCCTGTGGGGCTGTCTGGACATTCTGGCTGCCCTTGCACCGGAGGCGTTCGGCCCGCTGTTCCGGGAGCCCAAGATCCGGAACATCGCGGAGTACATTCAGAACGTCCATGTGGAAGGACCGTATTACCTCAACTTTGGCGATTGCAGCCCGCTGGCCGAGCGCTGCGGCGCGCGGGAATACCGCTTTGGGCAGGCCGTGGGCAGCGATGCCCTCTGTGCACTGGCGGCGGCAGACTTCCGCGCCGATGCCGACCCCGATCACCTGCAGAACCCGGACGGCAGCACCCATATCAACCTGTGGTATCGGCTCATCACGGCCTTTGCGGAGCAGGAACTGATGGCCTGCTCCCTGCAGCAGCCGGAACAAAGCACCGTCTGGTACCCCAGTGTGGGGGTGTATGCCGCCCGGAAGGGAGCCTGGGTGCTGGGCGCAAAGTTCGGCTCCAACGGCGACAGCCACAACCACAACGATACCGGCAGCATTACCGTGTACAAGGATGGCAGGCCGTTCCTGATCGACATTGGCGTGGAAAGCTATACCCAAAAGACCTTCAGCCCCCAGCGGTACGAGATCTGGACCATGCAGAGCGCCTGGCACAACCTGCCCACCTTTGACGGGGTGCAGCAGCTGCCCGGTGCGGAGTATGCCGCCCGGAATGTTCGGACCACCGAAGAAAGCATCACCGGCGAATTGGCCGGAGCTTACCCGCACATCCCGGGGCTTACCACCTACGGCCGTTCTGTATCGGTCCGCGAACAGGGCATCACCCTGCGGGACGAAACGGATTATCCCGGCACCGTGGAACTGACCCTGCTCACCGAGCAGAAACCAACGCCGGAAGAACGCGGCTTTGCCGTGGGCAGCCTGGGCAGCATCCGGTTTGCCCCGGATGCCGTAACGGCAGCTGTTGTGCCTGTGCCCATCACCGACCCGCGCCTGCGCACGGCCTGGCCGGAGACCCTTTACAAGATCACACTGCGGTTCCGCAAAACTTTGAACCTGGAATTGGAGTAAGGAGAAAACGCCATGGAAACCATCAAGCTGAAAGTTCTGGATGCCCCGGGCCACACCCTGATGACCTGCGATGCCGACACCGAGGTGTCCCTTGTGTACACCAACGAATACCGCCCCGGCGACCGGGTGGCGCTGGAGATCGACCACCCCGGCCAGTTCTGCGTCATCCAGTTTGAGGACACCATGCCCCCGGCGCTGGTGTATGTGGTCAAGCGGGAGATCAACTTCCACATCCCCTTCGGGGAGCAGGCCATTACCTATTCGCCCAAGAGCTTTGTGGGCAGCCGCCATGTCATCCGTGCCCGGCTGGCCCGGCCTGAGGAGATCGCAGCCCGCCGCAACCTGGCCTTCAACTGCTACGATGCGCACGGCGACACCGGTTTTTACCCCCACGCCAGTGCCAATGTGGAGACCCGCGGCGAGGCTGTGTTTGCAGCCCGCAACGCCATTGACGGCATTTTTGAAAACAGTGCCCACGGCGAGTATCCCTATCAGAGCTGGGGCATCAACCGGGACCCCCATGCGGCCCTGACGCTGGACTTTGGCCGCGAGGTGCTGGTGGATGAGATCCGCATCACCGAGCGGGCAGACTTCCCTCACGACAACTACTGGGTCAAGGCCACGGTGGAGTTTTCGGACGGCAGCGCACTGGAACTTCCGCTGGAAAAAAGCCATAAGCCCCAGTGCATGGTCTTTGCGCCCCGGCGGGTGCGCAGCCTGGTGCTGAAGGACCTGATCCAGGCGGAGGGCACCTCGCCCTTCCCGGCACTGACCCAGATCGAAGTCTACGGCACCGAGGTGACCGAGGCATGAGCATGTACGATGCCTTTTATGGCCGCGAAGGCCATGGCGTAGGGCCGAACGAGCCGGAGAAAAAGGGCTTTGCACGGTTCTGCCAGATGGTGGGGCGGGACCTGGGCCAGCTGCTGGGCACAAACCTGATGGCCTGTGTGCTGGTGCTGCCCGCTGCGCTGGGCGTTTCGCTGGGGGTCACGCTGCTCAGCCTGCCGCTCACGCTGGTACTGGCTATCGTGACCGGCCCCCTGGCGGGGCTGGCGGCCCTGCTGCTGGCTGAATGCTGCCTGCGCAGTTTGCAGAACGACCCCTCCCAGTGGCTGCCCCGGGCAAAGCAGGCCCTGGCGGCCCGTTGGAAAACAGCCTGTGCGCTGGGTGCTGCAGGCACGGTGGTGCTGGGTGTGCTGTGCTTTGTGGCGGCATTTCTGTGGGAAGCCGCCGCTCAGCAGGGCTATTACCCCGGGCTGGCGGTGCTGGTGTTTCTGGCACTGGATTTTCTCGTGCTGGCAGTGGGCGGCACTCTGTGCACGGCTGCACTGGTGCTGGAAGAGCCGCAGACCCTCTCCCTTGGTGCCCTGCTGCATCGTACCGGCAAGCTGCTGCTGGCCATGCCGGGCCGCTGCGTGGCGGCGGGTGTGTTCCTGCTGGCGGGCATCGGCGGCATGATCCTGCTGTTCCCGGTCAGCGTGTTCTGGGCGGTGCTGTTCGGTTTCTGGCTGCCCATGCTGGCAGCGATGCAGACGCTGTTCCCGGCCCTGCGTGCCGCCTACGGGGTGGAGGTGCACAGCATCCCGCGCCCGGCGGCCCCGGAACCGCCCCGGACGGCGCAGGAAGAAAAACGGCGCTCCCGTGCCAACTGGTGGTATTACCACTGGGGCATCGTGGCAGTGGCGGCGGTGGTCGTGGTGAGCGTGGTCTATGTGGCGCACGGTCTGCTGACCACCGTGGACCCGGATTACACCGTGGCCGTTGTCAGCGCTGAAGCGCTGCCCGATGAAGCGGTGCACCAGCTGGAAACGCAGCTGGCCCGCTATGCCGTGGATCAGAACGGAGACGGCGCGGTGATCGTGCAGGTAAACAACTACACCTGGAGCGCCAACGCAGCTCTTACGGATATGAATGGCCAGATGGCGGGTGCCACCCAGATGAACACCGATCTGGCAAACCACGAAAGCGCGCTTTGGATCCTGGAGGACCCGTCTGGGTTTGAACAGGCCTATGGTGCGCTGAGCGAAAATCTGGGGGCCGACTGGCAGGCCCGGCTGATCCCCTGGAGCAGCCAGAAAGCGCTGGCCGGGCTGGACCTGGGGCGGTACAACACCACGGCAGACGGCACCGAAAGCCAGGACGTGCAGGCACTGCTGGCATCGTATCAGGTGGCGGTGCTGGACCCGGAGTGCACCCTGTGGCAGAACCTGAACACCGGAACGGAATAAAACAAAGCAAAAGGCTGCTGCACCGGCGCTCTCTGTACGGAGGGCGGGGTGCGGCAGCCTTTTTGGCACAAAAAACACCGCCATGCCAAAGGCACAGCGGTGCGGAATGCAAACGATCAGATCTCGGCCAGAATGGCATCGCCCATGGCGGTGCAGCCCAGGCAGGTGCAGCCTTCGCTCATGTTGTCGGCGGTGCGCAGGCCCTTGTCCAGCACCTTGTTCACGGCGTTTTCAATGGCGTCTGCTTCTTCGGTCATGCCAAAGGAGTAGCGCAGCATCATGGCGGCAGACAGGATGCAGGCGGTGGGGTTCACGATGTCCCTGCCCGCAATGTCGGGGGCAGAACCGTGGATCGGCTCGTACAGGCCGCGGGTGCCCTCGCCCAGCGAGGAGGAGGGGATCATGCCGATGGAGCCGGTGATCATGGATGCCTCGTCCGACAGGATGTCGCCGAACATGTTCTCGGTGACGATGACGTCAAACTGGGCGGGATTCTTCACGATCTGCATGGCGCAGTTGTCCACGAACATTTCGCTGTACTCCACGTCCGGATATTCGGCCTGCAGGCGGTGCATCACACTGCGCCACAGGCGGCTGGTGTCCAGCACATTGGCCTTGTCCACGCAGCACAGCTTCTTGCGGCGCTTCTGAGCGGTCTCAAAGCCGATGCGGCCAATGCGCTCGATCTCGTGCTCTGCATAGGGCATGGTGTCCACGGCCTGCTTTTCGCCGTTTTCCAGGGTGTGGGTCTCGTGCTTGCCAAAGTACACGCCGCCGATCAGTTCGCGCACGATGATGAAGTCGATGCCCTGGGCCACGATCTCGGGCTTCAGGGGGCTGGCCGGGGCCAGCTGGGGCCAGATCTTGGCCGGGCGGTTGTTGGAGTACAGGCCCATGCCGGCACGCAGGCGCAGCAGGCCCTTTTCCGGGCGCTGCTCACCGGGCAGGCCTTCCCACTTGGGGCCGCCCACGGCGCCCAGCAGCACGCTGTCGGCGGCAAGGCACTTGTCCAGCTCGTGCTGGGGCAGCGGGTCGCCGTATTTGTCAATGGCTTCGCCGCCCATGGCGGCATCGGTGTAGTGGAAGGTATGGCCGTACGTTTCGGCTACCTTGTCAAGCACGCGGATGGTCTGCTTGACGATCTCCGGGCTGGAGCAGTCGCCCCAGATGACAGCAATGTTTTTTTCCATTGGTGGTACTCCTTCTTATGGAAGATGTTACTTGTAAAGGCTTCACCCCTTGGGGAACGATTTCCCCCGGCGGGGGAAAAAGGCGCAGCCAAAAGGGGGAGCACTGTTGCCGCAGGCGACTGATGAGGGGTAATAGGGTCAAATGCTTCTGACGGTGCACCCTCATCCGGCACTTTGTGCCACCTTCCCCCGACCGGGGGAAGGCTTTTGGAAAAACCAGAAAGTTTTATCTTCTCGCCAGAGGCTCCCACTTTGGGGGAGCTGTCACCGAAGGTGACTGAGAGGGCGAGGACGCTTGCCTTACTGTTTCTCCTTAATGGACTTCATCAACCCGCCGGCAGAGATGATCTCCTGAATGAACGGCGGGAACGGCTCGGCGTGGAACACCTTGCCATTGGTCTCATCGGTGATGACGCCGGTGTCAAAGTCCACGCTCACGGTGTCGCCTGCATTGATGGCGTCCACGGCTTCCGGGCACTCCATGATGGGCAGGCCGATGTTGATGCTGTTGCGGTAGAAAATGCGGGCAAAGCTCTTGGCAATGACCACCGAGAT
>CAKTGS010000031.1 GCA_934561485.1 uncultured Faecalibacterium sp.
GGTAGCGGTAACTGGATTTGAACCGGTGACACTTCGGGTATGAACCGAATGCTCTAGCCAACTGAGCTATACCGCCACATATTGTCTGTGCACTTGAACGGTGCTTTATTATTATATCCATACTTCTGCCTTTTGTCAACACATATTTTTAAAAAAATTGCAATTTTTCTTTCATCCGTTTTCCCGCCCCCAAAGCAGCCCCGCACAGCAAAAAGCCCCCGCCTTCTGCACGATACAGAAAGCGGGGGCTTTTTCAACATTTTATTGTGCGCCGGTGGAAAATCCAGCCGTCACAGCTCAGCCCTTCTTGTGGGTGGGCACCATGACCTTCAGGCCGCCCATATACGGCTGCAGCACTTCGGGAATGGTAACGGTGCCATCGGCCTGCAGGTGGTTCTCCAGGAAGGCGATCAGCATACGCGGAGGTGCCACGCAGGTGTTGTTCAGGGTGTGGGCCAGGTAGGTCTTGCCGTCCTTGCCCTTGACGCGGATGTGCAGGCGGCGTGCCTGTGCATCGCCCAGGTTGGAGCAGGAGCAGACCTCAAAGTACTTCTGCTGGCGGGGGCTCCAGGCCTCGATATCGCAGCTCTTCACCTTCAGGTCGGCCAGATCGCCGGAGCAGCAGTTCAGCTGGCGCACCGGGATCTCCATGCTGCGGAACAGCTCCACAGAGTTCTTCCACAGCTTCTC
Source organism: uncultured Faecalibacterium sp. (assembly GCA_934561485.1). Classification (GTDB taxonomy): domain Bacteria; phylum Bacillota; class Clostridia; order Oscillospirales; family Ruminococcaceae; genus Faecalibacterium. Next base: position 691 of record CAKTGS010000031.1, read on the forward strand.
GTACCAGTCGGCGCTCTCCTCGGGGCGGCAGACCACGATCATCTCCTGCTTCTCGAACTGATGGATGCGGTAGATGCCGCGCTCCTCAATGCCGTGGGCACCCTTTTCCTTGCGGAAGCAGGGGCTGTAGGAGGTCAGGGTCAGGGGCAGCGTAGCCTCGTCCAGGGTCTGATCAATGAAGCGGCCGATCATGGTGTGCTCGCTGGTGCCGATCAGGTACAGGTCCTCGCCCTCAATTTTGTACATCATAGCGTCCATTTCCGGGAAGGACATAACGCCCTGCACCACATTGCCATGCATCATGAAGGGCGGGATGACGTAGGTGAAGCCCTTGTTGATCATAAAGTCGCGGGCATAGGCCAGCACAGCCTCGTGCAGGCGGGCAATGTTGCCCAGCAGATAATAGAAACCGTTGCCGGCCACGCGGCCTGCAGCGTCCATATCAATGCCGTCAAAGCTCTCCATGATCTCGGTGTGGTACGGAATGGGGAAATCGGGCACCACAGGTTCACCAAAGCGCTGTGCTTCCACGTTGTAGGTGTCGTCCGGGCCAATGGGCACGCTGGGGTCGATCATCTGGGGAATGGTGTACATGATCTCCTGGATGCGGGCAGCCAGGATCTCCTCTTCCTTCTCCAGCTCAGCCATCTTGTCGGCATCTGCCTTGACGGCGGCGTTGTTGGCATCGATCTGGGCCTGCAGCTCTGCCTTCTGGGCCTCATCGGTGCACTTCTTCAGCTGGCCGAACAGCGGGCCGTTGGCCTTGCTCAGCTTGTTGCGGGCTGCCTTGAGGGCTTCTACTTCCTTCAGGGCTGCACGGTACTTGGCATCCTTTTCGATGACTTCGTCCACCAGCGGCAGCTTGGCATCCTGGAACTTCTTCTTGATGTTTTCCTTGACGGCGTCCGGATTTTCGCGGACAAATTTGATATCAAGCATGATTGACTCTCCTTGCTCTATTTCGTTCGCACAGAAGATCCTCTCCCCTGTGCCGTTCAAAGGCGGGTGCCCGCCTTGGATCGCTTATTCTTCGGTCTGATACTGCCCCAGCAGGTTGGCGAAGGCCCGCAGCTGCTCGTCCGAATAGAAATGGACGGTCAGCCTGCCCTTACCATCGTGGTAGGCCACGTTCACCTCGCTGCCCAGTACCTGCTTCAGGCTTTCTTCCACCTCCACCGGCAGGGTGCCGCGGGGCTGCGGTTCCTTTGACTCTTTGGCGGGCTTTGCCAGTTTTTTGCACAGTGCCTCGGTCTGGCGGACGTTCAGCTGGTTGTCCGCCACGATCTGAGCCGCCTGCTCCTGCAGTTCCGGCGTGGGCAGGCCCAGGATCACCTTGGCGTGGCCCATGTTCAAAAAACCGCTCTTGAGCAGTTCCAACACGGTTTCCGGCAGATTCAGCAGGCGCAGGCTGTTGGCCAGCGCACTGCGGCTTTTGCCCAGCTTCTGGGCCGCCTGCTCCTGGGTCAGGCTGCAGCGCACCATCAGCTCCCGGATACCGGCAGCTTCTTCCACCGGGTCCAGATCCTCACGCTGCAGGTTTTCCACCAGTGCCAGCTCCATGGCCTGCTCATCGGTCACATCCTTGACCACCACCGGCACCTCGGTCAAACCCGCCATGCGGCAGGCCCGCCAGCGGCGCTCACCGGCCACAATGCTGTATCCGCTCAGGCCCCGGGGCCGCACCGCAATGGGCTGCAGCAAACCATGCTCGGCAATGCTGGCAGCCAGCTCTCCCAGTGCTTCCTCGTCAAAGGTCTTGCGGGGCTGGTCCGGGTCCGGCTCGATCTCACGCAGGGGCAGGGTCTCGATTTTTGCATCGGACTCAAAGCTCGGGGCTGCGTCCTCAAACAGACTTTCCAGCCCGCGCCCAAGTCCTCCTCTTCCTTTTGCCATGTATCTTCCCCCTGTGCTCAATCTTCCAGCGCGTTCTTCGCCGGCTCCGGCGCAGGCTTTGCCTTGGCGCGGGACTTTTTCGACTCGTGCGGACGATTGTTTTTGACAAACTCAATGGCCAGATCCATGTACGCTTCGCTGCCCTTGCCCTTCGGCTCGTAGAAATTGATGGGCTGGCCGTAGCTGGGCGCTTCGGAAATGCGAATCGAACGCGGGATCGTGGTTTTGTACACCTTGGAGCCAAAGTACTTCTGCACCTGCTCCACCACCTGCACGGTCAGGTTGTACCGCAGGGAGAACATGGTGAACACCACGCCCTCGATGTCCAGGTACGGGTTGTACTTTTTGCGGATGGTTTTCAAGGTGCTGATGAGTTCCGACAGGCCTTCCAGTGCATAATACTCGCACTGTACCGGGATCAGCACGCTGTCGCAGGCACTCAGGCCGTTCAGGGTGAGCAGATCCAGGCTGGGCGGGCAGTCGATGAAGATGAAGTCGTAATCCTTCTGCACGCCGGCCAGTGCCTTGCGCAGGCGGCTTTCGCGGCCGGGCAGGTCGATCATTTCCAGGCTGGCACCGGCCAGGCGGGTGTTGGAACCAATGATGTCGGTGCGGAACTCGGTTTTGCGGATGGCCTGGGCAGCCGTTGCCTTGCCGATGAGCACCTCGTAGGTGCCGCATTCCACGCTGCGCTTGGGGATGCCATAGCCGGTGGTGGTGTTGCCCTGGGGGTCAAGATCCACGATCAGCACCTTTTTGCCCAGTGCCGACACGCAGGAGGACAGGTTGACGGCGGTGGTGGTTTTGCCCACACCGCCCTTTTGGTTTGCGATTGCTACAATTTTTGCCACGCACATTTCTTCCTTCCGGGAAAATTTGGTTGTTCCACATGGAACATTCGCAGTCATGCCCGCCGGTTTCCCGTCCGCTCAGGCACCTTGATTCTTAGTATAGCACATTCAAAATGCTTTTTGAACCGCTTTGAGGCGTTTTTGTGCGTGATTTTCTTTTATTTTTCCTGTTCTACATGGAACAAGTTCACTTTTCCGCCGCTGCAGTGGGAATGCGCACCGTGTATTCAATGTAACCGTCCCGCTCTTCCCGGTGGGCTGTGGCCGGCACACCGTTGTCGGTCATCAGGCGGATGGCGTGGTCGATGGTGTTTACAAAAATGCGCACATCCTTGACCATGGAAAGCCGCCGCCGTCCCTTGGCGGTGCTGTTCAGCAGCTGTTCAATGTACAGATCGGTCTGGCGGGCGTTCAGGCGGCGCTTGGCAATGTTGATCAGTGCTTCGCTGCGGCGGTTCTCCGGCAGGCGCAGCACCGCCCGGGCGTGGCGCTCGGTCAGGTTGTTGTCCAGCACAAACTGCCGCTGGTCCGCCGTGAGCTGCAGCAGACGCAGTTTGTTGGCCAGGGTGGGCTGCGCCATGCCCAGCCGCTTGGCGGCTTCTGCCTGGGTGCAGTCCCACAGAACGATCACGTCCTTCAGCCCCTGCGCCTGCTCAAAGGGGTTCAGGTCCATGCGCTGGATGTTTTCCAGCAGGCCCAGGGCCGCCGTCTGCTCATCGGCGTAAGAGCAAAGAATGGCCGGGATGGTCTCCATTTTAGCCAGCCTGCAGGCCCGCAGACGCCGCTCCCCTGCCACCAGCTCATAGCCATCGGCGCATTTGCGCACCGAGATGGGCTGCAGCAGACCGTTTTCCCGGATGCTCTGGGCAAGGCCTGCCAGTTCCTGTTCATCAAAGCTTTTGCGCGCCTGAAACGGCGAAGGATGGATCTGATCAATGGGCAGGAAATAAATTTTTCCGGCTGCTTTTTTCCGTTCAAACATGGCACAGGTTCCTCCTTTGCATACGTTGGGGTTTGTTTTCCACATTTTCCCGGGAAAGTGTGGAAAAATCAGCTGCAAATTCAGTGTACCACACAACAAAAAGCCCTGCCAGAATTTTCGTTCGGCAGGGTTTTCTCAAATCTGTTCGTTGTTCCGTTATTTCAGCGGACTTTTTGCGATTTTTCCGCCGTTTCTGGGGTAAGCTGTCGGAGTTTGCGAAATCTTTTTGCACAGGATCAGGGTGCGGGTGTCGCCGCCGGGCAGGTGCAGGGTGCGGGTCTCCTTGTACTCACCGCCCAGCTTTTTGATGGCACCTCGGGCTGCCGCCAGCTCTTCTTCGCCGGAGGCCCCCTTCATGGCCAGGAAATTGCCCCCCACCCTGACCAGCGGCAGGCAGTATTCCGCCAGCATGGGCAGGGCCGCCACCGCACGGGCAGAAGCCAGATCAAACTGTTCCCGCCACACTTTGCGGGCGGCTTCCTCGGCGCGCTCCTTGGCAAATTCTACCCCGGTCAGGCCCAGCTGACCGCAGGCGTACTTCAAAAACTCCACCCGTTTGCCGGTGGGTTCCATCAAGGTCAGCTGCAGTTCCGGCTTGTAGATCTTGGTCACGATGCCCGGAAACCCGGCACCTGCGCCCACATCCACCATACGGCCCGCCACTTCCGGCTGGCTGGCAAACAGCAGACTGTCCAGGAAGTGCTTGTCCTCAATGCCCTCGGGGTCGGTGATGGCGGTCAGGTTGACCTTCTGGTTGTAGTCCACAAGGATCTGTGCAAAGGCGTCCAGCTGGTCCAGCTGGGTGCCGGTAAGGGCAATGTTCCATGTGGAACACTTTTCTTCCAGCCGCTGTTTGTCGATCATAGTCGTTTCCTTTCTGTCATTCGCCGGTCAGGTGCACATACACCGGCGTGTGATGCACGGCAGGCAGAAATTTTTCCAGCACATCTGCCGTGCGCAGTTTGAGCGAAGAAGTGTTGATGCAGGGGTGGCAGCCCAGGTACTCCCCTTTTACCACATCCTCATCCATAAGCAGCTGCACGTGGTTGTCCGGGTCGTTGGCCAGCCCCATAATGGAGGAGGAGCCGGGCGTGCAGTCCAGATACCGCTCCATATCCTCGGGGGACGCAAAGCTCAGGCGGGCAATGCCCAGCTGGTGGGAAAGCTCTTTGGTTTTAAAAGGCTTGTCGCCGGGCATCATGAGCAGGTAGAAGTTGGTTTTCTGCCGGTTGCACAAAAACAGGTTCTTGCACACGGTGGCACCCAGGCAGTCATCAATCACTTTGCAGTCCTCCATGGTATCGGCCTTCATCCAGGCGTGGTCGGTGCGCCAGAACGGGATGTCCAAGCTCTTCAAAACATCGTAGGTACGCATTTCTTTTGCAAGGCGTCCGGTGCAGTCCGCCGGACGCCCCTCGTAAAGCTTCAGTTCTTCCATTGGTTGCAGCTTCTTTCTAAGTTTAACGATTTAGAATTGTCTCCGCTTCGCTCTGACAATATCAGCGGAAATTATTATTTATATTTGCGTTTGTCGCGGCCTGCGGGCCGCTCCAAACGCATTTTCACGAGTGGAACTGTAGCGGATAAGCAGCAGTTCTTTCGGCAGGACGGCGGGTAGTTTCTCTGAGGACCGTCCGCTGGGGTGGGACCCTGTTGCCGAAGGCAATAGGGCGGGCGATGGAATGGCCCGATTCGTGTCCGAGGAGAAAGCTGCCCGTTGTCCTGCCCCCTCTTACTTCTTCGCCGCCAGCGCAATGCTCAGCTGTGCCAGATCCGAAGGCGACACGCCGGGGATGCGGCCTGCCTGGCCCAGGTTTTTGGGGCGGATGCGGGCCAGCTTTTCGCGGGCTTCCAGCGTCAGGCCGGTAAGGTCTGCATACGCGAAATCTTCCGGGATCAGCGTTTTTTCGTGGCGGGCCACCTCGCGGATCATGCGGTCCTGCCGGGCAATGTAGCCCGCATACTTGATCTCGGTCTCCAGCCGCTCTGCCAGCATGGGGGTGATCCCCTCCCCCCAGCCGATGACACCGGCCAGCAGGTCATAGTGAATCTCCGGGCGGCGCAGCAGCTCTTCGGCAATGCCGCCCTCGGCCGCCGGGGCAAGGCCTGCGGCGGTCATGGCGGCCTGCAGGTCTGCCGTGCGCAGATGGGTTTCATGCAGGCGGCGGCGCTCGGCTTCCAGAAGGCTCTGGGTGTGCTCATACTTTGCCCAGCGGTCGTCCTGCACCAGACCGTAATCCCGGCCAATGGGGGTCAGGCGGGTGTCGGCGTTGTCCTGCCGCAGGGTCAGCCGGTATTCGCTGCGGCTGGTCATCATGCGGTAGGGGTCCATGACACCCTTGGTCACCAGGTCGTCCACCAGGGTACCCAGGTAGCTCGTGTGGCGCGGCAGGATGAGCTGCTCTTTGTCCAGTGCATTGCGGGCTGCGTTCAGGCCTGCCAGCAGACCCTGAGCGGCGGCTTCCTCGTAACCGGAGGTGCCGTTGAACTGCCCTGCCCCGTACAGGCCCCGCACCACCTTGCTTTCCAGGGTGGCTTCCAGGCTGGTGGGGTCTACGCAGTCGTACTCGATGGCGTAGGCCGGGCGCATGATCTCGATGTGCTCAAAGCCTTTGATGCTGCGGTAAAAGGCGTTCTGTACGTCCTCCGGCAGGCTGCTGGAAGCGCCCTGCAGATACATTTCCTCGGTGTTCTCCCCGCAGGGTTCCACAAAGATGGGGTGGCGGTCCTTGCCCGCAAAGCGCACCACCTTGTCCTCAATGGATGGGCAGTAACGCGGGCCAACGCCCTCGATCATGCCGCCGTACAGCGGGCTGCGCTGGATGTTGTCCAGAATGATCTTGTGGGTTTCGGGGTTGGTATAGGCGATCCAGCACTCCACCTTGTTGTGCATGGGGGCGTCCGTCATAAAGCTGAAGGGCTGCAGCTCGCTGTCCGGGTCTCCGGGCTGGCATTCCAGCTGGCTGAAGTCGATGCTGCGCCGGTGCACACGGGCCGGCGTGCCGGTCTTGAACCGCCGCAGCGGCAGACCCGCCGCTTTCAGGCTCTCGGTCAGCGCGTTGGCTGCGTGCATTCCGTCCGGGCCGGACGCATACCAGACATCACCCACAAAAATTTTGCCGCCAAGGTTGGTGCCGGTGGCAAGCACCACGCACTTTGCGCTGTACTCGCCGTTCAGCTGGGTGACAACGCCTTTCACATGGCCGTTTTCCACCTCAATGCCCACGATCTCGGCCTGATGGATGGCAAGGCCCGGCGTCAGTTCCAGGGCGTGTTTCATGTATTCGTGGTAGCGCTTGCGGTCGGTCTGCACACGCAGAGCGTGCACCGCCGGGCCTTTGCCCTTGTTGAGCATCCGGCTCTGCAGGTAGGTGGCATCTGCCGCCAGACCCATCACGCCGCCCAGCGCATCCAGTTCCCGCACCAGTGTACCCTTTGCGGTACCGCCGATGCTGGGGTTGCAGGGCATATTGCCAATGGCATCCAGACTCATCGTAAACACAGCGGTTTTTGCGCCCAGTGTGGCCGCCGCATGGGCCGCCTCAATGCCGGCATGTCCGGCACCGATGACGATGACATCATAATCTCCTAAGTGGTTCATAACTTTTCGGGTTTCCTCTAACAATTGATTTAAAATGCCCTCCGTTTCACTCTGGGCATTTTCAGCGGAAGAATTATTTTTAATTTCGCGTTTGTCGCGCTCTGCGGAGCGCTCCAAACGCTATTTTCACGGGTGGGGTCGTAACGGGAAACGGCAGCTACTACGCTTGCTCCCCCGGGGGGAGCTGTCGCGCAGCGACTGAGGGGCTTCAAATCGGCGGAACCGGAAAAAACGGTTAAAAGATCTTCATGCCGAACAGGCGTGAATCTTCAGTTTTTTCCGGTGCAGCCCACTTCTTTGGGGTTAAAAGGGGCGAGCAGCCCCTTTTTCGTGGGTCCAGCGCATCGAAATCGCTGGTGGTTTTCTGGTTCTCTTTTGCCATCAAAAGAGAACATATCCCATCCACTTATTTTCCAACACAGAACCGCTCGAACACCTGTTCGATGACGGCTTCGGATGCATTTTCGCCGGTCAGCTCACACAGAGCTTCCAGCGCATCGTCCACGCACACCGAGACAGCATCCAGCCCAAAGCCGCCTTCTGCGGCGTCCAGCGCCCCTTTCACAGCGTCTCTGGCCCGCAGGGCGGCGGCAAACTGCCGCTGACCGGACAGGCTGGCCGCGTGGGGGTCGATCCGGCTGGTGCCCAGCAGGCGGGCCACGGCGGCAGCGATCACCTTGCGGCTGCCCTCTTCCCGGCAGCACACCGGCAGCACCAGGGCAAAATACGGCGCAATGACTTCCGCGTCAAACTGCGTGGGCCGGTCCTCTTTGTTCACCAGTGCAATGGCGGGCCGCCCGGCACAGCGCCGGGCCAGCTTCAGATCCTCCCGGGTGGGCGGCTCCGAGCCATCGAACACCGCCAGAACCAGTCCGGCTTCCTCCAGCTTTTTCCAGCTGCGGCGGATGCCCTCGGCTTCAATAGCGTCCTCGGTCTGGCGCAGACCGGCGGTGTCAAACAGGTTCAGCCGGATGTCCCCCAGCTGCACGGCCTGCTCCACCACATCGCGGGTGGTGCCGGCCACCGGGGTCACAATGGCACGGTCGAACCCGGCCAGCAGGTTGAGCAGGGTGGATTTGCCCGCGTTGGGACGGCCCACAATGGCGCAGTCCACGCCCTCCCGCAGAACGGTGTCGGCCTGGTAGTTGTCAATCAGCGCATCCAGCGCCTGCTGCACGCCGCCCAGAACGCTGCGCAGATGCGCTTCGTCCAGTTCCGGTACATCTTCCTCCGGAAAGTCCACCCAGGCGGCCAGATGGGCCTGCAGGGCGGTCAGTGCGTCTTTCTGCTCCCCGATCTTCCGGGCCAGAGCACCGCCCAGGGCCGCATTGGCCAGGGCCGCCCCCTGCCGGCCATCCGCCGAGATCAGATCCATGACCGCTTCGGCCTGGGTCAGGCCCAGCTTGCCGTTCAAAAAAGCGCGGCGGGTATACTCGCCGGGGGCGGCAGGCTGGGCACCGGCTGCCAGGCAGGCTTCCACCAGCCGCCGGGCCACTGCATTGCCGCCATGGCAGGAAAGCTCCACCACATCCTCCCCGGTATAGCTGTGGGGCGCACGGAAAAACAGGGCAACGCCCTCGTCAAATTCCTCGCCGCCCTCCACAAAACGGCCGAACAGAGCCGTGTAGCCTTTGGCATCCGCCACCCGCTTTGCTGCATTGGCCGGGCGGAACACCCGCTGCGCTACCGCATAGCTCTGCGCGCCGGACAGGCGCACCACCGCAATGCCGCCCGCACCGGGGGCCGTTGCAATGGCTGCAATGGTCGTTTCCTGCATGGTGTTCCTCTCCTTTGCTCCCGCACCGGTGCCGGTGCGCTGTTGTGCGTCTGGCCGGAGATGTACCGCAGGCGGCACATCTCCAGTTTATGCTTTTCATTTTACCACGTTTTTTTTGCAAATGATACTGTCTTTTGCACCTTTTCTGCATTTTGTGTGGAAAACTCCGCGCAAAAAATGCCCCCTGCAGCAACTGCAGGAGGCATTGGAGTGTTTATGGGTTACAGCTCGATCTTGCCAAAGCTGAAATCGGCAAAATCGTCCACACGCTCGGTGCGCTTGGGTGCCACCGGGGCGGCACTCTCGGCGTCACGGGGGGCATAGGTGCGCTCCGGCACACTGGACGGGCGCGGACCGCGGCCATTGGCCGGGCGGCTGCCACGGTAACCGCCGCGGCTGCCATTGCGGTCGCCGCGGTCCGAACGGCTGCCGCCGCGACAGCCGCCATTGCGGTTTCCGCCGGGACGGCGGTTATTGCCGCCGCGTCCGCCGCGGGGGCGGCGCTCGCCGTAGGTGTTCTCGGTCTGGGCATCGGGTGCAGTGGAGTAGATGACCACGCGGCGGTCACGGCCTTCGCCCTTGCTCTCGCTGCGCACACCCTCCATCTTGCCGATGGCCGAGTGGATGATGCGGCGCTCGTAGGGGTTCATGGGCTCCATGGCAAAGCTGCGGCCGGTCTTGCGCACCTTGGTGCCAATGCGCTGTGCCAGGGCAGTCAGGTCGCTTTCGCGCTTGTCGCGGTAACCGGCCACGTCCAGACCCAGCTTGATGTAATCGCCTTCCAGGCGGTTGGCCACCAGGCTTGCCAGGTAAGAAAGGCTCTCCATGGTCTCGCCGCGGCGGCCGATCAGGGCACCCAGCTTGTCGCCGTCCAGACGGATGATGGTGGCTTCGCCCTTCTGCACAGCACTGAAGGTCACATTCTCCACGCCCATCTTGGCGATCACTTCCTGCAGGTAGTCCACGGCAGCCTTCACCTTGGCGTTCTCTTCGATCACGATGGGAACTTCGGTCTCCTCTTCCTCGGCAGCGGGCTGCTCTGCAGCAGCTTCTGCAGCGGGAGCCGCAGGCTCTTCCGCCTTTTCTTCCGGCTGTACTTCGGGGGCAGGCTGTGCGGGAGCTTCCTCAGCGGCAGGCTCTGCCTGCACCGGCTGTGCTTCCACAACGGGCTGCACCGGAGCCTTTTCTTCCACGGGAGCGGCAGCCGGGGCATCCGGCTCTTCCACGCTCACGCGCACCTTGGCGGGGGTGAGCTTCAGGCCCAGAAAACCGGTTTTCTGGGGCATTTCCAGCACTTCATAGCTGACATTCAGATCATCGGCCTGTACGCCCAGCAAAGCGCAGGCTTTGGCGCGTGCTTCATCGACCGTCTTGCCGGTCGCTTCCTGTGTACGGATCATAACCGTTGCCTCCCTTTTTATTCTTTGTCCTGCTTGTTCAGCTCGCTCAGCGGCACGGTGCGCTCGTCCTTATAGCGCTCTTCGTCCAGCTTGCGGGCATACTCCAGGCGGCGCTTGTTCATCTCGCTGGCGGAAAGGTTCTTTTCCACGGTCTTGCCGGTCTTGGGATCGGTGACCTGGATGGTGGTGTTCTTCACGCCGCGCTTTTCCTGCTTTTTCTTGGCAGCGATCTGCTCTTCCACGTCCTTGCGCATCTTTTCGGGGTCATACACCTTGCGCATCGCCTGGGTCTGCACGGTCATGACAATGTTGGAGATGACGTAGTACAGAGAGAATGCCAGCGGGTAGGTAAAGCAGAAGAACAGGTACAGCAGCGGCATCATGTACATGGTCACCTTCATGCTGCCCTGCAGCTGCTGGCCGGAAGCCTTCATGCTGATGTGGGTGGACAGGAACATGGTGATCACCGACAGCAGCGGCAGCACGATGTCCAGAGAAAGACCCAGCTTCGGGATGCGGGTCAGGTCGATGCCGAAGAAGTTCATGTGCTGGCTGAACTCGGCGATGGTAGCGATCTGCTGTGCGGTAAAGCAGCCCAGCACACCGCTGTTGCCGGCCACGACCTGTGCAATGATGTTGGTATCACGGGTGATGGTGGTAAAGGAGATACCGGCGGCAGTCATGGCCTCGCCAGCGCTGGTCAGTGCAGCGGCGCTGACGTGGAAAATGCGCTCCAGCGGGTTATACACCACGCCGATAACGCCGAACATGACCAGGAAGTTCAGCAGCATGGGCAGGCAGCCCGCCGTGGGGCTGTAGCCGTACTCCTGCTGCAGCTTGAGCATTTCTTCCTGCTGCTTTTCGGGCTTATCCTTGTACTTGTTCTGGATCTCCTGCAGCATGGGCTGGAAGGCCGACATTTTGGCGGTGCTCTTCTGCTGGCTGAGCTGCAGGGGGATCTTTACGATATTGATGAGCAGCGTAAAGAGGATGATGTCCCAGCCATAATTGGGGAGCAGCTTGTAGATCCACTCCATCACATAGCCGAGAGGAGCGCTTAGGATGTAGAAAAAGTTCATACCTTTGTCCATTCTGCCCCGCCTGTGGCACGGGACGTGTTATTTTTTAATCGTAGGACACACTGCCCACAGTGCAGCGCGTCACAAGAAGCATTTGTAAGAGCAGGGCCGCGTTCCGGTAGCTTTTTCCTCGAATGCAACGGGCCATTCCATTGCCCGCCCTACTGCCTTCGGCAGCAGGGACCCACCCGCCGGATCATTCTCAGAAAAACTCCCGGCCCGCAGCCCCAGGCAGATGCAGTTATCCGGCAGGACGGCGGGGAGTTTCCTAAGCAAATGTCCAGAGAAGTGGGGCCCCGGTGCGCAGCACTGGGGCGGAACCGTGGGTTCCGGACTCCATTTGCGTGGAAAGCTCCCCGCTGGCCTGCTATCCCACACTTTACTTTTCCACTTTTTTTCTGTGCCGCGTGGAAAACAGCTTGGCTGGTTTCAGCTGCCGGGCGGGATTGACCCACCGGCCCGCCTCCGGCACGGGGTCAAAGCCCCATTTGCCCAACGGGTTGCACCGGGCAATGCGCCAGGCCCCCAGCAGCACCCCTTTGATGCAGCCGTGGGTCTGAATGGCCTGCATGGTGTAGTTGCTGCAGCTGGGGGTGAACCGGCAGCTGCGGCCGATCCAGGGGCTGAGGGTGTACTGATACCCCCGGATCAGAGCGCACAGAGCACCCCGGCAGGCTTTTTGCAGGTTTGTCACGGCTAGGCCTGTTCCGGCTGTTTTGCCTTGCGGGCCGGGGGCAGCGTGGCGGGCGGCGGTGCGTCCGGGCGCTTGGCCTTGTCCGGCAGGCCGGCCTGGGCAAACAGCTTGGCCACAATGCTGCTGAGCTGCCAGCTCTTGAGCCGGGGGGTCATGCCCCGGGCCACAAATACCAGGTCGTACCCGCCGATGTTGTAGTCCAGATGTTCGTCAATGGCGGCCTTCATCACGCGGCGCGCGCGGTTGCGCTGCACGGCGTGGCCGATCTTTTTGGTGGCGGTCAGGCCCACGCGGGTGCGTTTGCCGCGGGTCTTGAGCACGTACAGCACCAGCGCCTGGTTGACGTAGGATTTGCCGCGGGCATACACGCGGCCAAACTCGCTGTTGCGGCGGATGGGACGATAGCGCATTGCTTCGGCGCCTCCTTTCGTTTCGTCCGGGTGTGCCCATGGGGTACACTCTTTAGCCAGTATAGCAAAAATTTTTCGACTTTAAAAGCCCATGCGGGCATTTTTACGAAAATTCTTTCCGGAATAAAAAAATAAGACCGCCAATTCCATATCAGCGGTCTTTTGTGCGCATATTCATTTCTGCGCTGGATCCCGTCATAAAAGACCGGATCAGACAGTCAGGCTCTTGCGGCCCTTTGCACGGCGAGCATTGATGACCTTGCGGCCGTTCTTGGTGCTCATGCGGGTCAGAAAGCCATGAACTTCCTTGCGCTGACGCTTCTTGGGCTGAAAAGTTCTCTTCATGGTTGTATCCTCCGTAAAAACTCGTCCCCGATGATGGGGTTTCTTCTGGTCCCAAAATGGGGACAGGCTTGCAATTCAACAGTATATCGCACAGTATGGCTTTCTGTCAAGCATTTTTTTCGCTTTCCTGCAAACTTTTTTGTGAAAAGATTTTCAACTTTTTCACCATTTCGCCGTGGAAAACTCGGCAAGCACAAGATATTGTGGCTGCTGCAGCCGGGTTCCACAATGCCAGAAACGGGGCTTTTTTTATGTATTATAAATTACATTATATAAATATGGACGCAGGGAGTATTTTGTGGTATACTAACCTCGTATCAGCAGCATTGTTGAAAACTTTAACGGAGTGGATGTTTTATGGATTCTTTCAAGGACGTTTTAGAGGCCGCCCAGGCGTACTGCAAAACGCAGATGGCTGAGCCGACCTATAATCTCTATATTGATGGCCTGGAGCCGATCAGCTTCGAGGACTCCAGCCACATCACCCTTTCGGTGCGCAACGACTTCATCTGCAAGATCGTAACGGACCGCTACCTCGGCCTGCTCAAGGAGGCCTTTAAAACCGTGCTGGGCTTTGACGTGGACATCACGCTGGTGGTGCCCAGCACCCCGCCCCACGAGGTGGTGCTGGCCCAGCAGTACGAGGCAAACCCCGCCTCCCCGCAGGGCAACTACGAATTCACCTTCGAGAACTTCATCAAAGGCCCATCCAACCAGTTTGCGTTTGCTGCTGCGCAGGCGGTGGCGGCCAATCCCTCCGGTGCCTACAACCCGCTGTTCATCTACGGCGGCTCGGGCCTTGGCAAAACCCATCTGCTCACGGCCATCCAGACCGAGATCAAGCGCACCCACCCCGACTTTGTGATCATGTACGTGACCTGCGAGCAGTTCACCAACGAGCTGATCGCCGCCATCCGCGCCGGCAGCACCGAGGACTTCCGCATGAAGTACCGCGTGGCCGACCTGCTGCTGGTGGACGATATCCAGTTCATTGCCGGCAAGGAGTCCACCCAGGAAGAATTCTTCCACACCTTCAACTCCCTGCACGATGCCCACAAGCAGATCGTCATTGCCTCCGACCGCCCGGCCAAGGAGATCAAGAGCCTGGAAGAGCGTCTGCGCACCCGCTTTGAGTGGGGCCTGACTGCCGATGTGCAGCCGCCGGATTTTGAGACCCGTGTGGCCATTGTCAAGCGCAAGGCCGAGCTGCTGCACCTGGACCTGCCCGAGGATGTGGCCGAGTTCATTGCCAACCACCTGAAGAACAACATCCGCCAGCTGGAAGGTGCCGTGAAAAAGCTGAATGCCTACTACATGCTGGAAGGCATCCAGCCTGTCATCAGCGTGGCCCAGAATGCCATCAAGGACATTCTGAACGAGACCCAGCCGGTGCCCGTGACCATCGAAAAGATCATCGGCGAAGTGTCCCGCACCTTCAACGTTTCCCCCGCCGACATCCGCGGCACCAAGCGCAACGCCAATGTGGCCTCTGCCCGCCGTGTAGCCATCTACATCCTGCGGGAAGTCACCGGCATGAGCATGGAAGAGATCGGCCGCGAATTCTCGGGCCGCGACCATTCCACCATCGTCTACTCCCTGAAAACCATGGAGCGGGACATGAAGAACGACCAGCACCTGCGCGAGACGGTGAGCGACATCATCAAAAACGTGAAGGCGTAAGGGCCGGAATTGACAAAAAGTCATACTCATTTTAGGGTATGACCCCAAAATATGGGGAAAAACCGGAACAAAATGCGGAAAACAGACCCATATCTTGTGGTGAAACGGCGAACCTTTCCACACTTTCCACCTAGTTTTCAACACTCAACTTCCGTTCTCCACATGGGCCGTGGAAAGATCCTCTCCTTCCCACAATTCAACATTCCTTTCACACCGCATTCACAACCCGGTGGAAAGCTCCGGCCCCGCATTCCGACAGGACTTTTCTGAGTTTTCCACATCTTCCCCACCCCCTACTACGGTTACTACAACAAGTTCAATAAGAAAACAAGGTCCGGCATCCAATTCAAAACCGGAACAGCATGGGCCTTGTGTGAAAAAAGGAGAGACCCTGTTTTGAACATTGTATGCGATAAAACCCTGTTGAGCGCTGCCATTGACGGTGTTTCCAAAGCCGTCACCATGCGGTCTGCCATTCCGGTGCTGGAAGGCATCCTGCTGAAGGCCGAAGGCTTTCAGCTCACCCTCACCGGCTACGACCTGGAAATGGGTATCGTGACCACCATCGAAGCCAACGTCAAGGAACCCGGCGAGATCGTGCTGAACGCCAAGCTGCTCAGCAGCATGATCAGCCGGATGCCCGCCGGCCAGATCACCATTGTGTCGGCCGATAACGGCAAAACCACCATTCAGAGCGGCGTGGCCCAGTTTGAGATCCAGTCCATGGCCGCCACCGACTTCCCCGAGCTGCCCAACACCGGGGCTGAAGAAACCCTGACCATCAAAACCGGCGTGCTGCGGGATATGATCGACCGTACCCTGTACGCTGTGAGCCAGGATGAGAAAAAACCGGCCCACACCGGCGAACTGTTCGAGATCGAGCCGGATAAGCTGACCATCGTTGCACTGGACGGCTACCGCCTGGCCATTGTGGAGCGGCCCATCACCGCCGTCAAAGACATCCGCATCATTGTGCCCAGCAAGACCATGAATGAGGTTTCCCACCTGCTGGCCAACGATGACGAAGAGCTGGTGCACATCTGCGCCAACCGCCGTTATGTGGTGTTCATGACCGCCGGCTACACCATCATGAGCCGCCTGATCGAGGGCGAGTTCCTGAACTATCACAACGTGATCCCCGCCGGCAGTCGCACCAATGTGACCCTGGACACCAAGGAGTTCATCGAGACCATTGAGCGCGCTTCCCTGATTATTACAGAGCGTTTAAAGAACCCCCTCCGCATCTCCTTTACAGAGGGTAAAGTTGTTGTGCGGTGCCAGACCAACCTGGGCCGCGTGGTGGACGAGTTCAATGCCAGGTGCGAAGGTGAGGAAGTGGAGATCGGCTTCAACAACCGCTACCTGCTGGACGCCCTGCGC
Organism: uncultured Faecalibacterium sp.; assembly: GCA_934561485.1. GTDB lineage: Bacteria > Bacillota > Clostridia > Oscillospirales > Ruminococcaceae > Faecalibacterium. The sequence goes on from CAKTGS010000031.1 coordinate 16,783, forward strand.
AACGCCCACACTGAGCAGGTGCGCATGGAGATCAGCGGCCCCTTGAGCCCGGTCAAGGTGCTGCCGGTGGAAGGCAATGACTTCCTGTATCTGGTGCTGCCGGTGCGCTTCAAGAACGACTAAGAAAGGCGATTTTATGCAGAAAATTCTCATTCATACGGAATTTATCAAGCTGGATGCCCTGCTCAAATATGCAGGTCTGTGCGAGACCGGCGGCGAGGCCAAGGAGCTGGTGCAGGGAGGTGCCGTGAAGGTGAACGGCGAAGTGTGCACCATGCGCGGCAAAAAGTGCCGGCCCGGTGACGTGGTCGAGCTGGACGGCCAGACCGTGGAAGTCGGGCAGGGCCAGTAATGCGGCTGCTTTCGCTGGAAGTGACCAATTACCGCAATGTGGCGTCCGCCCGGCTGGAACCGGGCCGGGAACTGACCATCATCTGCGGCAACAACGGCCAGGGCAAAACAAACCTTCTGGAAGCCATCTGGCTGCTGACCGGCGGCAAGAGCTTCCGGGGCGGCAAGGACGCCGAGCTTGTGCGCCGCGGGGAAACATTTGCGGTGCTGGACGCGGTGACCCAGCGCACCCGGCAGGAGGACCAGGAACCGGACGACCCCGCCCGGGTGCGCATGACCATCGGCACCCCGGATGCCCCCCGCCCCGGGCGCTATGCCTCGGTGAACGGGGCGGCCCCCAAGCGGGCGGCAGGCCTTGCGGGCAGCTTTCCGGCTGTGGTGTTTGACCCCGGCCACCTGAGCCTGGTCAAGGGGGCACCGGAGGGGCGGCGCAAATTTCTGGACGCTGCGCTGTGCCAGCTGTACCCCGGGTACCTGGCCACTTACCGCCGCTATGTGCGGGCGCTGCAGCAGAAAAATGCGCTGCTGCGGCATTCTGCCACCGGGCAGGAGCGCCCCTACGCGGAAAAATGCGCCCTGCTGGAAGTGCTCAACGCAGAGCTTGCTGCCCAGGGCGAAGCCATCCAGAAGCGGCGGCGGGAGTACCTGGCCCTGCTGGGGCCGCTGGCCTGTGCCAATTACGCGGAGCTTTCCCACGGGGCAGAGCGCATGGGCATCCGGTATGCCGCCCAGTTTGCGCCGGGCGGCCTTGCCGACCTGCTGCGCAGCCGCCAGAACGAAGAGCTGCGGGCCGGGCAGAGTTTGTGCGGCATCCACCGCGAGGATCTGGAACTGCTGCTGGACGATCAGCCTGCCAAGGTGTTTGCCAGCCAGGGACAGCAGCGCAGCGTGGTGCTGAGCCTGAAAATGGCCGAAGCCGCCGCCGCTGCCCACATCACCGGGGAACACCCGGTGCTTTTGCTGGATGACGTGCTCAGCGAGCTGGACGAGGGCCGCAAACAGTACCTGCTCACCCGCATGAAAGAAAAGCAGACCTTCGTCACCAGCTGTGACGATACCGCCTTTCTCAAGACGGACGGCGAGGTGTACCGCATGAACGGCGGCGTGCTGAGCCGGGCTTAATCCGCATGGAGAAAAGTTGCAAAAGTTTGTATAGTGTCTGCATAAAGCACCTGCGATATACACAGGCTCACCACAGGAGAAAATACAAAATGTATATTCATCTGGGCCGCGATTATGTGCTGAACGACCGCGACATCATTGGCATCTTCAACCTGGAGACCACCACCATCTCCCCCCGCGGGCGGGAGTTTTTGAATTATGCGCAGAAAAACGGCGCGGTGGTAAGCCTTTCGGACGAGCTGCCCCAGAGCTATGTGCTGGCAGACGGTGCGGTGGTGGACACCGTGTATCTGTCGGAACTGTCCAGCGCGGCGCTGCGCCGCAGGGCGGAAAAAATGATCGAATGATACGCCAGACCGGCGGGGCGCGAGAACCCTGCCTTTACGATAGATCGAATAAAGAACGAAACTACGAACAAAGGGAGAAAGGAAATGGCAGAAGAAATCATCACAAGCACCAATGCCGAAACCGCTACCGACCACGAGTATAACGCCAGCGAGATCCAGGTTCTGAAAGGCCTGGAAGCCGTGCGCAAGCGCCCCGGCATGTATATCGGCTCCACCGGTGAGCGGGGCCTGCACCACCTGGTCTACGAGATCGTGGACAACGCCATTGACGAGGCATTGGCCGGTTACTGCAACCACATTGAGGTCAAGATCCTGAAGGACAACATCATCCAGGTCACCGATAATGGCCGCGGCATCCCCGTGGACATCCAGGCCGACACCGGCCTGCCTGCCGTCACGGTGGTTTACACCATCCTGCACGCCGGTGGCAAGTTCGGCGGCGAGAACTCCGGCTACAAGGTGGCCGGCGGCCTGCATGGCGTGGGCGCGTCTGTCGTCAACGCCTGCTCCGAGTGGCTCACCGTCAACGTGCGCCGCGATGGCCACGAGTACGAGCAGACCTTCCGCCGCGGCGACCCGGACGGCCCGCTGAAGTGCATCGGCACCGTGGACAGCGGCGTTACCGGCACCCGCGTCACCTTCAAGCCGGACCCGGAAATGTTCAAGGACACCACCGTGTACGACTTCGACACGCTGGAAAAGCGCCTGCGGGAAGAAAGCTTCCTGAACGCCGGTGTCAAGATCACCCTCACCGATGAGCGCGAGCTGTACACCCCCGTGCTGGAGGACGGCAAGGAGGGGGAACCCTGCTACCGCTCCGAGGTGATGTGCTACGAGGGCGGCATCAAGAGCTTTGTCACCTACCTGGGGGAAAAGCGCAAACTGGAAGTGCTGCACCCCAATGTGATCTACCTCAAAGGCCAGACCGACCGCGGCATGGCGGAGATCGCCCTGCAGTATAATTCCAGTTACAACGAGCTGCTGCTGAGCTTTGCCAACAACGTCAACACCCCGGACGGCGGCACCCATGAAGAGGGCTTCAAGGCTAGTCTGACCCGCGTGTTCAACGATTACGGCCGCAGCCACGGCCTGCTGAAGGACAAGGACGAGAACCTGTCCGGCGCGGACGTCCGCGAGGGCCTGATCTGCGTCATCTCGGTCAAGCTGCAGGAGGCTGAGTTCGAGGGCCAGACCAAGGCAAAGCTGGGCAACACCGAGATCCGCACCCTGGTTTCCAACATGGTCTATTCCAAGCTGATGGAGTTCTTTGAAGAGAACCCCGGCGTGGCCAAGGCTATTTTTGAAAAAGCCACCCAGGCTGCCCGCGCCCGCGCTGCCGCCAAAAAGGCCCGTGAGCTGGTGCGCCGCAAGAGCGCACTGGAAACCAGCCGTATGCCCGGTAAGCTGGCCGACTGCCGCGAGAAGGACCCCACCAAGACCGAGATCTTCATCGTCGAGGGCGATTCTGCAGGCGGTTCCGCCAAGATGGGCCGTGACTCGGCCATTCAGGCCATCCTGCCGCTGTGGGGCAAGATGCTGAACGTGGAAAAGGCCCGCGCCGATAAGATCTACGGCAACGACAAGCTGATGCCCGTGGTGCTGGCTCTGGGCTGCGGCATCGGCGATGAGTTTGATATCTCCAAGCTGCGGTACGACAAAGTGTTCATCATGGCCGATGCGGATGTGGACGGTTCTCACATCTGCACCCTGATGCTCACCTTCTTCTTCCGCTATATGCGCCCGCTCATCGAGCAGGGCCATGTGTATGTGGCCCAGCCCCCGCTGTTTAAAGTGCAGAAGGGCAACACCATCAAGTATGCCTACAACGATGCCGAAATGGCCGTTCTTTCTCAGGAAATGCCGGGTGCCAAGGTGAACCGCTACAAGGGCCTTGGTGAGATGAACCCCGACCAGCTGTGGGAGACCACCATGAACCCGGACAACCGCGTGATCGTGCAGATCACCATTGAGGATGCCGAAAAGGCCGATGAAGCCTTTACCATCCTGATGGGCGACCAGGTGGAACCTCGCCGCCGCTTTATCGAGACCAACGCCCAGTACGCAAAGCTGGACGTGTAAGAAAACCTTCTCCGGCGCTCCCGCGCCAGCTCCCCCGAGGGGGAGCCAAGGTCTAAGGCTCGTTGCTAAAGTATTAGGTATAACGAGAAAGTTTCCAGCAGCTGCATAAGCCTTCCCCCCTTGGGGGGAAGGTGGCGCGTAGCGCCGGATGAGGGGTGATTTCCCGCAAGCAGCTGCTTGCCTGCGCCCTCATCAGTCACCTGCGGTGACAGCTTCCCCCGACCGGGGGAAGCCTTCAGGCAAAAAGATAAACTTTTCCTTCTCATGCAAAAAAGCTCCCCCTTTCGGGGGAGCCGGCAATGCCGCAAGGCATTGACTGAGAGGATCAAACCTTACGGAGGAACAAATGGAAGAAGATTATGTCATGATCCCGGGCAGCGGGACCAAAAAGATCATCCGGGACGTGAAAAAGGAGATCGAAACGGCCTTCCTGGACTACTCCATGTCGGTCATCGTCTCCCGTGCTTTGCCCGACGTGCGGGACGGCCTGAAGCCTGTCCACCGCCGCATTCTGTACACCATGCATGAGCGCGGCAATGACCCCAGCCATGCATACCGCAAGTCCGCCGACACCGTGGGTGCCGTGCTGGGCTCTTACCACCCCCACGGCGATGC
>CAKTGS010000032.1 GCA_934561485.1 uncultured Faecalibacterium sp.
ATGCCCAACCTGATCGGCGGCATCCTGCTGGGCTACATCTGGCAGATCCTGCTCAACGGCGTGCTGGCCAACCTGCAGAAGCCCCTGCTGGCACTGGATGCCAAGGCCGGTTTTGTCGGCTTGGTCATCCTGATGTGCTGGCAGCAGATCGGCTACATGATGATCATTTACGTAGCCGGCCTGCAGAGCGTGCCCGGTGATCTGATCGAAGCCGCCAAAATTGACGGTGCCAACGACCGCGAGATCCTGTTTAAGATCAAGATCCCCATGGTCATGCCCAGTGTGACCATCTGTACCTTCCTCACCCTGACCAACAGCTTCAAGCTGTTCGATCAGAACGTAGCTCTGACCGCCGGTGAGCCTGCCAACGCCAGTGAAATGCTGGCCTTGAACATCTACAACACCTTCTATGGCCGTTCCGGTGCCCAGTGGAAGGGCATCGGCCAGGCAAAGGCCGTGGTGTTCTTCCTCATCGTGGTGGTCATCTCGCTCATCCAGCTCCACTTTACCCGTTCTAAGGAGGTGCAGCAGTAATGCCCAAACAGAAACGTATGTGGGACAATGTCCTCACCACTATTATGACCCTGCTGTGTCTGCTGTGGATCTACCCCATCGTGCTGATCCTGCTGAACAGCCTGAAAACCGAGGGCAGCTTTACCACCTCCACGGTGTTCCGTCTGCCTACCGCCGAGACCTTTGCCGGGCTTGAAAACTACATCTACGGCGTGACCAAGATGGGCTTTCTGTCCAGTCTGGGCTACAGCCTGGTGATCACCATCACCAGCGTGGTGCTGATTCTGCTGTGCTGCTCCATGACCGGCTGGTACCTCACCCGCGTGAACAACAAGCTGAGCAAGTTCATGAACCTGCTGATTGTGTTTTCCATGGTGGTTCCCTTCCAGATGGTCATGTTCACCCTGTCCAAGACCGCCGACAACCTCAAGCTGAACACCCCCTGGAACATCTGCATCATCTACCTGGGCTTCGGCGCAGGCCTGGCCGTGTTCATGTTTACCGGCTTTATGAAGAGCGTGCCCATCGAAATTGAGGAAGCCGCCATGATTGACGGCTGCAACCCCATCCAGATCTTCTTCAAGATCGTGTTCCCCATTCTGAAGCCCACCATGATCTCCACCGCCATCCTCGAAACCATGTGGGTGTGGAATGACTATCTGCTGCCCACCCTGGTGCTGGACATCAAGAAGTACCGCACCATCCCCATGGCCATCCAGTATTTCCGCGGCGGCTATGGCCGTGTGGAGCTGGCTCCCATGATGGCCTGCATCATCATTGCCATCATCCCCATCATCATCCTGTACGTGACCTGCCAGAAGTACATCATTGAGGGCGTGGTCGCCGGTGCAGTCAAGGGCTAAGGAGGTGCGCACCATGCGTGCAAGCGGCATTCTGATGCCTGTGTTCAGCCTGCCGGGGCCTTTTGGCATCGGCACACTGGGCAAAGAGGCATTTGCCTTTGTGGATTTCCTGGCCGAAGCAAAGCAGACCTACTGGCAGATCCTGCCCATTGGCCCCACCGGCTACGGGGACAGCCCGTATCAGAGTTTTTCGGCCTTTGCCGGCAACCCCTATTTCATCGACCTGCAGCTGCTGGCAGATGCCGGGCTGCTTACGGCAGACGAAGTACCCGCCGCAAAGCCTGTGTCCGGCATTGACTACGGTGCGCTGTACAATGAGCGTCCCGTGGTACTGCAAAAGGCCGCCGACCGGCTGTTGGCTGCACCCTCCCCTGCTTACGAAGCCTTCTGCCGTGCGCAGAGCTTCTGGCTGGAGGACTACGCCCTGTTCATGGCGGTGAAAGCCCAGCAGGGGCAGGCAGGCCTGGCCGACTGGCCGGATGCCCTGCGCTGCCGCCAGCCGGAGGCCATCGCTGCCGCCAAGGAACAGCTGGCCGGGCAGATCACCTACTACAAGGCGGTGCAGTTCTTCTTCTACACCCAGTGGAACGCCCTGAAAGCCTACGCCAACGGCAGGGGCGTGCAGCTGGTGGGCGACATTCCCATCTACGTCAGCCCGGATTCCAGTGACCTGTGGACCCACCCGGAACTGTTCCAGACCGATGGGCAGATGCATCTGACCCAGGTGGCCGGATGCCCGCCGGACGCCTTTGCGGCAGACGGTCAGCTGTGGGGAAACCCGCTGTATGACTGGCCTGCCCACAAAGCCACCGGCTTTGCCTGGTGGAAGGGCCGCATGAAGCACGCCACGTCCATTTACGATGTGGTGCGCATCGACCATTTCCGCGGTTTTGAGAGCTACTATTCCATCCCCGCCAGGGACAAGACCGCTGCCGGCGGCCACTGGGAAAAAGGCCCGGACCGCGACTTCATCCACGCCATGCACGAGGCTTTGGGTGCAGGCGGCATCATTGCCGAGGACCTGGGCTACCTGACCCCGGAAGTCAAGGCCATGCTGGCAGAGAGCGGCTATCCGGGCATGAAGATCATGCAGTTTGCCTTTGACAGCCGCGAATCCGGCAACTACCTGCCCCACACCTACCCTCGCAACAGCGTGGTGTACACCGGCACCCACGACAATGTGACCACCGAGGGCTGGCGCACCAATGCCAGCGCTGAAGATGTGGCCTACGCCTGCCGCTACCTGCGCTGCAAACCGGAGGACCTGACCGAAGCCATGATCTGCGCCTGCCTGGCCAGTGTGTCGGATATGGCGATCATCCCGCTGGCAGACTGGCTGCACTTGGGCAGCAAGGCCCGCATCAACACCCCCAGCACCCAAGGGGCCAACTGGCAGTGGCGTCTGTCCACCCCCCTGCCGGAGGACCTTGCCGGACACATTGCCCAGCTCACCGCGCTGTACGAGCGCACCCCGCAATAATCTCCCCTGCTCCCCTCCACCGGGAAGCATCAAGTCCCATGTCCGCACCGCCAAGGTTCCGGGCATGGGACTTTTTTGCAGATGCTGCAGCCGAATGACGTTCCCGGAAAAGGGCAGCACAGGCAGAGCCGCAGAAGGCCCTGCTGCTATGATCTGACTACGACATTTTTTCGCCGGAGCAGACAGGGGTGTGCTGGGCCGGTTTGGCGATACATCGCTGGTTTGCAGTGTCATCGCCACAATTCGTTCACAAATGTATCATGATTTTAGTGCTGAACTCTCTTGTTATTTTTATACAGTTATGCTACAATTCAGTTAATACAAAATCTGCCTTTGTGCGGATTCACGAGCGAAAGGAGTTTTTCCACAATGGACCATACATATCAGACCACCCTGCTGATGCCCGCTTCCTATGCGGTTCTCTCCGAAGAAGAAATGACCTATGTTGAAGGCGGTGCCTTTTCGACCAACATCGACATGAAGACTGTCATGTTCTACGCTGCCAACTTTGCGATAAACAGCCTGTACGTGCTGGGCCGCGGTGCCTTCCAGCAGGCGGTGACCATGTTCCAGAACGGTTTTGCCGATGGCATGAGTGCTATTGGCATTGCAGACCACTTCTGGAACAGTCTGAACGGCTGGAGCAAAGCTGCTACCGTGGGCCTGGGCGCTCTGGGCGGCTACTACGTGTACACCCAGGTAGTGAGCATTGTGCGCTCCATCAAGAACCTGGTGGAGGCCCTGCGCCCGAATCAGAGCACCGATTCCTCCGCAGATACCGCTGCAGCCGATCCCACGGCACAGGCCACTGCGGCCCTGACAGCTGCCTGACCAGGTTTTGACCTCTGTTCCCTGACCTGATCCAGAAAGGAGTGTTCTTTCGTGAAAAAGCTTCAGATGCCGGCTTCTTATGCCCTGCTTACGGAAGACGAGCAGCGCACCACTTCCGGCGGTGGTGAGTTCAAGGATGCCTTGAGCAACTTTTTTGACAATCTCCACCTGAGCGATTTCTTCCTGGGCGGTGGATTGATCTCCTTCTCCATCACGTTTGTGCCGGTGCTGCTGTTCAAAGCAGTACGCACCGGTGTCTCCTTTGCCTTCAACCTGTACGACCAGCTTTCCAATCTGCTGGGCTTCCACGATGAGACCGCAGACCAGGTGCAGCAGCTGGCACAGGAACAAAAAGAGATTCTTGCTTCGCAGACCACTTCCACCCGCTCCATGTTCTGAACGGAAACAAAGGGGCTGTTGCACACGCCCCAACAAAAAGACCAGAGTTATTTAGCCAAAAGGCTTTACAACTCTGGTCTTTTGCTTTAACGTTAACAGTGGCAAAATGAAACGGATAAAGCAAGAACAGCATATCGAAATTCAGGAGAAAAGCCAAAAGTTAAAATTTCGGATGCAGACAGAAATTCAAATCGACAAACATCATGTGCTCTGTCAGGCAAGCGGCCAGCTTGAGGAACTGGACGATACAAAATTGTATTTCGCTTATTCGGGGATCCGAAAATCGCAGATCGAGCCGCGGGTGTTATTCAAGGTGCTGGTATGCGCCTACATAAAAGGCGTATACTCCAGCCGGAAGATCGAAGAACTATGCCGGGAGAATCTGGTGTTCCGGTGGCTTCTGGAAGACCAGAATGTACCAGATCACTGCACGATCGCAAGATTCCGGAGCAACAGAGGTTTACAGAAACAGCATCTCATCCACCCGAAAGCCTACCTGAAATTCTGATTTTCTGAAAATTGAAAAAACAGGCTCTTCCAAAGACTTCAAAAAAGTCGGTAGGGTCTGCTTTTGTTGACTAAGTTTTCAACATTTTGCTCGTTTGACGCTGGTTTTCCACGTATTTGTGCCGAGAAAGCAAGAAAAAGGGCTGCTGCACTGGCGTCTATCCTTGTGCAACAGCCCCAAAAACGAAAGTTTCCCCGGCAGACATTCCTACTGGTTGGGACCCGCGCACTAAGCAACAGCCACGGGTTGCGTTAGCTGATTTTTCCGCAGCCCCTTGGCAGGGCTTTGAAAAATCAGAACGCGGCCCCAACAGCTTCTCCCTGTTTCAGCCGCTGGCTGCGGTCGTTGCCGTTGCACTGGGCTGATTGCTTACCCTGCCTGCGGCAGGGCCGTGCTGTTCGAATCCCTCTAGGCCCCAAAGCCAGCGTGTGACTTATGTGCACACAAAAGAAAAGCAGCAGCGTTAAAATTACGCTGCTGCTAAAAGTGGACCTAGAGGGATTCGAACCCTTGACCTCTCGGATGCGAACCGAACGCTCTCCCAACTGAGCTATAGGCCCATAACGGATAACGCTGTAAGTTTACCGCTTTTGCACGCGTTTGTCAAGTCGTTTCGGGCCAGCCGCACAGCCAATTCCGCTGACCAAAGCCCTAAAGTGAGCATTTACATCCGGCCCATCTTCGTGATAAAATGGAAACGACCGCTCCCCGCAATGCGAGAGCAGAAAGGAAGATACAGTTATGGAATTTACTCAGGTCGTTGAAAATCGGTATTCCTGCAAGAGCTATGGCCCCCGCAAGGTGGAAGCCGCACAGCTCACCGCTATTCTGGAAGCCGGCCGTGCAGCCCCGACTGCCAAGAATTTTCAGGAACAGCGGATCTATGTGATCCAGTCGGAAGAGGGGCTGGCCAAAATCGATGCCGTTACGCCCTGCCGGTATGGTGCCACCACTTGTGTTGTTGTGGCGTGGGACCGCACCAACACCTTTACCTATCCCGGTGGAACGCGGGATTCCGGCGCAGAGGACGCCACCATTGTGGCTACACACATGATGCTGGCCGCTGCCAATGCCGGTGTGGACAGTTGCTGGATTAACTTTTTTGACCCGGAGAAGCTGGCCAAAGAGCTGGATCTGCCGGAAAACGAAGAAATTCTGATGATCCTTGATCTCGGCTATGCCGCCGAGGGTGCCGGCCCCCTGCCAAACCATGCATCCCGCAAACCTCTGTCCGAAACTGTTTCCTACCGGTAAGGCTCCCTTCCAGGTTCTGTTTCCGGATGCAGAAACGCAAAAGAGGCTGTTGCACATACAAAATCCTTCATTCTGTTTTCCTTTTCGGGTTCTGCATATACACCGGTTCTATCTTGCCCATGGGGCGGGCTTCTCAGTCCAGTTTCAGGGTATGGTACCCTTCGCCTTCCAGCGTTTTCCAGCAGAAAATCGTTCCTTCCAGGGTCATATAGCCGTGGGCGCTGTTCTCCTTGGGAATGCTCAGGGAGCCGGGGTTCAGGTAGAGATTTCCCTCGCCGAACTCCGTCCAGGCCGGAACATGGGTATGGCCGTGCAGCAGCACATCCCCCGTGGCCAGCGGCGGCAGGTTCTTCAGATTATATACGTGCCCGTGGGTGGCATAAACCAGCCGCTGCCCTACCGGCAGCACCGCATAATCCGCCATCACCGGGAACTCCAGCACCATCTGATCCACCTCTGCATCGCAGTTGCCGCGCACACACAGCAATTTTTGCTTCATGCCGTTCAGCAGCGGGATCACCTCTTTGGGGGCATAGCCCTGTGGCAGGTCGTTGCGGGGGCCGTGGTAAAGCAGGTCGCCCAGCAGCAACAGGCGGTCCGCCCCCTCCCGTGCAAAAGCTTCCAGCATCTGGCGGCAGTAGAACGCCGACCCGTGCAGGTCGGATGCGATCATCCATTTCATAGCAGGACACTCCTTTTTATAGAATATCTATTTTTATTGTAGCGTACCCGTGAAAAATGGTCAAGTCTATAAAAGTCATACTTTTACAATGTGGAGCCTTGACATCCGCTGCGTGGTGTGGTATCTTACAGTCAATAAAATTCGTGTGGATTTTTACAGCAATATGCTACTTTTCGCCACACAATGACTTCAAAAAAGCCATTGTGTGGCTTTTTTGTGCCCGCGTTTGTTTTCTCCAGCGGTCTTGCGCCGCAAGATGGCGGAGCCGCACCCCGGCAAACCTGCCAAAACGCTGAAAGCCCCCGCAGGGCTTTCAAGCAGCAATTCAATTTCAGTATTCAGGAGCAGCCAAAGAACTATGAACGAATCCTTTATGAAAGAAAAGCCCGTACTGCCGCTGCTGCTGTCCATGGCGCTGCCCAACGTCCTTTCGATGCTGGTCAACTCCCTGTACAACATTGTGGACAGCCTGTTTGTGGCGCAGATCAGCGAGGACGCCATGACCGCCCTCAGCCTGGTGTACCCCATCCAGAACTTTGCCAATGCCATTGCCATTGGTTTTGGCATCGGCATCAATGCCATGATTGCTCTGTACCTGGGTGCAGGCGACCACAAAAAGGCCGAGACCGCCGCCACACACGGCATGGCGCTCTCGCTGCTGCACGGCGTTGTGATCACCGCCGTCAGCATTGCCATTATGCCGGGCTTTCTGCGCCGGTTCACCGCCGATGAAAGCCTGATCGCATCCGGCATCACCTATTCCACCATCGTGTTCCTGTTTGCCACCATCAACATGGCCGCCCTGGCTTTTGAAAAGATGTTCCAGGCCGTTGGCCGCATGAAGGTGACCATGGCAGCGCTGATCTTCGGCTGCGTATGCAACATCATTCTGGACCCCATCCTGATCTTCGGCCTTGGCCCGGTGCCCGCTCTGGGCATTGCGGGCGCTGCCCTGGCCACCGGCATCGGCCAGCTGCTGAGCCTGTGCGTATACCTGTTCGTCTACGCCCGCACTGAGCTGCCCATCCGTCTGCGCCGCAGCTGCCTGCACCCGGACGCCGCACTGGACGGCCGGCTGTATGCCATCGGCGTGCCGGCTATCCTCAATCTGGCCCTGCCTTCGCTGCTGGTCACCTTCCTCAACAGTCTGCTGGCCGGGTTCTCCCAGAGCTACGTGGTGGTGCTGGGCATCTACTATAAGCTGCAGACCTTCCTCTACCTGCCGGCCAACGGCATTGTGCAGGGTATGCGCCCGCTCATTGGCTACAATTACGGTGCCAAGGAGCATGCGCGCGTGAAAAAGCTGTACAGCCTTACCCTGGTGATGAGCGCCGCCATCATGGCACTGGGCACCGCGCTCTGCCTGCTGGCCTCCGGGCAGCTCATCAGCCTGTTCTCATCCAACCCCGAAACCATTGCCGCCGGGCAGACCGCTCTGCGCATCATCTGCATTGGCTTTATTGTGTCAGCGGTGTCCACCACCTCGTCCGGTGCACTGGAAGGCCTGGGCAAAGGTGCGGAATCGCTGGTGATCTCTCTGTGCCGCTATGTGATCTTCATCATGCCGCTGGCTGCGGTGCTGTGCCATTTTCTGGGCGCAGACGGCGTGTGGCACGCCTTCTGGATCACCGAAGTGTTGTCTGCACTGGTGGCCTACCCGGTGTACTGCAAGGTGGTTACAAAGCGGTAAATTTTATTAAAAGCTGTTGTACTTTTGGGTACAGCAGCTTTTTTCTTTAATACCCTCGCCCTCTTCTTATTATATCGCCTCTTTTCCTGCACAATCTCCCAGCAGAACAGTCGGATATCTTTGTGGATTGTGCCGAAGTGTATGAACACTTTATGGCTCCCTCTTGAAATCCCTATCAAAAAGATATAGAATGCACTCAGAGAGTTATCCTAGTGCAGCACTCGGATTTTGGTGCTGCGCCCGGTTTTGTCATTTGGAGGTGCAGTTTATGAACAATCCGCTGCTGGAAGTCAAAGACCTGCAGGTTACCGTTGGTGAGGAGCAGAAGGTGCTGCTCAACGGCCTGAATCTGACCGTATACCCCGGCGAGACCCATGTGCTCATGGGCCACAACGGCGCCGGTAAATCCACCCTGATGAGCGCCCTGATGGGCGACCCGCGCTATACCATTACCCGCGGCCAGATCATGTTTCGCGGGCAGGATGTGACCCACGAGAGCGCCGATGTGCGCGCCCGCCTGGGCATGTTCCTTTCCTTCCAGACGCCGGAAGAGATCCCCGGCATCACGCTGGAAAACTTCCTGCGCACGGCCCAGAACGCCATTACCGGCAAGCCGGTCAAGGTATTCGCCTTCCGCAAGGAGCTGGCCAAGCAGATGGAAGCCCTGGGCATGGACCCCTCTTACGCCGACCGCTACCTGAATGTAGGCTTCTCCGGCGGCGAAAAGAAGAAGAGCGAGATCCTGCAGCTTCTCATGCTCAAGCCCAAGCTGGCCCTGCTGGACGAGACCGACTCCGGCCTGGACGTGGACGCCGTGAAAACCGTGGCCCAGGGTGTGCGCGCCTACCACGATGACACCAATGCCCTGATCATCATCACCCACAACGCCAAAATTCTGGAAGGCCTGCATGTGGATTACGTCCATGTGCTGGACGATGCTCACATCGTGCGCACCGGCAGCGATGAGCTGGTGAACGAGATCATCGAGGAGGGCTTCCGTGCGGTGAAGGAGGACGAAGCAGAATGAGAGCCTTTGAAACCGAAAAGACCGATGTCGCCGAGGTAGACCGCAGCATTTACGACATCCGGGACGGCGAGAATGCCGCCTTTGAGGTAAACTCCGGCCTGACCAGTGAGATCGTGGAAAAAATTTCCGAGGAAAAGCACGACCCCGAGTGGATGCGCATTTTCCGCCTGAAAGCACTGGAAACCTACAACAGGATGCCGGTGCAGAACTGGGGTCCTTCCATTGAAGGGCTGGATATGAACAACATCGTCACCTACGTGCGCCCCAACACCGAGATGCGCGGCAAATGGAGCGATGTGCCCGAGGACATCAAGAACACCTTTGAGCGCCTGGGCATCCCCAAAGCCGAGCGTGCTTCGCTGGCCGGCGTGGGTGCCCAGTACGACTCCGAGGTGGTGTACCACAACGTCAAATCCGAGGTTGCCGCCCAGGGTGTGGTGTACACCGACATGGAAAGCGCCCTTACCGGCCCCTATGCCGAAATGGTGCGCAAGCATTTCATGAAGCTGGTGCCCCCTACCGACCACAAGTTTGCAGCCCTGCACGGTGCCGTGTGGAGCGGCGGTTCCTTTGTGTATGTGCCCGCCGGGGTGCATGTGGAAATTCCGCTGCAATCTTACTTCCGCCTGAACGCCAAGGGTGCCGGCCAGTTTGAGCACACCCTGATCATTGTGGACAAGGGTGCCTACCTGCATTTTATCGAGGGCTGCTCTGCCCCCAAATACAATGTAGCCAACCTGCACGCAGGCTGCGTGGAGATCTACGTAGGCGAGAATGCCCGAGTGCGCTACTCCACCATCGAGAACTGGTCCAAGAACATGTACAACCTGAACACCAAGCGCGCCAAGGTGGAAAAGGGTGGCACCATCGAGTGGGTGTCCGGCTCCTTTGGTTCCCACACTTCCTGCCTGTACCCCATGAGCATTCTGGCAGGCGAGGGTGCCCGCATGGAGTTTACCGGCATCACCTTTGCCGGTGCCGGGCAGGATCTGGATACCGGTGCCAAGGTGGTGCACGCAGCCCCCAACACCAGCTCCCACATCACCACAAAGTCCATTGCCCGCGATGGCGGCATTTCCAACTTCCGCAGCTCGGTCACCGTGCTGCCCAACGCGAAAAACAGCAAGTCCGCCGTCTCCTGCGAGAGCCTGATGCTGGACGACCGCTCCCGCTCCGATACCATTCCCGAAATGGACATCCGCTGCGATGCCGTGGATGTGGGCCACGAAGCCAAGATCGGCCGCATCAGCGAGGAAGCCGTGTTCTACCTCATGAGCCGCGGCCTTTCGGAAGAGGACGCCCGGGCGCTGATCGTGGGCGGCTTTGCCGAACCCATTGCCAAGGAGCTGCCCGTGGAGTACGCCGTGGAAATGAACAACCTGATCCACCTGGAAATGAAGGGCAGTATTGGCTGAGAGGGGGCATTTTGATGAACGAAACGAATATGAACCGCCTGCCGGTGCCCACCTGGAACCAGTGCGGCGTGAACGCGGCCCCTGCGGCCGCTGCCCTGCCGGCCAGTGCCGGAGACTGGGGCGAAGCCGAATTTGCCGTCACCCTGCCTGCCGGGGTCGGTGAGAGCAAGGAAGAATTCACTGCCTTTGCCGAAAGCGGCATGGGCGCTGAGACCGATGCTTTTCTGCTGGAAAATGCCACCATCCGCCATGCGCTGACGGTGGCTGAAAATACCGCCGTGGCGCAGCCTGCCGTGTTTGAATTCACGCTGGATGCCGCCCACCCCAATGCCCTGAGCGTGTTGGACGTGGACGCCAAGGCAAACAGCAGCCTGACGTTGGTGCAGGTGGTGCGCGGCGATGCCGAAAACGGCGTGGCAACCAACCTGGTGCGTATCCGTGCCGCCGAGGGCGCTCACGTCAAGCTGGTGCAGGTGCAGCTGCTGGGCAGCCATGCCCGCCGCTGGAACGCTGTGGCCGTGGAGGAAGGCACCGGTGCCAAAGTGGAGCAGGTGCGTCTGGAACTGGGCGGCAGTGTTTCCGCCTGCGGCACCCGCGCCATGCTGGGCACCGCCAAGAGTGAATACGACCTGGATGCCATCTATTTTGGCGGCGGCCAGGCCGTGCTGGATTACAACGATGTGTCTGTGCACACCGCCAAGGACACCTTGTGCGAGATGCACACCGCCGGTGTGCTGACCGGCCGCGCCAGCAAGATCCTGCGCGGCACCATCGACTTCCGCCGGGGGGCCAAGCGCGGCGTGGGCCATGAGAGCGAGGATGTGCTGCTGTTCAGCCCCGAAGCCCGCAACCGCACCGCACCGCTGATCCTTTGCGGCGAAGAAGAGGTGGAAGGCCAGCACGCAGCTTCCATCGGCCGCCTGGACGAAGAAAAGCTGTACTATCTGCGCTCCCGCGGCCTGAGCGAAGCACAGGCCCGCCGCCTGATGGTGGATGCCCGTTTTGCTCCCGCGCTGGATAAGATCCCGCTGGCGGACCTGCGCACCGAAGCGGCCGCAGAAACTGCAAGGAGGCTGGACGCAGATGTTGAATAATCAGACGAACCCCTGGCTCAAGGATTTCCCGATCCTGGCGGCAGACGAAAACGGCAGCCGTCTGGTCTATCTGGACAGTGCCGCTACCACTCAGCACCCCACCCAGGTGCTGGATGCCGTGGCCAATTACTACAGGCACGACAACGCCAACCCCCACCGGGGCGTGTACGAACTGGCCATGCGGGCCACGGACGCCCACGAGGGTGCCCGCCACCGCGTGGCACGGTTCTTTAACGCACAGGACGATGAGATCGTGTTTACCCAGAACACCACCGAAGCGCTGAACCTGGTGGCCTACAGCTACGGGCTGCATTTTCTGCATGAGGGCGATGAGATCGTGATCTCGGTGGCCGAGCACCACTCCAACCTGGTGCCCTGGCAGCGTGTGGCGCAGGCCACCGGTGCAAAGCTGGTGTATCTGTACCCCGGTGCAGACGGCCACCTGACCGAAGAAGAACTGGATAAAAAGATCACCGGTAAGACCAAACTGGTGGCCGTGGGCATGGTGTCCAACGTGCTGGGCCTGCGTGCCCCCGTGGAGGCCATTGTGGCCCGCGCCCATGCCGTGGGTGCCGTAGTGGTGCTGGACTGCGCCCAGAGTGCCCCCCACATGCCGGTGGATGTCAAGAAGCTGGACGTGGACTTCGCGGCCTGCTCGGCTCATAAGCTGTATGCCCCTATGGGCATGGGTGCCCTGTACGCCCGGGCCGAACTGCTGGACAAGATGCCGCCCTTCCTCAGCGGCGGCGATATGATCGGTGCCGTGCACGAGCACAGTGCCACCTGGGCAGAAGGCCCCCGCAAGTTTGAAGCCGGCACCCGAAACGTGGGCGGCGAAGTAGGCTTTGCCGCCGCGCTGGACTATATGCAAAGCATTGGTTGGGACGCCATGATGACCCACGAACACGCCCTGCTGGACCGGATGCTGAAAGGCATGGCCCAGATGCCGTGGCTCACGGTTTACGGTGACCCCACTGCCGCCAAGCGCTTTGGCGTGGTATCCTTCAACGTGAACGATGTGCACCCCCACGATGTGGCCACCATTCTGGATGCCGGCGGCGTAGCCGTGCGGGCAGGCCACCACTGCGCACAGCCGCTGATGGACTTTCTGGGCATTGGCTCCTGCTGCCGTGCCAGCGTGGCCATCTACAACACGGCAGAGGATGTGGACGCCCTGCTGAACAATCTGGAAAATGTACGAAAGGTGATGGGCTTATGAACCTGAATGAACTGTATACCCAGGTGATCACCGAAAACAGCCGCAGCCAGGAGAACCGCCACCCGGTGGAAGGTGCCACCCACAGCCTGGAAGGCGTGAACCCCAGCTGCGGCGATGACATCACCCTGCAGCTGCGGGTGAAGGACGGCAAGATCGAGGACGCCGGGTTCATCGGCAGCGGCTGCGCCATCAGCCAGGCATCCGCTTCGCTGATGATCGACCTGGTCAAGGGCCGCACCGTGGAGGATGCCCGCCGCCTGATCGGCCTGTATTTTGATATGATCAAGGGCAAGATCACCCCGGAGCAGCTGGACGATCTGGAAGATGTGGCTGCCCTGCAGGGCATTGCCCATGTGCCTGCCCGGGTCAAGTGCGCCGTGCTGGCCTGGCACACGCTGGAAGAAGCCCTGGACGGCGAAGGCAAAGTGAAATAAAAACTGTTTGCTAAAGAATGGAGCGCCCGCCATGGGCTCTCTACCGCTGCTGACAGCGTACATCCCCGAAAAAAACTCCCCGGCATTGCAATCGTGCCGGGGAGTTTTTTAATAGTAGTTGATCTGTACGTTCGGTGCAAAACTGTTGTCAAAAGTACCGAACGGGAACGAGTCTTCCGACTTTGCCGTGATCACACAGTCACTGCTGATCGTTACCGATGTAAGCGGTGCATCGCGGAAGGTTCGGTCTGCAATAAACTTCACGCTGCGGGGGATCGTGACCGAAGCAAGCGCGGTGTCATAATTGAACGCCCCCCATTCGATCCGTGTCACGCCCTCCGGGATAATAACCGATGTCAATGCCGTACAGCCGCTGAACGAGGAATCGCCGATCACCGTTGCATGGCTGGGCAGCTTGACCGACTGCAGGGACGTACAGTCCATGCAAAGAAACATAGGGATTGCAGAAACTGCATCCGGCAAAGTGAGCGATGTCAATGCATTGCATTCATTAAATGCGCCCTGCCCCACCGAGCTGACACTGCCGGGGATCAAGACGGACGTCATGGCCGTGCATCTAGTAAAAGCGTATTCTCCGATGGATGTGATGCCGTTTTCAATGACAGCCGTTTTAATCCGGTCTCTGCAATCGTCCCAGAGCTTAGCATTCTCATCGTCATAGTTCCAGATGGCACCGCTGCCGGAGATATGCAGTGTGCCGTCCGCGTCCAACACCCATTCCGCATTGTCGCCGCACCGCCCCGATACCGTGCCTGCCGATGCCGACTTTTCCTCCGCTTTGCTGGCTGCTGAAGATGCAGCCTGCTCCGTCTTATCTGCACCGGATGCCGCCGGAGTCTCTTTGCTGGAAGCAGGCTCTTCCTCTTTTTCCTGTCCAGAGGCCGCAGCTTTTTTCTCCGATGCGCCGTTCTCCTCGCCCGGGTCCGCCGTGTCTGAAGTACTGTCCGGTGTTTCCATGCCGTTTTCTCCTTCGTCCAGCAGTGCATCCCGCGCAGCGGCTACATCTTCGCCCAGCTGCTCCAGCTGATCGTAGTCTGCAAGAGCCTTATCCACCAGCGCCAGCGTTACGCAAAGCCCGATGTGCAGGCGCAGCGCCTGCTTTTTCAGGGCAGTAACGTTTTCCTCTGAGACCTGTTCCTTCGCATGCAGGTCGTCCCCACCAAGCAGGGTGATCGCCTTTCCGGCGTCCAGCTCTGCACTTACAAGCTCCTGCAGTGTCTGGTTGATCTCCGCACGTGCCGTATAGGCCCGCGCCTGCGTATAGGGCAGCTCACCTGTTTTCTCGATCACCATCGTGTAGTCGCCCTTTGCATCCTCGTACTGTTCCAGAGCTGCATACGCCTGCGCACGCCCAATATATGCCTGAATATCTTCCGGGTTCAACCGGATAGCCTCCGTAAACACCGCTACTGCCTCGGAATAATTCATCTCCGTCAGGTATTTCCGGCCCAATTCCAGCTGCTTTGCCGCATTTTGCGCGCTGGACGCACAGGCCGTAAACAGCATTGCTGTGAGCAATACTACTGCTGTCAAACGGACAACCGCCTGTTTTTTGAATTCCTCAATCATATTTTTCCTCCTGTTCTGGGTTCAGACGCAGTGCTTCTGCGCTTTTTTCTATTCTACTCACTCTGTAGCTCCATTGTCAATCACCGCGTACAAAACGAGCGATTCTTCCATTTCATCTAGGGGCCGCCCGCATTTTATTTGACAGCGCGTAAAAGTTGCGGTAAAATAAGTTGTTTGTTTTCCGGCATTGCGGCCGGGAAACAGCGTATTTTACTAGAGGATGTGGGAAAATCATGATCGAAACGATCACGGCCGTCAATCAGGCGGTCAACAGCTTTATCTGGGGCGTGCCCGCCATGGTGTGCATCATCGGCGTGGGCCTGCTGCTCAGTGTGCGCACGGGCTTTTTGCAGATTCGCAAATTCCCTTACGCCATCAAAACCACCATTGGCCGCATGTTCCGCAAAAAGGACGCTTCCGATGGTGCCATGACCCCCTTCCAGGCGGTGTGTACCGCGCTGGCCGGCACGGTGGGCACCGGCAACATTGCCGGCGTGGCGGGTGCCATTGCCATCGGCGGCCCGGGTGCCGTGTTCTGGATGTGGTGCTCGGCGCTGCTGGGCATGTGCACCAAATTTGCCGAGGTTACGCTGGCGGTGCACTTCCGGGAGCGCAGCGAGACCGGCGAATGGGTGGGCGGCCCGATGTACTACATCAAAAACGGCCTGAGCAAGCACTGGCAGTTCCTGGCCGTGCTCTATTCCCTGTTCGGCGTGCTGACCGTGTTCGGCACCGGCAACGCCACCCAGGTAAACACCATTGTGGCTGCCGTGGACACCGCCCTGCTGGAATACGGCGTGGTGAGCAACGGCTTTCTTGGTACGCTCAACCTTGTGGTGGGCATCCTGGTGGCCATGCTGGTGGCCATGGTGCTACTGGGCGGCATCAAGCGCATTGGCAGCGTAAGCGAAAAACTGGTGCCCTTTATGGCGCTGTTCTACATCGTGCTGGCCGTGGGCGTGGTGTTGCTGAACATCCAGCGCTTCCCCTATGTCATTGAGTCTATCGTAGCCGGTGCCTTCAACCCCGCCGCCTTCACCGGCGGCACCATCGGCAGCCTGTTTGTCAGTATGCAGAAGGGCGTCTCCCGCGGCATCTTCTCCAATGAAGCCGGCCTCGGCACCGGCTCCATTGCCCACGCCTGCGCCGACACCAAAAAGCCGGCCAAGCAGGGCATGTTCGGCATTTTTGAGGTGTTTGCCGACACCCTTGTCATCTGCACCCTGACCGCTATGGTCATCCTGTGCAGCGGCACCCCGGTCAACTACGGCACTGCTGCCGGTGCAGAGCTGACCATCTCCGGCTTTACCACCACCTACGGCGGCTGGTCTTCCATCTTTACCGCCGTGGCACTGTGCTGCTTTGCCTTTTCCACCATCATCGGCTGGGGCCTGTACGGTTCCCGCTTCCTGGTATTCCTGTGCCACAGCGACAAGGTGGCAAAGCCCTTCTTTGTGGTGTACTCCTTTGTGTCCATTCTGGGCGCAACCATAGACCTCGGCCTGCTGTGGAGCATCGCCGATACCTTCAACGGCCTGATGAGCATTCCGAACCTGGTTGCTCTGCTGCTGCTCTCCGGCACCGTGGTCAAGCTGACCAAAGAATTCTTTGCAACGGAAGGGTAACATTTTAAACATAAAAGGACGGCCATACCAATCCGGTGTGACCGTCCTTTTGCTTTATTCCTGCAACCGCACCGGCATCCGCAGTACATTGTGCACCTGCCGGATTCCGTTTTTTTCGGTGTAGCAGAACACCCGCCGGAACAGTACCGGTTCCGGCACAAGGTTCAGCGCCCGGGCGCGCTCCATACAGTGCCGGTACAGCCCCCGCTCCGAGCCTTTTTCCTCGGGAATATCCCAGGAGCAGTAGATCTCCAGCACCCGGCCCATGTGCAGCAGCCGGGCCGGTTCCTGCAGGGCAAAGCCCAGCAGCTCCGCTTCCGCCTGCTCCAGCCCAAGGCCCCACTCCATCCGCTCTGCGCCTTCGTCATTGCCATAGATGATCTGCGCCGAGGTGACTACGGGCATCCATTCCAGCCAGCCCGGCAGCTGCTCATAGATGCGGTCGTCCTGCACAAACTCCCGGCCAATGGTGTGCGGCAGGTACCACACATCCGGCACGGTGCGCACACTCCACTCGTTCTGCTCACACAACCTGAGGGCAGCCCGCAGGTTGTGCAGCCCCTGCAGGTGCATCTGCTGGGTGCGGATCTGTTTCTGGAACACTTTTTCACGTTGTTCCAGCATTTCAACCACTTCCTGCTCGGTGCAGTTGTTGACCCCTTTTTCAATCTGCCGCACCGAAAGCCCCATGTTTTTCATCCGGAAGCACTCCAGCACCAGGCTGGCATCCCGGATATCATAGTGGCGGTAGCCGTTTTCCTGCACAGTGGGGTGCAGGATGCCTTTTTCTTCATAAAACTTGAGAAAATGCGTGGAAACGCCTGCTTTTCGGGCAAAATCGCCAATGGCGTATTTCCGGGCATACGGGTCGTATTTCGGGGTCGTCATAAAAGGGTACGCTCCTTTCCGCAATGCAGACTGTACAAATTTTTCCGGCTGCAGCAAAGAGTCCTTGCCTTTTGGGCTTGACTTGTGTGTTTGCCGCAGGTGTATGATAAGAGACGGACAAAGTTAAACTTTTGACGAAGCAGTTCTGTTTCGTTCGGTTTGGCTTGGAACAGGACGACAAGAAGATAAAAGGAGAACAACATGGAAAAGATTTCCCGCCAGGGCTTTCTGAAAGTCGCTGCCGCAGCTGCCATGTCCGGCGTTACCGCCGCCGGTCTGGCTGCCTGCACCAATGGCAAGGCTGACAGCACCCCCGCCGCTGCCGGTAATGCCGGCATCTACACCCCGGGCACCTACACCGCTACCGAGACCGGCACCGGCACCGTGACCGTGACCATGACCTTCAGCGACAGCGCCATTACCGAAGTGAAGGTGGACACCTCCAAGGAAACCATCGCACTGGCTGTGGATTCCGCTGCCGACTTCCAGGAAGCCCTGATGGCTGCCCAAAGCTCCGAGATCGACTCGGTTTCCGGCGCAACCATCACCAGCAAAGCCGTGAAAAAGGCTGCCGCAAGCTGCATTGAGCAGGCCATGGGTCTGGCCTCCAACGAAGAGACCACCGAGACCGTGGACGATGGCACCCCGAAGTGGCTGGGCACCGCTCCTGTGATCGCTGACAGCGACATCGTGGAGACCTACGAGACCGAAGTGCTGGTCGTTGGCGGCGGCACCGGCGGCCTGTTTGCAGCCTGCAGTGCTGCAGAGAACGGCGCAAAGACCCTGGTGATCGACAAGGTGACCAGCGGCGGCATCCGTGACGATCTGGGTGCCATCGACAGCCGTTATCAGAAGGAATGGGGCACCAAGATCGACAAGTTCGATTACATCACCGAGATGACCAAGGTCGCAGCCGGTCACATTGACCAGCGCCTGGTGCGTCTGTGGTGCGAAGAGTCCGCCGAGACCATCGACTGGTACGGTGACCGTCTGGCCGAGCGCGGCGTTGAGCTGTGGCACGAGGCCGGCGGCGACGACCCCGATGATCGTTACATCCACTTTGCTACCGGTCATTCTCCCCGCTGGACCGGTTCCGACGATGGCAAGGGCAACGTACTGGACGGTGCAGTCGTTCTGACCGACTACGCCGCCGGTCTGGGCGTCGAGTTCATGTACAACACCCCGATGGTGGAGCTGGTGAAGGAAAACGACCGCGTGGTCGGCGTCATCGCCGAGAACGAGGACGGCAAGTATGTGCGCATCAACGCTTCCAAGGGCGTTATCGTGTGCACCGGCGGCTACTCCCTGAACTATGACATGATGGAAGCCCTGCAGCCGGAGAATCTGGCCATCGTGGGCCGCAACGGTTCTATCCCCGGTGCTACCGGTGACGGCATCAAGGCCTGCATCTGGGTGGGCGCAAAGTTTGATGACACCCACAGCATGATGATGTTCGACCGCGCCGCCCTGAAGCCCGATGCAGTGCCCGGCCGTGAGCAGACCGAGAACGGCGAGAGCGGCTTCTTCTGGATGGGCAGCCAGCCGTTCCTGAAGGTCAACTCCAAGGGCGAGCGCTTCTTCAACGAGTCCGGCACCTATGAGGGCATCCTGCACGCAGACGAGTTCAACAAGGATCACTGCCATTATACCATTTTTGACTCCGATTGGACAACCTATATTCAGGAGTTCAAGACCCATGGCTGCAGCCGCATGTTCCCGTTCCCGAACAATGCGGACCCCAACATCCCCTATCAGGCCATTGAGCAGAACATGCTGCCCGGCCTGGTGGAGAACGGCTTTGTGTTCAAGTGTGACACCATTGCCGAACTGGCTGAGAAGCTGGGCCTGCCTGCAGACCAGCTGGAAGCTACTGTGGAGCGCTACAACGAGCTGTACGATAAGGGCGTGGATGAGGACTTCGGCAAGGAAGCTCACCGCATGAGCGCCATCCGCACCGCTCCCTTCTACGGTGCCAAGAACACCGGTTACATCCTGTGCACCATGGACGGCATCCAGATCGACCTGAACATGAACGCTGTTGACACCAACAACGATCCCATCCCGGGCCTGTACGTTGTGGGCAACGACTCCGGCGGATACTTCTCCGGCACCTACCCCAACCTGTCCACCGGCGCAGCCTGTGGCCGTACCGTCACCTTTGGCCGCCGCGCAGGCCGCATTGCCGCTACCGAGGGCATCTGATCCTTTGGTCGGCAGATCCCTTCGCATTTTTCTTTCTTCTTTTTCTCATAAAAAAGCAGGGCAGCTGTTCTTCGGGGCAGCTGCCCTGCTTTTGCTGTGTGCCGGGCACCGATACGGCAGCGGTTTTGCGGCAGAATCCGTTATTTTTTCTACTTTTTCCTTTTCTCTTGCGGCTTTTCGTCCGATATGATATTGTATACAAGACGAGTATTTCTGAGGAGGAACCTGTTATGCCTGAATTTCCGCGTTCCGATTTCCGGCTGCATGTAGGCTGGCGCACCATCAAAACATCGGTCACCGCCATGCTGGTGGCCATGGTGTACTGCCTGCTGGACCGCAATCCCGCCTTTGCCTGCATTGGCGTGATCTTCGGCCTGGGCACCGACATGCCGGATTCCATCAAAAACGGCGGCAACCGACTGTTCGGCACCCTGATCGGCGGCCTGCTGTCCATTGTTGTGTTCTGGATCTATCTGCACATCTACCCGCAGGGCGGCCACAGCATGCTGCTGGCGGTGCTGCTGGGCGCTGCCACGGTGGTGCTGATCGTGTTGTGCCAGTATTTCTGGCCGGGCGGTGTTCAGCCAGGCGGCGTGGTGCTGTGCATTGTGCTGTACAGCACCCCCGTTGAGACCTATGTCAGCTATGCGCTGAACCGCATCCTGGACACCGCCATCGGCGTGATCGTGGCGCTGCTGGTAAATTATATCCTGCCACGGGAACGGGTGGTTGCCCTGTGGGAGGGCTTTAAAAAACATATTGGCGTCTGCCGTTGAAACAAAATGGGCCTTGCCGAATCGGCAAGGCCCATTTTGTCTTGAAGAAAAAGAAGAAAGATCAGATGCCTGCGGCAGCGTTCTGGCCGGCAAGACGGCCAAAGGTAGCGCTGCGGCCTGCGGCGGCACCTGCCATC
>CAKTGS010000033.1 GCA_934561485.1 uncultured Faecalibacterium sp.
GGAGACCCTCTATCTTCCCCCGAGCGGCAATATCCCCGAAAACACAAAAGGCGCTGGCGGAATTGCTTCCGTCAGCGCCTTTGCTTTCGATGGCAAGAGTATAGTCCCTTTGTGCAAAAGTGTCAAGGGCTCATGTCAAGGTTTTACGTTTTTCACAACACGAAGAAAGGGAATACAGCAAAAGTTTGGCAAAACTTTGTTTTCAGATAAACTAGTCATTCTTTTCCGCTTCTGTGTCGTTTTCCGCTTTTTTGCGGCCGGAACGGTGTCCGCCCTGCATTTCCCAGTGCAGCATCAGGCTCATCATGGCACGCAGGGCAAAGGTGGCGGCCAGCGGCACCACCGACTCCAGATTCTGCAGAAGGAAGGTCTTGGCGATCTCCGCCGACATCAGGAATTCCAGCGCCGTGGTCAGGCCGCTGCTCATCTCGTGGTGGAAATCATGGTGGTCATGGAAGAAGGTCGCCCGCACATAGTGATAGGTGGCCTTGACAAGACTGGTGACGATGATGAACAGGCCGATCACTTCGGCCAGACCCGCGATCATGGGCACTGCGGTCTCCAGAAAGCCTTCCAGTCCGTGGGTAATGCCTGCGTTCAGATGATAAAGCCATCCCATAGCGGCATCCTCTTACAGCAGGGTCTTGACGTAAGCGGCCAGTTCCTCGTCCTTGCAGGAAGCAAAGAACAGCTCCTGGAACTTGGCACCGGCCACGGCACCCTTCAGCAGGTCCTGGTCAACGCTCTTCAGGCACTCGATCAGCGGCTTGAAGGTGGCAGCGCGCACGCCGTCCAGGATCTTCTTGTTGCGCTGCTCCGGCTCCACGCGCTCCTTGGGGTAGCCCTGGCCGTGGCCAAAGCCGAACAGCTTTTCAAAGCAGTATTCCAGGTTCAGCTCACCGCCCCAGCCAAAGCCTTTGGCAAAGGGCATGGCAACGGCGTTGCCATCGTTCACGTGGGCAAAGGTGTAGGCGTCCACGGGGTCCTCCACATGGCCGCAGATCACGCCGGGGAAGCTGTTCAGGGCCAGCATGGCACCTTCGCCGGTGCCGCAGCCGGTGATCACGTAGTCGGCAGCGCCGCTGTTCAGCAGGATGGCGGCCAGAATGCCGCACTGCACATAGGTGAGCTGGGCAGCGTCATCGGCGGCGTACATGCCGTAGTTGACCACCTCGTGGCCCATAGGCTCCACGACCTTTTTCAGGGCGGCCTCAATGATGCCGTTCTTGGCGGCCTGGCTGTTTTCGTTGATGAGTGCAATCTTCATAACTGTCATTCTCCTTCTTATTCCTGCCCGGTTGAACCGGTGCTTATACAAAGTCTTCCCGCATCGGGGTAAAAAAGTCCAGCATCACGCCGCCTTCCAGGCAGACGCAGCCGTGCATCACGCCGTTCTGCTTCAGCAGGGTGTCGCCGGGGCCGACCTCGCGGGTCTCGTCCCCGATGGTAAAGCGGTAGCGCCCCGAAACGATGTAGGTGATCTGGGTGTGGGGGTGGCAGTGCATCGCGCCCACGCCGCCGGTCTCAAAGGTGTTTTCCACACACATGGCGTCCCTGCTGTAGGCCAGCACCCGGCGCTTGACGCCCTGGCCGCACACCTCCGGCTCGATCTCTGCATGGGGCACCCAGGCAATGTCCTTGTGCTGCTTGTCCATGGCGGTTTTCCTTTCTGCACTGTGCACAAAAACGCGGCGGCAGGCAGGACGTTCCCGCCCGGCCTGCCGCCGTGCTTATCTCCTACAGGAAAAATCCCGGTGCTTACTGGGGCTGCTTGCCGATGTAAGCCAGGATGCCGCCGTCCACGTACAGGATCAGGCCGTTGACGAAATCGGATGCTTCGGATGCCAGGAACACAGCGGGTCCGCCCAGATCCTCGGCTTCGCCCCAGCGGCCAGCGGGGGTCTTGGCCACGATGAAGCTGTCGAAGGGATGACGGCTGCCATCGGGCTGACGCTCACGCAGCGGTGCGGTCTGCGGGGTGGCAATGTAGCCGGGTCCAATGCCGTTGCACTGGATGTTGTAGGCACCGTACTCGGAAGCAATGTTCTTGGTCAGCATCTTCAGGCCGCCCTTGGCTGCAGCGTAGGCGGAAACGGTCTCGCGGCCCAGCTCGCTCATCATGGAGCAGATGTTGATGATCTTGCCGCCGCCCTGTGCGATCATGTCGGGGATGACAGCCTTTGCCACGATGAAGGGAGCGTTCAGGTCCACATCGATGACCTGACGGAACTGAGCAGCGCTCATCTCGGTCATGGGGATGCGCTTGATGATACCGGCGTTGTTGACCAGGATGTTGATGTGGCCGACTTCCTCGGTGACCTTGGCCACCAGGGCATTGACGGCGTCCTCATCGGTCACATCGCAGACGTAGCCGTGAGCCTTGATGCCGGCTTCCGCATAAGCTGCCAGACCCTTGTCCACCAGCTCCTGCTTGATGTCGTTGAACACGATGGTTGCACCATTGGCAGCCATTGCCTTTGCAATTGCCATACCGATGCCGTAGGAAGCGCCGGTGATCAGCGCGACCTTGCCGGTCAGATCAAACGATTTGGGAGTGCACTGTGCCATAATAGAGTCCTCCAATCAAATTCATTTCCCGGGGAAAACCCCGTTTTTTGCCTTGTGGGCAGCACCCGGCCGGACGGGCCGGGCAGCGGCCTTCTTGTATACTAGGATATCATTCTTTGCCGGGTGCGTCAAGGCGTTTTCTTGCGCGGATTTGCGTGATTTCTTTGCCGGATGCGGACGTTGCTTTTGAAAAAGCAGCGCTTTATCGTGGGTTTAAAAGTGCGCGATTGCCACACCGCAGTGCCCTTGTCACGATGCACAAGATATCGGCGCTTTCTTTGGGCTTGTTGACAAGGAAACTTGAACTTTCTTGACGATCCATGCGAAGCAGGGGTGCTGTCCGTAATGGTCAGTTTCCTCCGGTCAAGGAATCAACAAGCAAAAGCGCAGCGATGAGAACCGCTGCGCTTTTTGTCAGCCCAGTTTCTTTTTCTGCTGCCGGGCCACAATGGGCATCAGCAGCGGCAGGGGTACCAGTTTCTGAGCGGTGGTGCACACCCGCATAAAGGCCGAGGGCACAATGATGGTTTTGTGGTGCATCATGCCCAGCAGGGCTTCTTCCACGCACAGCTGCGGGGAGATGCCCTTGAGGGCAAACACCACCCCGGCCCGGTCGTTGAACTCGGTGTTCACCGGCCCCGGGCAGAGTGCACAGACGCACACCGGGCTGTGCTGTTCGCGCAGCTCCTCGGCTGCACCCCGGGTCAGGCTGACCACGTAGGCCTTGCTGGCGTAGTAGCCCGCCATATACGGCCCGCCCGGCAGCAGCCCTGCCGAGGACGCCACGTTCAGGATGGTGCCGCCGCCTGCAGCGTGCAGCTTGCGCACCGCAAACTGGAACAGCCGCCGCATGGCAGCCACGTTGACCTGCACCATTTCTTCCTCTTTGGCAGGGTCGGTTTCCAGCAGGCTGCCGCAGACGCCAAAGCCTGCGTTGTTGATGAAAATGTCGATGGTTTCTCCGGCAAGAGCTGCGCACAGCGCATCGCAGGCGGCCTTGTCGGCCAGGTCGGCAGGCAGGATGCGGCATTCGATGCCGTGGGCCTGCTTCAGCTCCAGGGCCAGGGCTTCCAGCCGGTCGGCCCGGCGGGCGGTAAGAATGAGGCGGCAGCCCATGGCGGCATAGCGGCGGGCAAACTCCTGCCCGATGCCGGAGCTTGCCCCGGTGATCCAGACGGTTTTTGACATAAAGATCTCCTTATTCTGGCAGCACACTCCCCAGTCTGCTTGCGCAGCCATCTCCGAGGGAGCTGGCAAAGCCGGCAGGCTTTGACAGAGGGGGTTTGTCTCGATGCGGCTTTATTCTTTTGCAAACCCGGAAGCCTTGTCAATGGCGGCCAGTTCTTCGGCGGTGAAATGGGTGTTTTCCAGTGCCTTGATGTTATCCAGAATCTGCTCCGGGCGGGAAGCGCCGATCAGCACGCTGATCACCTGGCCGTCCTTCAGGATCCATGCCAGGGCCATTTCAGCCAGGGTCTGGCCGCGTGCGGCGGCGATCTCGTTCAGGGCACGGATCTGGGCCAGCTTTTCTTCCGTGAGGGCGGATTCCTTCAGGAAACGGCCATCGGTGCGCACACGGCTGTCCTCCGGGATGCCGTGCAGGTAGCGGTCGGTCAGCAGGCCCTGTGCCAGCGGGCTGAAGGCGATGATGCCCTTGTTCAGGCGCACAGCCGTTTCCTTCAGGCCGTTCTGCTCAATGGTGCGGTCAAAGATGGAGTAGCGGTTCTGATTGATCACAAAGGGCACGTGCAGCTCGTTCAGGATGGCGGCGGCCTTTTCCAGGGTCGTGCCGTTGTAGTTGGACAGGCCCGCGTACAGGGCCTTGCCGCTCTGCACAGCGGTGGCCAGGGCACCCATGGTTTCTTCCAGCGGGGTGTTGGGGTCCATGCGGTGGTGGTAGTAGATGTCCACATAGTCCAGCCCCAGCCGCTGCAGGCTCTGATCCAGGCTGGCCAGCAGATACTTGCGGCTGCCCCAGTCGCCGTAGGGGCCGTCCCACATGGTGTAGCCCGCCTTGGTGCTGATGATCAGCTCATCGCGGTAGGGCATAAAGTTTTCGTGCAGGATGCGGCCCAGGTTTTTTTCGGCGCTGCCCGGCTCCGGGCCGTAGTTGTTGGCCAGATCAAAGTGGGTGATGCCATGATCAAAGGCGGTGAAACAGAGCTGCTTCATGGTGTCGTAACGGGCCGTATCGCCAAAGTTGTGCCAGAAGCCCAGCGAAACAGCCGGAAGCAGCAGGCCACTTTTGCCGCAGCGGTGGTACGGCATGGTGGAATAACGTGCATCGGATGCCTGATACATGAAAAACACTCCTTTGTATTGTTTTGGTGACCCTGTTTTAGCACGCTGGCCAGACCAAAAGAGCCTCTCCAATTGGAAAGGCTCTTGAGGTACTTATTTCAGCAGATTGTCGTTGTCAAAATAATCAATGCGCATGGATTTGCGGACATCGGCCAGGGTGGCGGCAGCAGTCTTTTCAGCATAGGCACTGCCTTCCTTCAGGATCTCCACCACTTCGGGCAGGCGCTGCTCCCACTCCTTGCGGCGGGTGCGGATGGGTTCCAGCTCCGCCTGCATGACGCTGTTCAGGAACTTTTTCACCTTCACATCGCCCAGACCGCCGCGCTGGTAGTGGGCCTTCAGTTCGTCCAGATTCTGATATTCCGGCCAGAACTCGGCAAAGTGCTCCGGACGGCAGAAAGCGTCCAGGTAGATGAACACCGGGTTGCCCTCCACCTTGCCGGGGTCCTGCACCCGCAGGTGGTTGGGGTCGGTGTACATGGACATGACCTTCTTCTTGATGTCCTCCGACTCCTCGGACAGGTAAATGCAGTTGCCCAGGCTCTTGCTCATCTTGGCCTTGCCGTCAATGCCGGGCAGGCGCAGGCAGGCGGCGTTCTGGGGCAGCACGATCTCCGGCTCCACCAGCGTTTCGCCGTACACGGAGTTGAACTTGTGCACGATCTCGCAGCACTGCTCGATCATGGGCTTCTGGTCCTCACCGGCGGGCACCGTGGTGGCCTTGAAGGCGGTGATGTCGGCCGCCTGGCTGATGGGGTAGCAGAAGAAGCCCACCGGGATGCTGGTCTCGAAGTTGCGCATCTGGATCTCGCTCTTCACGGTGGGGTTGCGCTGCAGGCGGCTGACGGTGACCAGATTCATATAATAGAAGCTCAGTTCCGTCAGCTCCGGCACCATGGACTGGATAAAGATGTGGGTCTTGGCCGGGTCGATGCCGCAGGCCAGGTAGTCCAGTGCCACCTGCAGGATGTTCTGGCGCACCTTCTCCGGGTTGTCGGCGTTGTCGGTCAGGGCCTGTGCATCGGCGATCATCACATAGATCTCATCATACTCGCCGGAGTTCTGCAGGCGCACGCGCTCCTTCAGGGAGCCGACGTAGTGGCCCACATGCAGACGTCCGGTCGGGCGGTCGCCCGTCAGAATCACTTTTTTCATGGTTTTCTCCTTTTTAGATAAACCTTCCCCCTCGGGGGAAGGTGGCAGCGCCGTCAGGCGATGACGGATGAGGGGCAGGTCCCTCTTGATTCCGTCCACAAAAACGACTGCTTTTTGCTGCTTCCCCTCATCCGGCGCTAACGCGCCGCCTTCCCCCGAGGGGGGGAAGGCTTTTTCGCAGGCGGAGAGGTGTTTTTATTAGGTTAAGTATATCCTGCCCTGCATTTTCTGTCAACAAAACCGCGACAGGAAAAAGAAAAAAGCGATGGAAAATTTCCATCGCTTTACTGGCGCCTCTTGCCTGACTCGAACAGGCGACACCCTGATTAACAGTCAGGTGCTCTAACCGACTGAGCTAAAGAGGCATCTATATAAAACGGCGTAGAGCCGTTTTACTACTAAAAAATGGTGACCCGTACCGGAATCGAACCGATGTTAAAGGCGTGAGAGGCCTCTGTCTTAACCGCTTGACCAACGGGCCATACGTCCATTTTGCATCGGGTGTTCGCTCCCGACTTGGCTAGTTTATCACAGAGTACGACCTTTGTCAACACCCAATTTCAACTTTTTTAAAAAATCTGCCGCACGCCTGCTTTCACCAGGCCCAGCGCCAGCCCCAGATATACGCTCACCACCGTTTCGCCCCCGTCAAGGTCCATCTTCTGGCGCTGGGGCAGGCCGGAAAGCTGCCCTTCGTACAGGCAGTGCAGCTCTTTCAGCGCAGTGTAGTCGTTGGGGTGCATCAGGGTGCTGTGCTTGGGCAGTGCCATAGACCCGCTTTTTTCCAGCACTTCGCTGACGAACTGGGAGCAGAAATAGTGCCGGCGGCGCCGCCAGCGGATGTGCAGGGCGCACAGCAGCAGCCCCAGCACATTAAAACGGTACAGATTGCCGTGGGCCATCATGTGGTCAGCCCGGCGGCGGGCGCGGATGTAGGCGTCCTCGGTTACTTCCAGCGCATACAGTGCGCAGGGGGCATCCGGGCGCAGCTTGAACACACCCCGGTTCAGGTACTCCCGGCTGGGGCCTGCGGGGAACATGGTGTAGCCATTTTTGCGGGTGGAGCTGTACAGGCAGCTGAGGTCCTCGTCAAAGGCCAGAGATGCATGGGTATAGCTGGCTCCGGTGACGGCGTAGACCAGGTTGGACAGCAGGGTGCCCGAACGGGTGAGCAGGATGTAGATGGTTTTCATGGTGGTGCTCCTTTTTGGTGGGGGCTGTGGTTCCATTATACCATAAGCAAAGGTTCTTTGCCATAAAAAACGATTGAAATGCCGTAAAAATTGCAGAAGCAGGAAAAAGTCAAACCCGAACAGCCGGTACAGCAGGCTGCTGGACGGGGCAATGCCGCTGGCCGGGAACCGTGCTTCCACCCGGGCGTTCAGCGGGTTGGGCAAATTGGCACGATTTCTCCATGAATCCCAGCTCGTCAAAGTTTTATCAAAATGCGGAATTTCGGCCTGTCTGCCTTATTTTTCCACAGTTTGCGGGGCGTGGCCGTTTCCTGAATTTACTTCAACTGGTTAAGATTCTTAATGAAATTTGTTTCTTTTTTGCAAACAGCATGATTCGTTCATTGATTTCCGGAAGCTTTTATGTATAATGATAAACAGGGGAATTTGCATCACATGATTTAACGCCCCTGCGCAGCGCCCGTACCGCAAAAGGCGCTGTGTTCCCTACGGGATGTAATGTAAGGATCAAACGAAAGTAGAGGTACGCAAATATGGCAAAGTTGGATCTTACCAAGTATGGCATTACCGGCACGACCGAAGTCGTGTACAACCCCTCCTACGAGCAGCTGTTCGAGGAAGAGACCAAGCCCGAGCTGGAAGGCTACGAGAAGGGCCGGGTCAGCGAGCTGGGTGCTGTGAACGTGATGACCGGCATTTACACCGGCCGTTCCCCCAAGGATAAGTTCATCGTGATGGACGAGAACTCCAAGGACACCGTGTGGTGGACCAGCGATGAGTACAAGAACGACAACCACCCCGCTTCTCAGGAAGCATGGGCTGCTGTGAAGGCCATCGCTCAGAAGGAGCTGTCCAACAAGCGCCTGTACGTTGTGGATGCATTCTGCGGTGCCAACAAGGATACCCGCATGGCCATCCGCTTTGTCATGGAAGTTGCATGGCAGGCACACTTTGTCACCAACATGTTCATCAAGCCCACCGCTGAGGAACTGGAGAACTTTGAGCCGGATTTCGTTGTCTACAACGCATCCAAGGCCAAGGTGGAGAACTACAAGGAGCTGGGCCTGAACTCTGAGACTGCTGTTGTGTTCAACATCACCAGCAAGGAGCAGGTCATCGTCAACACCTGGTACGGCGGCGAGATGAAGAAGGGCATGTTCTCCATGATGAACTACTTCCTGCCGCTGAAGGGCATTGCTTCCATGCACTGCTCT
The DNA here is from genome assembly GCA_934561485.1 of uncultured Faecalibacterium sp. Lineage (GTDB taxonomy): Bacteria > Bacillota > Clostridia > Oscillospirales > Ruminococcaceae > Faecalibacterium. The sequence continues at coordinate 8,432 of CAKTGS010000033.1, forward strand.
GCCAACACCGACAAGAACGGCGAGAACACCGCCATCTTCTTCGGTCTGTCCGGCACCGGCAAGACCACCCTGTCCACCGATCCCAAGCGTCTGCTGATCGGCGATGACGAGCACGGCTGGGACGACAACGGCGTGTTCAACTTTGAGGGTGGCTGCTACGCAAAGGTCATCAACCTGGATAAGGACTCCGAGCCGGACATCTACAATGCCATCAAGCGCAACGCCCTGCTGGAGAACGTTACCCTGGACGCTGAGGGTCACATCGATTTCGCTGATAAGAGCGTGACCGAGAACACCCGTGTGTCCTACCCCATCAACCACATCCAGAACATCGTGCGCCCCATCTCTTCTGCACCCGCAGCCAAGAACGTCATCTTCCTGTCTGCTGACGCATTCGGCGTGCTGCCCCCGGTCTCCATCCTGACCCCGGAGCAGACCCAGTACTACTTCCTGTCCGGCTTCACCGCAAAGCTGGCCGGCACCGAGCGCGGCATCACCGAGCCCACTCCCACCTTCTCCGCTTGCTTCGGCCAGGCCTTCCTGGAGCTGCATCCCACCAAGTACGCTGAGGAACTGGTGAAGAAGATGAAGGCCAGCGGCGCCAAGGCTTACCTGGTGAACACCGGCTGGAACGGCACCGGCAAGCGCATTTCCATCAAGGATACCCGTGGTATCATTGATGCCATCCTGAGCGGCGCCATCAACGAGGCTCCCACCAAGAAGATCCCCTACTTTGACTTCGAGGTTCCCACCGCTCTGCCTGGCGTTGATCCCGCTATCCTGGATCCCCGCGACACCTATGCCGATGCTTCTCAGTGGGAAGAGAAGGCAAAGGATCTGGCAGGCCGCTTCATCAAGAACTTTGCAAAGTACGAAGGCAACGAGCATGGCAAGGCACTGGTTTCTGCCGGCCCCCAGCTGTAAGTGCTGACAAGCGCATTTTTCTGAACGCTCCATAAAAAGATCTTCCCGCCCGCTTTGCGGCTCATGGACCGAGCTGCAGAGCGGGCGGGTTTGTTTTTGGAACAGGGGCGTACCGCACAAAACACAAGGCCCCCGCTCTGTTTCGTTCAGAGCGGGGGCCTTGTGCACTATATGGATGCGAGGGGGATCAGGCGGTTTCTTTTGCTACGCTCTTTGCAGCCAGAGCCTTGGCGGGCTTCATCAGCAGCACGCACACGCCGTTGAACACCAGCGAGCCGATGATGTAGGTGGCAAAGAACAGCGGCAGGTGAGAGGCAAACGCCTGGGTGTCGATGCAGGCCACAGTCAGGTAGGCAAAGCCTACGTTGTTGAGCACCTTGGGGGCGTAGGGGTGCAGGATGATCAGAATGAACAGCACGATGGCCAGCGGGATGAGGAAGCCGAAGAAGCTGCCCAGCACCGGGGTAAGCGCCGTAATGGCCAGCAGGGCTGCCACGGTAAAGGCCAGGCCCACCAGGCCGCCCACTTCCACCGCCACAAAGCGGTCCTTGATGTCGCCTTCCATGGTAAACAGCATGATGTTGCTGAGGAAGATCAGCCAGCTGTATTCAAAGCCGACTACATGCAGCACGGCATTGACCACCAGGATCCAGACAAGCAGCATCAGGCGGAAGTACAGCAGAAAACGCTTGGTAACGGCTTCGTTCATAAGAAACTCCTTTTGTTAAAAACATGGTTGAATGTACGGGTTGTATTTGCACTGACCCGCAAAAAGGCCAGAAATGCAATTTTAGCTTGCGGTGCGTCTGCTATAGTATACAATATTTTCCAACAAAAAACAAGAGATTGACAATATTTAATTTACAAAATATGCAACTTGAAATTGCAAAAGCGCCTCTTTCGGCAAAAGCGGGGCCTGTTCTTGCCGTGCCGTGCAAACGGGTGTATAATGGAACCGAACAATCTCTGCCCCGCAGGCGCAGAGCAACAGGAGGAGATACAGCATGAACAAACCGGTACTGGTGGTTATGGCGGCCGGCATGGGCAGCCGCTACGGCGGCATGAAGCAGATCGACCCGGTAGGCCCCAATGGCCAGGTGATTATGGATTATTCCATTTACGATGCGCACCGCGCGGGCTTTGACACCGTGATCTTTGTGATCAAGCACGAGATCGAGGATGCCTTCAAGGCGGCCATCGGCGACCGCGTGGCCAAGGTGATGAAAGTGAACTATGCCTTCCAGCAGCTGGACGAACTGCCCGCAGGCTTTGCCATTCCCGAAGGGCGTGTAAAGCCCTGGGGCACCTGCCACGCCGTGCTGGCAGCAAAGGACCTGATCGATGGTCCCTTTGCGGTGATCAACGCGGACGACTACTATGGCCCGGAAGCCTTCAAGGTGATGTACGACTACCTGTCCACCCACGAGGACGGCGATTTTTACCAGTACTGCATGGTGAGCTACCTGCTGAAGAACACCGTATCGGAACACGGCAGTGTGGCCCGCGGTGTGTGCCGGACCAACCCGGACGGCACCCTGCACAGCGTGACCGAGCGCACCCGTATTGAACCCTACGAAAACGGCGTACACTTTACCGAGGACGGCGGCGCAAGCTGGACCGACCTGCCCGGCGATACTCCGGTGAGCATGAACCTGTGGGGCTTTGGCAAGAGCTTTCTGACCGAGGCCGAGAACCGCTTTGCCGCCTGGCTCACCGCAAACCTGCCCGGCAACCCACTCAAGTGCGAATACTTCCTGCCGCTGGTGGTCACTGAGCTGATCGAAGAAGGCAGGGCAAAGATCCAGGTGCTGCGCAGCACCGATAAATGGTACGGCGTGACCTACCGGGAGGACAAACCCCTGGTGGTGGAAGCCATTGCCCGCAAAACGGCAGCGCGCCAGTACCCGGAAAAGCTCTGGGGCTGAGCGCAGAACAGCAAAAAGAGAACCGTGTTCCTGCTGGAACACGGTTCTCTTTTTTGTGCACAAAACCCCGGCAAAAACGCCGGAAATAATTATTCTAATATTTATTTTTCGCTGATTTTTACGTTACTGCGTTTGTTTCTGCAATTTCGCTGGGGGGGGGGAGAGGGAAGAGCTGCATCCTCGTCTGAGAAGATCCAGATGGTCTCGTCAATGTGGGCGCCGCTGCTGGAATAAGATGTGACCTTGATGCGGAAATGAGTGCCATCGTTTTTGATGAAGTTGATCTCGGCCATGCTGCCGTTCAGCACTTCGCTGCGCACCATGTCGTAATCAAAAATGGCATTGAAGTCTTCCTGGCATTCGGGCTTGACATAGGTGTCGCGGTAGGCGGCCATGGAAGCGCGGAAGGAGCCGCCGGTGGTGTCCAGAATTTTCTGGAAGTAGTCCGGAATGATGATGCTGCGCATCGTGTCCTCCTGCAGGTTCACCACGTACACGCCCCGGTATTTGGGGGCCAGCAGCCGCAGGAAGTGCTCGGCATCCTTCTTCTGGGTCAGGGAGCGTTCCAGCTTTTCGTTCAGGCCCTGCAGCTGGCGCTCGCGGCCATTGCGGTCGTAGTAAGCCAGCTTGTCGCGGCGCATGGCGGCTTCGGCCTTGTTCAGGGCCTCGTCCAGCTTGTGCAGGTTGGCGGTGTTCTGGATGCCCACCGAGATCTCGCAGTCCTTCTCTTTCAGGAAGGAGCGCATCCGGTCGGAAGCGGTCCACACGTCATAGAGCAGAGCATTGGGGGTCAGGATCACAAATTCATCCCCGCCAATGCGGTAGATGCGGCTGCTGATAAAGAACTTGCGGGCCGCGTTGGCAATGGTGCACAGCAGGTTGTCGCCGCTGTGGTGGCCAAGGTGATCGTTCACCTCGTGCAGGCCCACCACATCAATGTAGGTGCACACCATGGAATCGTAGTTGGCATACTGCAGGTCCCGCAGGTCGGTTTCGTACTGGCTGCGGTTGTACAGGCCGGTAAGGGTGTCGTGGCTGTAGGAGAAGTCCAGCTCCTCACTGAGCTGGTCGGCCTGTGCGTTGGCACGCATCAGCACGGTGGCCCAGGGGGTCTGTGCCGAACAGTTGCGGCAGGGCAGCACCTCCATGGTGATCCAGGTAAAGCTGTTGGCCACCAGCTTGCGGAAGCGGTAGAACTCCGGCTGCTGGGAGTGGAACAGGATGTCCCGCAGCATTTCCAGGTCGGTCCACTCGCGGAACTGCTCCGCATCGTCCGGATGCACCACCTTATCGGAGATCAGCCGGTCACAGAAGGCGGCAAAATCTTCTTCCTGCTGCAGGTCACAGCCGGGCAGGCGGGCGTCCCGCTTGACCACCTGATAATCGCCGGTGACCAGGTTGAGCAGCGAAAGCTCCAATACGCTGTCGGTAAAGATCTGGTACGCCTGCAGCGCCAGGGCGGTCTTTTCGCCGTCCGGGTTTTCCGCGGCACGGCGGTCGCGGCGCATCAGGTCGCGGTGCATGTCCCAGTAATCCTCGTTGTTGGGCTGGGCCAGCAGCTGCTCGGCATTTTCCACCGACATGGGCTTGAAGAAATAATAGCCCTGGGTGTACAGGCAGTCGGCAGCCTGCAGCATGGACACCTGCTCCGGGGTCTCCACACCCTCGGCAATGATGGGCAGGTTCAGCCGGTGGGCCATGTTTACCACCGACTCCACGATCTGCACGCCCTTGCTGCGGTTCTGCTGGTTCATGTCGATCAGCTTCATGTCCAGCTTGATGGCGTCCACATTGGTGTCCTTGAGCATGTTCAGGGAAGAATAGCCGCTGCCAAAGTCGTCCATCATCACCGAGAAGCCCTTGCGGTGCAGGCCCTGAATGGTGTTTTCCAACACCGAGGGGGTCTCGGCTGCCATGGTCTCGGTGATCTCGGCCACCAGAAGCTTGGGTTCCAGCTGGTACTTCTCCACCAGGTCGGAGAAGATCTGCGGCACATCCAGGTTGGCAATGTCCACCACCGAGACGTTTACCGACACCGGCACCAGGTTGCTGCCGCTGGCCTGCCACTTCTGCAGGGTCTGGCAGACGGACTCCCAGATGTACTGGTCCAGCTGGGTGATCAGGCCGGTGCGTTCCAGCAGGGGCATGAACTCGGCCGGCTGCACGCAGCCGCGGGTGGGATGGTTCCAGCGCACCAGGGCTTCCATGCCCACAATGGCACGGGTTATGCTGTTGCACTTGGGCTGCAGAAAAAAGCAGAATTCGTGGTTTTTCAGTCCACGCTCCAGCTCACTGAGCAGCTGCTGGCTGACATCCGGCACAGCGGTGCCGTGATCCTTGTTCAGCTTCGTGTTTTCAGACATAGCTATTCCTCGCGATCAGACAGGTTCTGCAAGTTTTGTCGGGATTGGACATAATAAGTCAATTCTAGATATCAGTATAACACCATTCTTCCAGTTTGAAAATAGCAATCCGCTAACTTTTGCAAACAAACTTCCTGCCAAAAATTTGGCACAGCTTATTCAAAGGAGCCCGCAAGAAAAAAGCCGCACCGGCAGCGGGCCGGTGCGGCGGAATGTGCATCAATCATCCTTGTTCTTGCGGGTCAGCATCTTGCGCAGGGTGTCCAGCGAAGTGTTTTTGGCACCGTGCTTCAGCTTGGGGTAGGCGCGCAGCATACGGCGCGGGCCCACAATGCGGGGCGTGCGCAGCAGCTGGGCCTGCATCTCGTCCGAGCGGGCCTGCAACTCGGCAGACAGCTCTTCCAGCTTGAGCAGCTCGGCAGCGCGTTCGGCAGTGCCCTGGGCGGCCAGGCGGGCGGCGTTGGCGGCCTCGGCGGCGTTCAGCTTGGCGATCTGCGAAGCGTGGCGGGCGGTCTCCATGGCTTCATCGGTCTTGGCGCGGATGGCGGCCATGGTCTCACGCGGGGAGCGGGCAGCCCCGGCGGCGCTGTTGCGGGCTTCGGCGGCTGCCAGCTTGAGCTGCAGGCGGCCTTCGTCCATTTTCTGATCGGCTGTCAGGGCGGTGGTGCCCAGCAGCTCGGTCATGGCATCGCTCACGGCGTGAATGCTCTCGCCCAGTTTTTCCATGGTGTCCAGGGTGTCGGCCAGACTGGAGGCGGCTATGGCGGTAACCACCACGTCCGCCGCATACACGGCGTACAGCACGCACATCAGGATCAGGCCCACCAGCGGCGGGATCATGGCCACCAGGTTGGCGATCACCGGGTGGACGATGCGCATGACCACCAAAGTGCCCACGCCCCACAGCAGGCAGAACTCCAGGCAGATGTATCCGCCGATGTTAAAGGGGTAATCGCTGTAGTCCCACCAGCGGGTGCGGTACAGTTTGTACAGCGCCCAGCCGCCCACCAGCTCCAGAGCACTGGGCAGGATCACGCCGCCGATGTACAGCAGCAGAATACTGTGCTGCAAAGGCGTAAGGGCAAACAGCACAATGATCATACCAAAGCCGTAAATGGGGCATACCGGGCCGTTGAGGAAGCCCCGGTTCACCAGCTGGCCGGTGGTCACGGCGGCGTAGACCACCTCCAGGCACCAGCCAATGCAGGAATAGATCAGGAAATAGGCCAGGATCTGATACAGCGAAAAGCCGCAGATCATGGTGTCGGCAAAAAAGGATAGCATAAAACACCTCCGGAAAAGGCTTCCCCCAGGGGAAAGCCTTTAGTTCTGTTTTTGCACGATCTTATATTCATCGCCCGGCTCGAAAAAGGGGCAGGCGGCGGTGCTGTGGGAGAGATAGCGCGCCATCTCGTCCTCGTCCAGGGCGGCACCCTGTGCACAGTAATAGCTGCCGTATTCGTCCTGCTGGTTGTTCAGGCACAGCTCACAGGGGTCATTCATGGGCTTCGCCTTCCTGTGCGGCGGCAGCTTCGGCGGCTTCGCGGGCCAGACGCTTGAGCACCTTCGGCTCCACCCAGGTCACGCTGGCGGGGTCCGGATTCTTGCGGGCGATCAGCGCCTTGATCTTGATGCCCATCTCGGTGAACATGCCTTCGTGCTCGGTGCGGATGTTCCACTCCGGCTCGTTCTCGTGCAGATCGTAGGTCATCCACTCAATGTCGTAGCCGGAGGCGGGGAAGTATTCCAGACTGTCGCGGAACAGATCATCGTCATCGGTCTTGAAGTAGATCTCGCCGCCGTCCTTCAGGAACTCGCGGTAATGGATGAGCTGGCGGGGGTAGGTCAGGCGGTGCTTGTGGGAAGAGCCGTTCTTGCTCCACGGGTTGCAGAAGTTGATGTAGATGCGGCTGACTGTATCATCGGCGGTGATCACGCCCTGGATGCGCTCAATGTCGGTGCTCATGATCTTTACGTTGTCAATGGGGCGGCCCGCAGCCTGGTAGGCGGCTTCGATCTTGCGCTTGGCCAGGATCAGCACCTTGTCGGTGATGTCGATGCCCAGGTAGTTGTTCTCCGGGTGGGCGCAGGCCAGCTGGGAGATGAAGCCGCCCTTGCCGCAGCCCAGTTCCAGCACAAAGGGCTGCTCTGGGCGGGCATACTGGGCGTGCCATTTGCCGCCCCAGATCAGCGGCTCGTGCACATGGAAATCCGCAGCCATCAGTTCATCGTGGGCATAGGGTTTGAAACGCATTCTCATAGTCAAATAGTCTCCTTGAATTTTAAGTGGCTCGCCCTCTCCGTCTTTGCTTCGCAAATCCACCTCTCCCAAAGGGAGAGGCCTTAGCAGAACCAGAAAGCTGTCGGTTTTGCCAAAGGCTCTCCCTTTGGGAGAGCTGTCACCAAAGGTGACTGAGAGGGCGAGGATGCTTACAATTTCGTGTTTTTCAAAAACGCCTCCACCTGTTCCGGGGCAGCGGCGCAGCTGCCCTGGCAGATGCCGGGCTTGCCGCCGCCGCGGCCGTTCAGGGCGGCGTTCAGGGCTTTGGTCAGGGCGCGCACATCGCCGCCGGCCTGGGCAATGCAGTAGCCGGTGCCCTTTTCGGTGGGGGTCAGGGCGGCGCACAGGCCGGGAGTGGCTTCGGTCAGGCGAACGGCCAGCCGGTGCAGGCCGTCCGGGTCCAGCCCGGGCACGGTGCGGATGGCATCGACTCCCGGCTCCACGGCGGCGGCCAGGGCGTCAAACAGCTGGCTGCACAGGCCGAAGTGGTTGAACTTGAGGGCGGTGTACTCGTCATACACCCGGTGCACGGCCACGGCGGTCTGATCGGCTTTGGCAGACAGCAGCGCCCCGATGTCCGCCTGCCGGGCGCGCATGGCCTGGGCGGCTTCCAGGGCACGTTCCCCGCACACAACGCTCAGCCGCACACCGCCCTTGTAGTTTTCAGCGGACAGGATCTTGATCTGCCCCACCTGGCCGGTGGTGCGGGTGTGGGTGCCGCAGCAGGCGCACACGTCTGCCCCGGGAATGGTCACGATGCGCACCTGGCCCTCGATCTCCTTTTTGCTGCGGTAGGTCAAGGCGGCCAGCTCGTCCCGGGTGGGGTAGGTGATGAGCACCGGCACATCCTGCCAGACGATGCGGTTGGCCGCCAGCTCCGCGGCGCGCAGCCCCTCGGCAGAAATGGGCACGCTGGTGTCCATGCGCACGGCTTCGGAACCGATGTGGAAGCCCACGTTCTCGGCCCCGAACATCTGATGCAGAATGCCGGAAAGGATGTGCTCGCCGGTGTGCTGCTGCATTTTGTCAAAGCGCCACTGCCAGTTGATCCGGGCGGTGACCGCGGTGCCCGGCACAGCCCAGGCGGGCAGCTGGTCCACCGTGTGCCAGATCACGCCCCCCTGCTCGTGGACGTCCAGCACGGAAACGGCGGAACCGTCCGTCCGGGCCAGCACGCCCACATCTGCCGGCTGGCCGCCGCCCTCGGGATAAAACACCGTGCCGTCCAGCGCGATGCGTCCGCCGCCGGTTTTTACGTCCGGCTCGGCGGCCAGGATGGTGCATTCCGCTTCGGTGCGGAAGGCATCCTGCTCAAAGTATTTTTCGGTGCACTGCATGGTGCGGGTACCTCCAATGAGTGAAATGGCTTTTCCCCTCGGGGAAAGCATTCTCCATAAAACTCAGTATACCACGATTTTTGCCTGTGGAAAATAGTCTGCGATTATGTTATGATAAGAATCAACAAGTTCCCGGTCAAATTGTTGAATGTGAGGAAGGTAAAACCATGCGTGAAAGTGGAATCCTGATGCCGGTGTCCAGCCTGCCCGGCCCCTACGGAATTGGCTGTTTTGGCAAGGAAGCGTTCAAATTTGTGGATTTTCTGGCCGATGCCGGGCAGAGGATCTGGCAGCTGCTGCCGCTCAGCCCCACCGGCTACGGCGACAGCCCCTACCAGAGCTGCTCTGCCTTTGCAGGCAACCCCTACTTTATCGACCTGGATGCCCTGAAGGAAGAGGGCCTGCTCACCGCGGCCCAGCTCAAGGCGGAACCCTGGGGTGAAAACCCGCTGGAAGTGGATTACGGCACCCTGTACACCAGCCGCTACAAGATCCTGCGCACGGCCTACGCCGCCTGGCGCAAACAGTGTGCGGGTCTGCACGGCTGTGCGTATTATCTGCCGGATGACTACTACGCCTTTACCCTGGCCAACGAGGACTGGTTGGACGATTACGCCCTGTACATGGCCCTGAAAACCGCCAACGGCATGAAGAACTGGGTGGAGTGGGACCGGCCCTACCGCCTGCGCGACAAGAGCGCCCTGGCCCAGTTTGCCGCTGAGAACGAAGAAGAGATCGGCTTCTGGAAGTTTGTGCAGTACAAGTTTGGCACCCAGTGGCAGAAGGTGAAGGCCTATGCCAACGAAAAGGGCGTGCAGATCCTGGGCGATATCCCCATCTACGTTTCTGCCGACTCGGTGGACGCCTGGGTGGGCGGCGAGTTGTTTGAGCTGGACAGCAAGGGCGGTTTTGCCCGTGTGGCAGGCTGCCCGCCGGATTATTTCTCGGCAGAAGGCCAGCTGTGGGGCAACCCGCTGTATAACTGGGCTTATCATAAACAGACCGGATATGCCTGGTGGATCAAGCGGGTACGCCACGCCCTGGGCATCTACGACCTGCTGCGCATTGACCACTTCCGCGGCTTTGACACCTACTGGGCCATCCCGGCGGACAGCGCCACGGCCCGCACCGGCAAGTGGGAGACCGGCCCCCGCATGGAGCTGTTCCGGGCGCTGGAAGCAGCCCTGGGCAGGCTGCCCATCATTGCCGAGGATTTGGGCGAGCTGTTCCCCAGCGTGCGGGAGCTGCTGGCCGACAGCACCTTCCCCGGCATGAAGGTGCTGCAGTTTGCCTTCAGCGGCGGCGACAACGAGTATTTGCCCCACAACCATGTAAAGAACGGCGTGGTCTACCCCGGCACCCACGACAACACCACCCTGACCGACTGGTGGGAGAACGGTGCCACCGCCAAGGAAAAGGCCGCGGCGGCGGCCTACCTGCACCTGACCGGCGCACACCCCACGGCCAAAGAGCTGGCCGCCGTCAAGACCGCAGACGCCCGCACGGCTCTGCTGCGGGCCGCCCTTGGCTCGGTGGCGGACCGGACCATCATTCCCATGTACGACTGGCTGGGCCTGGGAGCCGAAGCACACCTGAACACTCCGGGCAGACTGGGCGGCAACTGGGCCTGGCGCGCCGCCGCCGGGTTTGAGACCAAAGCTCTGGCAAAGACCATTGCGGACGAGTGCGAAGTGTACTGCCGCACGGCCCCCAAAGCGGACTGACCGGCCCGAAAAAGGTGAAGTGCCGCAAACACCACGCAAAGAGTGCGGTTTGTTTGGCGATTTGACGAAAATGTAAAAAGATTGACAAAAAATTGTGCGATTTGCTGGCAAAGTCTCCGTCTGAATGTTATAATGTTCTCAGGTTTTCCGGGAGAGACCGGGAGCGGAGCAGCAGCGCTGAGGAACAGAAGCGGCGCGGCATGATGATGGGGAAACGATGATGAAAACAGAATGGACGGAACAGGACCTGCGTGGTTTTGCACAGACGGCGCAGGACGTGTTTGAGACCGTCACCCTGACCGAGGTGCCGGAAAGCGGCTGGCAGGACGATGGCCTGAAGGTGGACTATGAGCTGCGCAACGGCCGTGTGGACTGTGTGCTGTGCCGCACCATGGAAGCGGACGGCAAACGCTGGCAGCTGCAGATGTCGGCCCCGCTGGCCGGCAATGTTCTGCCCGAGGAGCGCATGACCCCCCGGGAGCGGGAGCTGTGCCGGGATGACCTGAGCCACGATTTTCTGACCGGGGTGTACAACCGCCGCTATCTGGAAACCGTGTTTGCCGAAAAGCTGGAGCAGTGCGCGGCCCAGAGCCGCAATGCGGCGGTGGCACTGGTGGTGCTGGACAACGGGCCGCAGCTGTGCGGCACCTACGGCCAGCCGGTGATGGACCAGCTGCACTGCTTTGTGGGCAACCAGTGGAAAAAGAGCTTCGACACCCCGGCAAAGCGCATTGTCTGCCGCCTGACCGGCAGCATTTTTGTGGTGGGCTGCCTGGATGTAACGGCTTCGCAGCTGGCAGAGGAAATGCAGGTGCTGTACGCCAGCATGCCCCACGAATGCATTACCACGGTCGGCATGATGCACCGCGTGCCCTTTACCCTGAGCTGCGCCGCAGCCGGGCTGGAGGATGCAGACGGCAAAACCTGGCAGGCTCTGTATGAAGTCTGCGATGCCCGTCTGCGCGCGGCACAGGCCGCCGGCGGCGACCGGGTGGTCTGCAGAGATTGAATTGCATAAAAAGTCCCTCTTTGGTGCACGCTATGCCCAAAGGGGGACTTTTTGTATGGAACATCCGAACAACGACAACCTCAGCCTGCTGGAAGCCGTGGTGCAGAACACCGAGATGGGCAAGAACACCCTGGAACAGATCGTGCCCATGACCCAGGATCCCCGCTTCAAGGCAGAGCTGTTGCGCCAGCGCAACGTGTATCACCAGCTCAACCAGGAGGCCCACACCGCTCTGGCGGCCTGCGGCGGCACCGCTCAGGGGCAGAGCGCCATGGCCAGGTTCAACACCAAAATGGGCATCAGCATGAAAACCCTGACCGACAAATCCACCCGCAACCTGGCCGAGATGCTCACCCAGGGCAGCGGCATGGGCGTGGTGGACTGCGTAAAGGCCCAAAAGGACTACCCCAACGCGGCCCCCGGCACCAAACGCCTGGTGCGGCAGCTGCAGGAATTTCAGGAGGACAGTAGGGTAAAGCTGGAACAGTTTTTATAAGCAAAAAAGAGCCGGTCCCGCCGGTGATATGCTACCCCTAGAGTAGACAGAGTAAAAACAAAACTCTGAATACTTTGGGGGTATTTTCATGTCAAGGAAGA
>CAKTGS010000034.1 GCA_934561485.1 uncultured Faecalibacterium sp.
TGGTAAGTACCGGACTGACGTGCGTCTGCACCAACGTAGCAGCACTTGTCTGCGTAGGAATCCAGAACGCTCTTGTCAGGCTCACGGTTGATGAAAACGATGGGGGTGCCGGAGGGAGAAACGGTGTCCACGATGGTCTGTGCGGAAGTGGTCTGCACGGGGTTGATGACCAGCACGTCCACACCCTGCTGCAGGAAGGTGTTGATCTGCTCGGTCTGGGTGTTCTGGTCGTTCTTGCCGTCCATGATGGTCACGGAGTAGCCCATGTCCTTCAGGTACTCTTCCAGGTCGGTGCGGTACAGGGTCATGAAGTTATCAGCGAACTGATAAATGCACACGCCGATGTTGGCAGAACCGCTGGCAGCTGCAGTGCTGGAAGCAGCAGCGGAAGAAGCGGTGGAAGCAGCAGTGGAGCTGGAAGAGCCGCCGCAGGCGGTCATAGCAGCGGTTGCACCCACAACAGCAGATGCCTTCAGGAAGTCGCGACGAGAAATCATTTTCATAATAGTGTTCTCCTTCATTCGTATCACAGCAAACTCGCAGACGCACTTATCGTGCATATCTGCAATTCCTGCTTGTATTATAACCGTCCGTTCAAGGGTCCGCAAGAGAACAAGTTCACAAGAATCTTTGTCTTGTTTTGTGCTGTTTCAACAAAAGCTTTTTTCATCTTCCAATTTCTTTTCGATAAGCGATACAATTTTTCATAATCGTGCAACTTCCCTCCAAATCTGTTGAAACTGTGATGATTTTCTTACAAAAAGATTTCAATTTGTTGCATTCGGTCCCGGACAGGATTTGCCCGGTTTCGGTTTGTTTCGCCCGATTCTGAAAAATGTTTTCAGAAAAACCGCACATTCCCGGGTTTTCTGAAAAAAAATCAAAAAGCCGGCCCGCAGCCGGGGCCGGCTTTTTTGCCGCTGCATCCTTACAGATGCAGGATGATCTTTGCAACGTTGAAGTAAATGAGCAGGGTGGTGGCATCCACGATGGTGGTGATCAGGGGCGAAGCCATTACGGCAGGGTCCACATGCAGCTTTTCCGCTGCCACGGGCAGAAGGCCGCCGATGAGCTGGCTGAGCAGGATGGTGCAGATCAGGGTCAGGCATACCACCAGCGCCACCGGAGCAGTCACCTTGTCAAACAGCAGCAGCTTTGCAAAGTTGCACACTGCCAGTGTGCCGCCGCACAGCAGAGCCACCCGGCACTCCCGCCAGAGGATGCGGGGCAGATCGTGGGGCTGGATGTCGCCCACCGCCATGCCGCGGATGATGGTGGAAGTGCTCTGGCTGCCCGCGTTGCCGCCCGCATCGGTCAGCATGGGAATGTAGGCGGTCAGCACGGTCACCGCCGCCAGAGCGTCCTCATACCCCCGGATGACCATGCTGGAGAAGGTGGCGCTGATCATCAGGAACAGTAGCCAGGGCGCACGGCTCTTGTACAGGTCCCACATGCTCTGCTTGAAGTAGGGCTTGTCGGAGGGGCCGATGGCGTTCATCTTGGCAATATCCTCGCTGGCCTCGTCCTGCAGGATGCTGATGGCATCGTCAATGGTCACAATGCCCACCAGGCGGCTCTCAGCGTCCACCACCGGAATGGCCAGGAAGCCGTATTTTTCAAACAGGTTGGAAACATCCTCCTGGTCGGTGGTGGTGCTCACGCTCACCACATTAGTGTCCATCAGGTCCCGGATGGGTTCTGCCGTGTCCTTGGCCAGCACCAGTGCCCGCAGGGACACCACACCCACCAGCTTGCGGCTTCCGTCCGTCACATAGCAGTTATTGATGGTCTCCTTGTCAAAGCCGTTTTTGCGGATGGCTTCCATAGCCTGCGCCACGGTCATATCCGGGCGCAGCTCCATCAGCTCGGTGGTCATCACGCCGCCGGCGGAGTCCTCCGGGTACTTGAGCAGTTCGTTGATCATGCGGCGGGTGGCGGGGTCTGCCTGGGCCAGAATGCGCTTGACCACATTGGCGGGCATCTCTTCCACCAGGTCGGTGGCATCGTCCACAAACAGGTCGTTCACCACGGCCTTCAGTTCGGTATCGGTCAGGCCATCGATCAGCGCCTGCTGGGTGCCGGAGGTCAGCTCGGTGAACACCTCGGCAGCCAGGTCCTTGGGACACAGGCGGAACAGCACCGGAAGCTTTTCGGCGGGCAGGTCCTCGAACACGGCGGCCAGGTCCGGAGCCGGCAGGGTTTCCATCACGTCCCGCAGGCTCTGATATTTTTTGGCATCATCCAGGTTTGCCAGCATGGTTTTGAGGGTGTGGATCGAAATTTCAGACATAAAAAAGCTGCCTCCTTTTTCAGGGCGGCAGCAGCATTTCACACAGGGACCGGGGCATTTGCAGGTAAGCCGGAACAGACCGTGTGCAGGTCACACACAGTTTGTTCCACGCCGGGCCGGAAAGGCGGCTGCCGTATTGGAATGAATGGACAATCGGGGCGAAAGGCCGGTACTACTGCCAGCAGGTTCCATGACAACCACCTCGTTTCTTTGTTGTAAAAAAGTGTTTTTTCTTTTTCCGCCCATTACTTTACCACCGCTCTGCAGCCCCGTCAACCCCGCTTTTCAAATTTTTCCGTTTCTTTACAAAAAGCAAAAGCGCCCGATGATCTTTTTCGTACCATCAGGCGCTTTTTGTATTTTATTGCGTCCAGAAAACTCCTGCCAATATAGTTTTCTTAGGCCGGTGGGCCGGGAGTTTCTCTGAGGACCGTCCGCTGGGGTGGGACCCTGTTGCCCGCAGGGCAATAGGGCGGGCGATGGAATGGCCTGCAACAATAGCGACTGCGGCCAGTGGCCGAAGCAAGGAGCTGTTGTTGGGACAGCGGCCAGCAAGATGCGAGCGACTGCGAAGCAGATGCTGGGTGCCGCAACCCGTATTTCGTGTCCGAAGAAAAACTACCGGCACGCAGGCCCCGCCCCTTTACAGCGTTTCCACCCGGTCAAACAGATCCCCGGCTGCTTCCACGGCGTCCCGGCTGCCAAAGGTCACCCGCACGCCGCCTGCCAGAGCAGCGGTCAGGGCAGCTGCCTGCTCTTTCAGCAGGGCAGCATCCACTGCACACAGGGCCTTGCGGTCGGCAGTGCGCATTTCGTCCGTAATGCCGCAGAAATACCGGCGGTCCAGCTCCCGGGCTTCCGCACGGGGCTTGCGGGGGGTGTCCAGCTTGGCCACCGCGCCCACAATAAAATCGTTCAGGTCTTTTTCCGTGTACTCCCGGGCTGCCAGCTCTGCCGGGCCTTTGGCAAAGGTCTCATAGCTTTCGGCCAGGTGCGGGTCGCGGTAGGTGTACAGGTACTCCACCCCGTCCGAGGAGAGCATTCCGGTGCCGTAAGCGCCGCCCACCTCGCGGATGTTGTGCCACAGGTATTCGTAGCTCATCACCCGGGCCAGCACTTTGCGGTCACTGCAGCGTTCCATGGGCCATGCCTGCACGGCGTAGTTCACCCCGCCGTCAATGACAAAGGCTTCGTTCACCGGCGGCGTCAGCGGCTCCACATAGGGTTTTGCGGCGGCGCGGCCCTGTGCGGCAAAGCGGCTGCCCGGCAGCAGGGTGCGCAGGGTCTCCAGTGCCTGCTCGCTGCCGTGCAGGCTCACGGTGAGCTGGGCGTGGTCCAGCACCTGCGCACGCAGAGCTTCCAGCTTTGCACCCAGTCCGGCCCAGTCGGCCTTGGCCAGCAGGTCACACAGGAAGTGGTAGTAGCTCACGCCGCTGCAGCGCTCGCTCACCGCACCTTCTACATAATAATGCGCACCGGCGCGGGTGGCCGCATAGGCGTTGCCCTGCTGGATGAACTGCTGCTCCATATTCAGCTTCTGCTGGCTCAGCACCCGGGCAAAGGCAGCTTCCGCCGCCGGGCCGGTCAGCCGGGTGTCGTACAGCCACTCGCTGCCCAGCTCCACGGCCTTTTCCAGGCTGCGTTCCAGCAGGCTCAGGCTCATCGTCAGCTTGGCGTGGCAGGGGGCACCCGCCTGCCGTCCGGTCCAGAAGTCCAGCATCACCCGGCTGTCGCCCAGCCAGGTGCTGCGCAGGGTGTTCAGCTGCTGGGCGGTGTGAGCAGGGGTGTCCAGCTCGTCCAGCACATCGGTGAGCAGATCCAGATACTGCATCTCCTCCGGGGCCGTATTTCCCAGGTCATAGTAGAAATTCAGGTACAGGCTGCCCGCTGAGGGGTGGTGCAGCACAGCGGCACCGGCCAGCTCTTCCGCCTGTCCGGGAGCGCTGGGGGCACCCGCGCCCAGGTCGGCCACGGTCAGTGGGTGTTCCAGCACCAGCTTTTCGTCCGTGCGCACCGGGGCGGCCGCTTCGTCCTGGGCCTTCGGCAGGGCAGGCACCTGCAGCACCTGCACCGGGGCCGGGGCAAACAGGCTGCGCAGCAGCTCATTGAACCAGCCGCCCGCCATCTTCTCCCGCAGGGCGGCAAACAGCTTGTCCGTGTGCAGCAGCAGGGCGGGGTCGCCGGTGTGCAGCCAGCCCGTGGAAGCGTTGATGGCAGCCAGCACGCCGTCCGGCAGGCTGCCGGGGCGTTCCAGCGAGGCAAACTCCGCCGCGTTCAGCGAAGCCAGCAGCAGCTCCTGGGGAATGCCCTCGGCCAGTACGGCGTCCACCGCCTTGCGCACCGCCGGGGCAAATCTGCGGGCAGTCTCTTCGGTGGCACCCCGCAGCACCAGTTCCAGCGTGGGCTGCAGGGTGCTGTCGTCAAAGCCGATGTCGATGTCCGCGCCCAGATCCTCGGCCAGCAGAGCCGCCTTCAGGGGCGAATTGTTGGTGCCCAGCAAAGCGTCCAGCAGGATCTCCACGCCCAGCTGCCGCTCCCGGTCCGCAAAGGCACCGGTATACCAGGCCAGGGCGCACTGCACCTGGTCCGGCTCCGGCTTTTCGGTGTAATAAGGCAGCTCCACGCAGGTGCCGGGCTGCTCGTCCTGCAGGGCTAGGCGGGGGCGGGTGGTGCTTCTGGGCATTCTGGACAGGTAATCCCGGTCCAGCTGTTCCAGCTTTTCAGCCATGTCCATTTTGCCATACAGGGTGATGCAGCAGTTGTCCGCGCTGTAGTGGCGGCGGTACACCCGCTGATATTTTTCATAGGTCAGCGCCGGAATGCTGGCCGGGTCGCCGCCGGACACAAAGCCGTAGGCCGTGTCCGGGAACATGGCCCGTTCCAGCGCGTTCTGCAGCTGGGCGTCCGGGGTGGCAAGGGCCCCCTGCATCTCGTTGTACACCACGCCGCTCACGGTGCCGTCTGCATCCCGGTGCCAGCCCTCCTGCTCAAACACAGATTTGTCCACCATGGCCAGCGGGCAGAACACCGCGTTCAGGTACACGTCCATCAGGTTTTTGAAATCCGTCTCGTTGGGGGTGGCAAAGGGGTACACCGTCTTGTCCGGGAAGGTCATGGCGTTGAGAAAGGATGCCATGCTGCTCTTGAGCAGCTGCAGGAACGGCGAGGTGACCGGATACTTTTTGCTGCCCGCCAGCACCGAGTGCTCCAGAATGTGGAACACGCCGGTATCATCGGACGGGAAGGTGCCGAACCCGATGCCAAAGGCCTTGTTGCTGTCCTCGTTTTCCACCAGCAGCACGGTGGCCCCGCTCACATCGTGGGTGAGCACGGTCAAGGTGCCGTGCTGTTCGGGGCAGGCTTCGCTGCGCACAAGGGTATAACCGGTTACTTGCTTCATTGCATTTTCTCCTTTTTTCGGTTTTCGCTTTGGCTATATTGTATCATCCGCCGCTGCAAAACACAATGTCCGGTTTGTGAACAATAACCCCATCCCCCTGCAAACAGCAGCGCCCGTATGCCGGGCAGCATACGGGCACTGGGTCCTTGGTTTGGTTCAGGCCGCTGTGGTTCAGCCGTTCTGCGCTGCCATGCGGAGCAGGCCTGCGCCGTCCTCCATGTTTACACGCACCACCACAGACTGACTGTGCTCTTCCTGTTCCAGTTTGGTCTCGGTGCCATCGGCGTTCACCTGGTACAGGTCATAGCCGCCCACCACATCCTTGGGCAGCCACACGCTGGCCGTGCTGCCGGTCAGGGCACCGCTGCTGCCCAGGCAGGCCACGGTCAGCACCTGCTCGCCGTTGTCCAGCGCACCAGCAAACACCTTGACACCAGAGAAATTCGCGTTCACGCGGGTCACCTCCGCCAGGGTGCGCACGCCGTTCACCTCGCCGCCCTCGGCGCAGATGGTGTACAGCTTGGCATTGCCCTCGGCATCGGTAAAGCGGACTGCGAGCTGCGCATTGGACGAGCCGCCGCACTTGCTGGTCTGATGGGCCGTGACGGCTGCAGCGGTAGTTTCCGGTGCGGCAGCAAGGCTGGAAACGGCACCCCCGGCCATGACACAGGTAGACAGGGTGACCATTGCGAACAGTTTCATTGCGTTTTTCATACTTCAAGATCCTTTCGGTTCCAAAAATTTCCGTTAAAAATGCAAAAACAGGCGTGGAGAACTTCCGCCACCTCCTTTCCGGTTGTTCAGGGCGGTTGCCTTTCCCTTCTGTGTTCAATACGAGAAAGTCGCGTGCTTTCCTGCAAGTACTTCTGCCTTCACCCGGAAGTATACCGGTTCCTTCTTAAACCAGGCCGTCCAGTCTCCTTAAATTTGCTTCATCTCCCGCACGGTTTCCTGCGTCACAGAAGCCATTCTGTCAAAAGATGATGCTTTTCTCCAAAAGTTCTGGCGTTTTTGTACAGGCGCTCTGCGCTCTGCCGTGCTATAATACGAGCAGAAGCCGCCCCACGAACAAGATTGAGAGGTACCTGCTATGCCTTTGCGTGACCCCATCACCCCGGCCCTTCTGGCCGACCCGGAAATTTTTCAGCAAAACCGTCTGCCCTTCCATGCCCATTTTGTCGACCAGGCCAGCCCGGAACTGCCCCTGACCGTCAGCTTGGACGGCGAATGGGCTTTCCGCTACGCGGAAAACCTGACTGCGCCTTTCTCGGAATGGGATACCCTGACCGTGCCGGGCTTTATCCAGATGCAGAGCCTGCAAAAGCCCGGCCAGCCCTACGGCACACCCCACTATGTCAACACCCAGTACCCGTGGGACGGCCACGAAAAGCTGCACCCCGGCGAAATTCCGCAGGCGTATGACCCCATCGGGGAGTATCAGCGCAGTTTCACCCTGCCGGAAAACTGGGCAAGCTGCTATCTGCGGCTGAACGGCGCGGACAGCGCCGCCGCCGTCTGGTGCAACGGCGTTTACATCGGCTATACCGAGGATACCTTTACTCCTGCTGAATTTGATATGACCGCCGCCGTCCACCCCGGCGAAAATACCCTGACCGTGCAGGTGTACCGCTTTTCCTCCGGCAGCTGGCTGGAGGATCAGGATTTCTGGCGCATGAGCGGTTTGTTCCGCGCGGTAGAGCTGTTCACGAAACCGGAGCTTCATCTGGAAGATGTCTTTGTGAAGCAGGATTTTGCCCCGGACTTTTCCAGTGCCACCGTCATCTTTGACTGCAAGGTCAGCGGCGCGGGCACCATCTCCGTGGTGTTTGACGGCGAGGAGCAGTCCGCCCAGGTGGGCGAGCCTGCCGAATACGACAGTGGCGTGGTGTTCGGCAAAGGCGAGGCTGACCCAGACGTGGAAGAGGACGTGCAGGATGTTTCCTTCACCTTTACGGTGGAGCATCCCGCCCTGTGGAGCGCCGAGCAGCCGAACCTGTACGAGGCAGAAATCGCCCTGCTGCGCGAGGGAAATTTGGTGGAGCGCACCGGGCTGAAGGTCGGTCTGCGCAAATTTGAACTGAAAGACCGCCAGATGCTTTTGAACGGCAAGCGCATCGTATTCAAGGGTGTCAACCGCCACGAGTGGAGCTGTAAAACGGGACGCACCGTCAGCCGGGAAGAGATGCTGTGGGACGTGCAGAACCTCAAGGCCCACAACGTGAACGCCGTGCGCACCAGCCACTACCCGGACGACCCGTATTTCTTGCAGCTCTGCGATGAATACGGCCTGTATGTCATCGGGGAGACCAATCTGGAAAGTCACGGCACATGGCAGAAACTGGGCGCGGACGGCTCGGATGAATGGACGCTGCCCGGTGCACGCCCGGAGTGGCGGGAGAATGTGCTTGCCCGCGCCGAAGCCATGCTGGAGCGGGACAAAAACCACCCGGCCATCCTGATTTGGTCCTGCGGCAACGAGAGCCACGGCGGCAAGACACTATGGGAGATGAGCGAGTATTTCCGCCACACCGACCCCAGCCGCTTGGTGCACTATGAGGGCATTTTCTGGAACCGGGAATACCCCGCCACCTCCGACATGGAAAGCCAGATGTACACCCCGGTGGCGGACATCAAAAAGTTTCTGGCGGAGCACCCGGAAAAGCCCTTTATCATGTGCGAGTACAGCCACGCCATGGGCAACTCCAACGGCGGCATCACGGATTATACCGAGTACGCCTATGAGGAGCCGCTGTATCAGGGTGGGTTTATCTGGGAGTACATGGACCACGGCATCGCCGTCACCGACCCGGACGGAAAGCCCGGCTTTGCCTACGGCGGCGACTTCGGCGACCGCCCCACCGACCGGGAATTCTGCGTGGACGGTCTGGTGCTGCCCGACCGCCGCAACACCCCCAAAATGGACGCGGTCAAGGCAGCCTACGCTCCTTTAAAAATTACCCTCACCGACACCGAAGCCGTGATGGAAAACCGGAACCTCTTTACCGACCTGAACGCCTACGACCTTGTGTTTGCATCCTCGGTCAACGGCAAGCCGGAGCGCCGTGCGGTGCTGCGGGCAGACTGCAAACCGGGTGAACAAGTGCGCATTCCGTTCCCCTTCGCTCTGCCGGAAACAGGGCTTGCCTGCATGACCGTTACCGCCATCCAGCGGGCTGCGCTGCCCGGCATCCCGGCGGGCTTTGAAGCCGCCTTCGGGCAGGTGTGGCACAAGCACGCCGAAGCCCGCCTGTCCCTGCCCACCCCGCAGCTGGTGGAGATGGACTGCAACATCGGCGTAAAGGGCGAGGGCTTCGAGTATATCTTCGGCCGTGGCAAGGGACTTGTGTCCATTCGCTATAACGGTGTGCAGCTGCTGGACGATACCGTACGCCCCAACTTCTGGCGTGCGCCCACCAACAATGACGAGGGCTGTGCAGAACCCTTTGCATTTGCCTTCTGGAAAACCGCCGGTCTATACGCCCGGTGCGATAACCTGACCGCCGAAACAAAGGGCGAGTTCGTCACGGTTCGCGCCAGCTACACCCTGCCAAACGGTCAGACGCTGCCCATGGATTTTGCCATTGACGGCGCAGGCCGCTGCGACATTACCATGACATGGCAGGGCGAACGGGCAGAGCTGCCGGAGTTCGGCTTGCTCTTCCCGCTGCGCCGGGAGCTGACCGAGGTCTCCTATCTGGGTCTTGGCCCCCGGGAGACTGCCGCTGACCGCACCGCAGGCGGCAAGATGGATGCTTGGAGCTACAATGTCCGGCAGGATTTTGCCCGGTACACTCCGGTCTACCCGCAGGAGTGCGGCAACCGCACCAGTGTCTACCGGGCAGCGCTCACCGGCAGCGGATTGAATATAGGCATTGGCTTTGTCAGCGATGCCGGTATGACCTTCTCGGCCCTGCCCTACACCCCCCACGAGCTGGAAAATGCCCGCCATCTTTACGAGCTGCCCCGGGACGACAACAAGACCATCGTCCGCTGTGCTGCCTTCCAGCGCGGCGTGGGCGGCGATAACAGCTGGGGCGCAAAGCCCCATGCAGACGCCTGCTTTGCTGCAGCGCCGGGCACGGTTTTCCGCTTTGCCTTTGCGCCGCAGCGCGGCAGATGATGTCTGTGAAGGCGGCCGTTTCTTCCATATTTGAACGCTTCCGCTGCCCCTTTTTCCGTTTCCCGGCCCAATCTCGCACGGAAATCAATTTTTACAGCTTGACCCAAAGCGAAAGCCTTCACCCCTTGGGGGGAAGGTGGCGCGTAGCGCCGGATGAGGGGTATTTAGGGCAAAATGCTGCTGTCCTGCGCCCTCATCAGTCACCTGCGGTGACAGCTTCCCCCGACCGGGGGAAGCCTTCATTCGGAAAATTGATTTCCGGCCCAATCTCGCGGTTTCTCTTGACATTTTGCCGCAGAACCAGTAATGTTGGTACTAATAAAAAACATCTGCATTGTCTGCCGCCTGCTGTGCATGGGCCTTCCGGCAGCAGGCGAGGGAGTGGAGGGACTTTCTTTTGTACAGTGAACAAAAACAGGCCATGTTCCAGACGCTGGAACTCAAGCACCCGGCTGTGCTGGCCGTCAGCGGTGCACCCGGCAGCGGCAAAACCGCTCTGCTGGAAAAGCTGCTGCCCATTCTGACCCAAAAAGGGCTGAAGGTGGGTGTCATCCAGCACACCGACCGCGCGGATGCCCTGGCGCTGCCCGGCACCGACTGCAGCCGCCTGCAGCAGGCGGGGGCCGCCGGCACGGCCGTTTACAACGGCCAGCACTACCTGCTGACCGAAACCTTCCGCCTGACCGAGCAGGACCTGCTGGCCCTGTTCGAGCGCCACAGCTACGACCTGGTGCTGCTGGAAGGCTATGCATCCAGCGGCTGGCCCAAGATCGAGGTGGTGCGCCAGGCTGTGTCCGGTGTGGCCGTCTCTTTCCAGCCGCTGGCCGTGGTGGGCGACATTCCCGGGGCCGACTTTGGCCCGGACGATGCCCAGGCTCTGGCCGACTGGATCTGCGCCCAGATGCCGACCCTGTGATCCTTCAAAATGGCCAGCACCCCTGCCTCCGGCTGCATTCCGGCGGACAGGGGTGTTTTTTCTGCCTTTTTCGCCTTTTAAGTATGATTTTTGTCAAATTTCTGGCGTTTTCTTGCAAAAAAGGTTGACAAGCCTTTCTGTGCATGATAAAATCACACTCGATTTTGAGAGACGATGCAAAACAGGGTCTTTTCAAAGCAATTTACCATGGACCGCCCCGCGGGGGCTAAGGCCATACGGACAGCCGGGTCCACTGCCGACCGGCGGTGCAAGCCGCCATTATTGATTGAGTTAGAAGCTCAAATTTTATAAGTTGGTTCCTTTACAACCATGAAATTGCGCAGTCAGTGCGCAGACTTGTGAAACGGTCAATAAAGAGCAGTAAAAGCAGAATTGCTATATAGACTCTCATCAATCCGTCTTTTGAATCATGCAATGCGGTTTTGTGCCCCGGCCTGCTGCCAGGGGGCTTTGTGCGCGCATATTCATGGCTTTTTCAAAGCGCAAGTCTGCACATTTTGTGCGGTGCTTGCGCTTTTTTGTTTGCCTTGGAACCAGGGACGGAGGAAAAGAGATGAGTGAGAACCGTACACGGTTCCGGCTGGACCAGCGCCGTGCGCCCATTTACGAGGCGCTGGAGCGGTTCCGGCAGATGCGTGTGGTGCCCTTTGATGTACCCGGCCACAAGCGGGGCCGGGGCAACCCGGAGCTGACCGCCTTTCTGGGCCAGCAGTGCGTGGGCGTGGATGTGAACAGCATGAAGCCGCTGGACAATCTCTGCCACCCGGTATCGGTCATCCGGGAAGCAGAGGAGCTGGCCGCCGATGCCTTCGGCGCGGCCCATGCCTTTCTGATGGTGGGCGGCACCACCAGCAGCGTGCAGAGCATGGTGCTTACCGCCTGCAAGCGGGGCGACGAGATCATTCTGCCCCGCAACGTGCACCGCAGCGTGCTGAACGCCCTGGTGCTGTGCGGCGCTGTGCCGGTGTATGTGAACCCTGAGGTGGACAAGCGCCTGGGCATTTCGCTGGGCATGAAGCGGGAACAGGTGGCCAAGGCCATCAAGGAGCACCCCAACGCCGTGGCCGTGCTGGTAAATAACCCTACCTACTACGGCATCTGCTCTGATTTGCGGGCCATCGTCAAAATGGCGCACGATGCCGGAATGCTCTGCCTTGCGGACGAAGCCCACGGCACCCACTTCTACTTTGGCGGCGGGCTGCCGGTGTCCGCCATGGCGGCGGGGGCCGATATGGCGTCCGTTTCCATGCACAAAAGCGGCGGCAGCTTAACGCAGTCCAGCCTGCTGCTCATCGGCCCCAACGTGCACCC
This sequence comes from uncultured Faecalibacterium sp., assembly GCA_934561485.1. Taxonomy (GTDB): domain Bacteria; phylum Bacillota; class Clostridia; order Oscillospirales; family Ruminococcaceae; genus Faecalibacterium. The sequence goes on from CAKTGS010000034.1 coordinate 12,059, forward strand.
GGGCTATGTGCGGCAGATCATCAACCTGACCCAGACCACCTCCGGCAGCTACCTGCTCATGTCCAGCCTGGACATCTCCCGCCGCAACCTGGCGCTGCGGGGACGGCAGGTGTTCCATCAGGTGGCAGACATTGCCGAGTACGCCCGCGAGGAGATCAACGCCGTAGGCGGCTACTACGCCTTTGGCAAGGAGCTGTGCAACGGCGATTCCGTCTTTGACTTTGACACCACCAAGCTCAGCGTGCACACCCTGGACATCGGCCTGGCCGGCATTGAGGTGTACGACATCCTGCGGGACGAGTACGACATCCAGATTGAGTTCGGCGACATCGGCAACATTCTGGCCTACCTGTCCATCGGCGACCGCCCCCAGGAAGTGGAGCGGCTGGTGAGCGCCCTGGCCGAGATCAAGCGCCGCTTCCGCACGGACGGTGCCGGCCTGCTGAGCCAGGAGTACATCGACCCCGTGGTGGCCGCCAGCCCGCAGGAGGCCTTCTATGCCCCCAAAAAGAGCCTGCCCCTGATGGAGACCGAGGGCATGGTGTGCAGCGAGTTCGTCATGTGCTACCCGCCGGGCATTCCCATTCTGGCCCCCGGCGAGCGCATCACCAAGGAGATTCTGAACTACATCGAGTACGCCAAGGCCAAGGGCTGCAGCATGACCGGCCCCGAGGACCCCGACATTTTACACCTGAACGTTCTGGCATAAGGAGGGAAAGAGATGGAATTTTGGTTTTCGGAATTTCACACCCCGGACGTGAAGCACAGCATCCGGGTGAACAAGCAGCTCTACTCCAAGCAGAGCGATTACCAGCGCATTGATATTTTTGAAACGCCGGAGTTCGGCCGGGTGCTGACCCTGGACGGCAATGTGATGCTCACCGAGCGCGATGAGTTCATCTACGATGAAATGATCGTCCATGTGCCCATGGCGGTGCACAAGGAAGCCAAGGATATTCTGGTCATCGGTGCCGGGGACGGCGGCGTGGTGCGGGAGCTGACCCGCTACGACCGGGTGGAGCGCATCGACCTGGTGGAGATGGACCCCCAGGTGGTGGAAGCCTGCCGCGCCTACCTGCCCGGCAATGCCTGCCGCATGGACGACCGCCGGGTGCATATCTACTTTGAAAACGCCCTCAAGTTCATCCGCCGGTGCGAAGAGGAATACGACCTGATCATTGTGGACTCTTCCGACCCCTTCGGCCCTTCCGAGGGGCTGTTCACCCGCGAATTCTACGGCAGCTGCTTCAACGCCCTGAAGGCGGACGGCATCATGGTGAACCAGCAGGGCAGCCCCTTCTACGCCGAGGACGCCAGCGCCATGCAGCGCAGCCACAAGCGCATTGCCAGCACCTTCCCCATCAGCCGGGTGTATCAGGCCCACATTCCCACCTTTGCCGCCGGGTACTGGCTGTTCGGCTTTGCCAGCAAAAAATACCACCCCATTGACGATCTGGACGCAGAGGCCTGGAAGGCGCTGAACCTGCGCACCCGCTATTACACCGCCCGGCTCCATGTCGGTGCATTCTACCTGCCGGCATTTCTGGAAGAGATGCTGCGGGAAGTGGAGGTACACGGATGAAACCCAACATCGAAAACTTCATCGGCTGCGACAGCAGCTACCGCGCCGCCAGCATCGTGCTGTACGGTGCCCCCTACGACTCCACCACCAGCTACCGCCCGGGGGCCAGGTTCGGCCCGGCGGCCATCCGGCACGAGAGCTACGGTCTGGAGACCTACAGCCCCTACCAGAATGCCGACCTGACCGATTTTGATGTGTTCGACAGCGGCGACCTGGAGCTGTGCTTCGGCTCCAGCGAGCTGGCACTGGCTGATATCGAGGCCCGGGCGGCGGAGATCCTGCAGGACGGCAAATTCCCGCTGCTGCTGGGCGGCGAGCATCTGGTCACTCTGGGTGCCGTGCGTGCCGCCGTAAAGAAATACCCGGACCTGCACATCGTGCACTTTGATGCCCACGCCGACCTGCGGGACGACTACCTGGGGGCCAAACTCAGCCACGCCTGCGTGCTGCGCCGCTGCCACGAGCTGGTAGGGGACGGCCGCATCCATCAGTTCTGCATCCGCAGCGGCGACCGGGCAGAGTTCGAGTTTGCCGCCCAGCACACGGAGATGCACAAGTTTGATTTTACCGGCCTTGCCGAGCTGACGGAACAGCTCTGCGAGAGCAAGGTGCCCGTCTATCTCACCATCGACCTCGACTGCCTGGACCCCTCCTGCTTCCCGGGTACCGGCACGCCGGAAGCCGGGGGTGTGAGCTTTCTGCAGCTGCTGGACGCCATCCGCACCGTGACCAAAGCCAACATCGTGGCCGCAGACCTCAACGAGCTGGCCCCCACGCTGGACACCACCGGCGTGTCCACCGCCACCGCCTGCAAAGTGCTGCGCGAGACCCTGATCGCGCTGGACAAGGGCTGGCCCGGCTTTCAGGTATAAATACGAACCTACCATTTTACAGATAAAGGAGAAATCAACATGAGCAAAGTTCTGATCATCGGCTGCGGCGGCGTGGCCTCCGTTGCCATCCACAAGTGCTGCCAGGTGCCCGAAGTGTTCACCGAGATCTGCATTGCCAGCCGCACCAAGGCAAAGTGCGACAAGGTGGCCGCCGAGCTGGCCCCCAAGACCACAACAAAAATCACCACCGCCCAGGTGGACGCTGACCATGTGGACGAGGTGATCGCCCTCATCAAGGCCTACCAGCCGGACCTGGTGATGAATATCGCCCTGCCCTACCAGGACCTGACCATCATGGACGCCTGCCTTGCCTGCGGCGTCAACTACATGGACACCGCCAACTATGAGCCGGAAAACACCGATGACCCTGCCTGGCGCGCCATTTACGAAAAGCGCTGCAAGGAAGCAGGCTTCTCCGCTTACTTTGACTACAGCTGGCAGTGGGCCTATGCCAAAAAGTTTGAGGAAGCCGGCCTGACCGCCCTGCTGGGCAGCGGCTTTGACCCGGGTGTGACCCAGGCTTACTGCGCTTACGCCAAAAAGCACGAGTTCGATACCATTGACACCATCGACATTCTGGACTGCAACGGCGGCGACCACGGCTATGCCTTTGCCACCAACTTCAACCCCGAGATCAACCTGCGCGAGGTGTCCGCCCCCGGCAGCTACTGGGAGAATGGCCATTGGGTGGAGATTCCGGCCATGAGCATCAAGCGGGAGTACCACTTTGATCAGGTGGGCGACAAGGACATGTACCTGCTGCACCACGAGGAGATCGAGTCTCTGGCCAAGAACATCCCGGAGGCCAAGCGCATCCGCTTCTTCATGACCTTTGGCCAGAGCTACCTCGACCATATGCGCTGTCTGGAAGATGTGGGCATGCTGTCCACCACGCCGGTCAACTTCAACGGGCAGGAGATCGTGCCCATCCAGTTCCTCAAGGCCCTGCTGCCGGACCCCGCCAGCCTTGGCCCCCGCACCAAGGGCAAAACCAACATCGGCTGCATCTTTACCGGCAAAAAGGACGGCCAGGAAAAGACCTACTATATTTATAATGTGTGCGACCATCAGGAGTGCTACAAGGAAGTGGGCTCTCAGGCTATCAGCTATACCACCGGCGTGCCGGCCATGTGCGGTGCCCTGATGCTGCTCACCGGCAAGTGGACCACCAAGGGTGTGCACACCGTGGAAGAGTTTGATCCGGACCCGTATCTGGACGCTCTTGATAAATACGGCCTGCCCCGCTCCGAGAGCCACAGCCCGGTGCTGGTGGACTGATGCGGGTGCAGGACAGCCGCCCGCCTTTTGCGGGCCTTGCCAGGCTTCCGGAAGAAGCACTGGCTTCTCTGCCCACGCCCTGCTACCTGCTGGACGAGGGGCAGCTGCGCCGCAACGGGGAGCTTCTGCTGGGGGTGCAGCAGCACACCGGCTGCAAGATCCTGCTGGCGCAGAAAGCGTTTTCCAACTTCGACCTGTATCCCCTGCTGGCCCCCTATCTGGCGGGCACCGAGGCCAGCGGCCTGTACGAAAGCCGCCTGGGCCGCGAGGAGCTGCCGGACAAGGAGAACCACGTGTTCTGCGCCGCCTACCGGGCAGATGAATTTGACGAGCTTCTGCAGTACGCGGACCACATCGTGTTCAACTCGCCCAGCCAGCTGGCAAAGTTCGGCCCGGCGGCAAAGGCGGCTGGCAAAAGCATCGGTTTGCGCATCAACCCGGAGTGCTCCACCCAGGAGGGCCACGAGATCTACGACCCCTGTTCCCCGGGCAGCCGCCTGGGCACCACCCGTGCCCAGTGGGACGCTGCCGTGCAGGCTGACCCTGCCCTGCCGCAGCTGCTGGACGGGCTGCACTTTCACACCCTGTGTGAGCAGGATGCGGACGCCCTGGCGGTGACGCTGGCAGCGGTGGAGGAAAAGTTTGCAGACCTGCTGCCCCGGCTGCGCTGGCTCAACTTCGGCGGCGGGCACCACATCACCCGCCCGGGCTATGACCTTGCCACGCTGGAAAAATGCATCACCAAAGCGCAGAAGAAATACGGCCTGCAGGTGTATCTGGAGCCCGGCGAAGCCTGGGCGCTGAACGCAGGCTATCTCGTTACCACCGTGCTGGACACCCTGCACAATGGCGAGACGGACCTTGCCATTCTGGACATGTCCGCTGCCTGCCACACGCCGGATGTGATCGAAATGCCCTACCGCCCGCCCCTGCTGGGCGCCGGGGACCCCGGCAAAAAGCAGTGCACCATCCGGCTGGGCGGGCCAACCTGCCTGGCAGGCGATGTGATCGGTGACTACAGCTTTGATGTCCCTCTTATGGAAGGGCAGAAGCTCCTCTTCGGCGATATGGCCATCTACACCACCTGCAAAAACAACACCTTCAACGGAATGCCGCTGCCGCCCATCTGGGCAATGGACGAAACCGGCACCTGCCGGGAGCTGGTGCGGTTCGGTTACGCAGATTTTAAAATGCGGCTGGGCCATTTTGCATGTGATTGAATTTTTATACCAATCGCAGCGGGCTTTGCGCGGAATCTTCCGGCGCATAGCCCGCTGTTTTTTTTTTGATTCACAGCCTTTTACGAGATAAATTTCATATTGCCGCAATGGTGTGCTCCCTATAACAGAGACACTGAAATAGGGAAAGGATTAAAATGAGCAAACGAAAAGAGATTGATCCAGAGTTTAGAATCTGGCTCCTTGAGGAATGTCTAGCAGGGCGAATGCGAGGACGGGAGGCTGCCAGACGAGCAGGTATTTCTTCCTCTGCAATGCGAAAGTGGATCAGCTTGTACAAAATGGATGGGCCTGCAGCATTTGCATCTTCAAATGTCAAGAGGGCTTATAGCGAGGAGATCAAGAAAAAAGTCGTAAAGGATCATCTGAATAGGAAAGGCAGCTTCCAAACGCTCTGTGAAAAATACCATCTTCGCAGTCCTGAATTGGTCAATCGATGGGTAAAGTCGTATAATGGTCATAAAGATTCCAAGAAAAACGCAGGAGGTTTCTTTATGACGAAACGAAAATCTACGATCGATGAGCGACTTGCTGCCGTAAAAGAATATACAGAAGCCGGAAAACCTTATGAACAGATTGCAAGAGAAATCGGGAATTTCATGCAGAAAAGCCAAACGAAAAGTGGCTGACAGATGTGACGGAATTCAAGTATTACGAAGGTCCTAGAGTTAAGAAGGTTTATCTGAGTGCCATCCTTGACTTATATGGCAGACGTATCGTTTCCTTTGTAATTCGGGATACAAACGACAACAAGCTTGTGTTCGACACTTTTGCAAAGGCAGTCCAGAGCAATCCTGATGCACATCCTGTCTTCCACAGTGACCGTGGATTTCAATATACCAACCGATACTTCTACCAGCGGCTGGTCAATGCTGGCATGACACAAAGTATGTCTCGTGTTGGCCGCTGTATTGACAACGGTCCCATGGAAGGGTTCTGGGGTATTCTGAAGCGGGAGCGTTATTATGGAAGGCGCTTCACGAACCGTACTGAACTGGTGAAAATGATTCGCAGTTATATTCATTACCACAACACAAAGCGTCTCCAACGTAACCTTGGCGTTCTGACACCGATGGAAAAGCATGACCTTTATTTGAGGGCTGCTTGAGATATTTTTGTTGATTTATTTCGTTGTCCTCTTGACGGGGTGCACACCAGATTGAACACTGCCACAGGAAGTGGTCGGTTATCACCGTGAGACCCACCACTTCCGTGAGGAAAAGCCCACGAAAGATTTTACCGCCCCGCAACACACCCGATTCATTTTGCCGCCGATTCACCCGACAAAATCCATCGCTGCGCTGCATGGGCGGTATTTTTCTTTTATAGGAAACGCACCTTGAATCTTGCATAAGCCGCCTGAACGCGATACCGTGCCACGACCTCGCACTTTGTGTGGGCGAGCCGGACAACGCCGCTGCACAAACAGGGGCAGGAACTTCGTTCGGAGCAAACGGTGACCCAATTACATGAGCAGCACCACCTCTACTTATTTTTGCGCCTTAACAATTCGGAAACATTTGTTGAAAATACGTTTTGAGCGCAGCGGTGGAGGGCAAGAACCGTCCCGTGGCCACAAATTTTCAATTCTTGAAAATTTTCTGTCCATCCGGGACTTCACTTCTGCAATGCGTCTGCATTTCCGAAGTGATCTTGTTGGGGTAGCGCTTGTCGGGGCAACGCCCCTCCATCTGCTATCGCAGACCGTTCTGCCGCTTAAAAGCCCCACTGGGGCTTTCATTGCTGCGCTGCGCTTCGCAAACGCGGTCCCACCCCAAACCCTGCTTAGAACGGACGAGGAGGAATTATGTCAATTTGACACAATTCCTCCCACTATAGAGAAAACAGAGCGTTCCCGATGGGGAACGCCCTGTTGTACATATCGCTATCGTCTGTGGATTTTCAGGGTGCGTCCGCAGGGCGCACCCTGTTTTTGTTTTGAGAAAAACTTGAGAAATAAATCTTAGGCCTTTGTCAGGATCAGGCACTCATACGGACGCAGGGCATCGTTTCTGTCAGGATAGTTTCCCAGCAGCTTATCTGCGTCTGCCCAGCCCTCTGGCAGGGTGTAAGGTGCGTCATGCTCAGTCAGGTTGCACAGCACCAGCAGTTCTTCCCCATCTTCGGCACCATAGCGGCGGTAAGCCAACAAATCGGCATTGTCCGGGTAAAGAAACTCGATCTTGCCCTCGCTGATGACCTTGTGGGTCTTGCGCAGATGCACCAGCATCTTGTAAAAGCTGCGCACAGAATCCGGGTCATCCACCTCAGCAGCGGCGTTGATGGCCTTGTAGTTGTCCGCCAAACCAATCCACGGAGTGCCAGTGGTGAAGCCCGCATTTTCGCTGCTATTCCACTGCATCGGGGTGCGGGAATCATCCCGGCTGCGCTGTGCAATGATGTCCAGCGTTTCTTCCTCGGACTTATCCTGCTGGCGGAGGATCTTATAATAGTTGCGGCTCTCCACATCGCGGTACTGCCCGATCTGCGTGAAGTGCGGATTGGTCATGCCCAGCTCTTCGCCTTGATAAATGTAGGGGGTGCCGCGCATGAAATGGATCGCTGCCGCCAGCATCTCGGCGCTTTCCTTCCAGTAGGTCGTGTCGCTGCCAAAGCGGCTGACCGCGCGGGGCTGGTCGTGGTTGCACCAGAACAGGGCGTTCCAGCCGTTGTGCTCCTGCATCCCTTCCTGCCATGTCTGGAACAGCTTCTTCAGCGCCACATGGTCGGGCGGCATCAGTTCCCATTTCTGTCCGTCTTTGTAATCCACTTTCAGGTGATGGAAATTAAAGCACATACTCAGTTCGTGGCGGTCTGCACCCGTGTAGCCGATGCAGTTTTCCAGCGAGGTAGAGGACATCTCGCCTACGGTCATCATACCGTCAATGCCGCCTGCCTTTACCAGCTCCTGCAAATACTTATGCACGTTGCGGCCATCGGTATAGAACCGCCGTCCATCGCCCTCATAGTCGTCCTCATAAAATTCCGGTTTGGAGATGACGTTGATCACATCGAAACGAAAGCCCTTGATGCCTTTCGCCTTCCAGAAGCGCAGGATGTCGGCCATTTCCTCCCGCACGGCGGGGTTCTCCCA
>CAKTGS010000035.1 GCA_934561485.1 uncultured Faecalibacterium sp.
GCCTCCTCATCGAGAGCGGCGCTGGTAATCAGCATGGTTTCGTACTTTGCCATTTTGTAGCACCTCCTTTTGGACTTAAGGGTCTTGCAATCACAAGACCAAGGGTACACACAGCTGCGGCGTTGCGGCTGTGTGCGGCGTGTCTGTTCAGACAGCAATTTATTATAGCAAGTCCGGCGGCGTCTGTCAAGCCCTTGGATGAAAAAAGTGCTGAAAAAAATCCTTTGCTTTTTTTGCCATAGGGGACTATAATATAGTCGCTTTCTGATGATACCGTGGAACAAAGTGCTGCGGCGGCAGGGAAGTGGGAAATTTAAAAAAACGGAAAAGGAGCGTATCTATGTACTCGATATTCCGCAATCTGGCAATCATCATCCTGAGTGCAAAGTTTTTTGGGCTGGTAGCACGCAAGTGCAAGGCTCCGCAGGTGGTGGGCGAGATCCTGGCCGGTCTTGTCATTGGCCCCTGTGTGCTCAACCTGGTGCAGACCAGTGACTCCATTGCCACCTTCGCCGAGATCGGCGTGGTGCTGCTGATGTTCACCACGGGCCTGGGCACCAACCTGAAGGAACTGATCAAGGCAGGCCCCATCGCCACCCTGATCGCCGCCGTGGGCGTGGCTGTGCCCCTGGTGGGAGGCACCTTATTGTATGGTGCATTCTACGGCTTTGCCGCGGTGGGCAGCCCGGAGTTCTACCGGGCGCTGTTCATCGGCACCATCATGACCGCCACCAGCGTGTCCATCACGGTGGCCACCCTGCAGGAGCTGGGCCACCTGAAGAGCTTTCTGGGCACCACCATCGTCAGTGCAGCCGTTATTGACGATGTGATGGGTATCGTGGTGCTTACCTGTGTGCTGGGTGCCAGCAGCGGCACCGGTACGGGTCTGGGCAAGGTGCTGTTCAACACCCTGCTGTTCTTTGCCACCGCTGTGGGTGTGGGCCTAGTGGTCCATTACGCCATGAAGTGGCTGGATCGGCGCAACCCTCACACCCAGCGTATCACCATCGTGAGCCTGGCCTTCTGCTTTGGCATGGCCTATGTGGCCGAGGCCTACTTTGGCATTGCCGATATTACCGGTGCCTACATTGCCGGCATCGTGCTGTGCACCATGAATGACGCATCCTATGTGGAGCGCCGGGTGGATATCAGCAACTATATCATCTTTGCACCTATCTTCTTTGCCTCCATCGGCCTTAAGACCGATATCAGCGGCCTGACCCCGGAGATCCTGCTGTTCTGCGTCTGCTTTGTGATTGTGGCACTGGTCACCAAAATCGTGGGCTGCGGCCTGGCTGCCAAGGTCTGCCGCTTCAACTGGGGCGACTCCCTGAAGGTTGGTGTCGGCATGATGACTCGCGGCGAGGTGGCCTTGATCGTGGCACAGAAGGGTCTGGCTATCGGCGTGGTAGATCCGGTCTACTTTACAGCCGTGATCCTGCTGATCGTGGTGTCCAGCGTGGCTACCCCGCTGGTACTCAAGGCCATGTTCACCAAGCATCCGCCTGTGCCGCATCCCAGTCAGGCAAACTAAATCAGGAATTTTGTTTTTATATTTGGGGTTCAGAAATGCCTGCGGGCATTTCCGAACCCCTTTTTTATCTGAAGTTATGCAAAAACGGGGCTGCCGCACATGGTTTCGTGCAGAGGCCCCGTTTTATTATTTGCGCAATATTTTACAGCGTTTTGCAGAATTCTTTCAGGTACTCCCGGAAGGCTTCGCCGATCTCCGGATGCTGCAGAGCCAGTTCCACCTGCGCCTCCACGACCTTGAGCTTGTTGCCCATATCGTAGTGCTTGCCGGTGAACTCCACGGCGGTCATGCCGCCGCGGGTGCGGGCATACTCTGCCATGGCATCGGTCAGCTGGATCTCACCGCCGGCACCGGGCTTGGTGTGGGCAAGGATCTCGTAGATCTCCGGGGTCAGCAGCACACGGCCCAGAATGGAATAGTTGCTGAACTCCTGCCCCTTCTTGGGCTTTTCGATCATATCATCCACAAAGAAATAGTTGTCGTGGATGGGGGTGGTTTTCAAGCTGCAGTAGCGGCTCACATCGGCCCAGGGCACAGCAGAAACGCCTGCCGCCGGTCGGCCGAACTCTTCATAAGCGCGGATCAGCTGGGCACACACAGGGTCCTCGCCCCAGATCACGTCATCGCCGTAGATCACCACAAAGGGATCATCGCCGGTAAACGCCTTTGCTACGCTCACGGCATGGCCCAGGCCCAGCGTCTGCTTCTGGCGCACAAAATAGATGTTGGCCAGGTTGGAGATGCCCAGACACTCTTCCAGCATTTTTTCCTTGCCGGGGGCGGCCAGCTTTTCTTCCAGCTCGGGGCTGCGGTCAAAATGATCTTCAATAATGCTCTGATTGCGGCCCAGAATGATCAGGATATCGGTAATGCCGGAGCGCACAGCCTCTTCCACCAGGTACTGGATGGCGGGCTTGTCCACAAGGGGCAGCATGCCTTTGGGCATGGCCTTGGTGGCGGGCAGCACGCGGGTGCCCAGGCCGGCGGCGGGGATAACAGCCTTGGTAACTTTTTTCATGATCGGATCTCCTCCTATTGTATCATTTTGCTCAGTACATGGCGCTGAGCAGAGCATTCAGGTCCGGGCCAAGCAGCATACTGCAGGCGGCACCCACCACCATCAGCAGCACTACAGCCCCCAGCACGGCGGCAAAGCTCACGCCGCCCTGAGCGCGCAGCACCACCTGGCGCTGCGCCGGGTCCGGGAATTCTGCCCGGATGCGGCGGATGCGCTCGGCAGCGCTTTTGCGGTAGAACCACTTGGCAAACAGGGCACGCACCATCATCAGGACGAACCCGAGGGCTGACATCACACGGCTGAGCAGGACCAGCGCGGAACTGCTCATGGCCGGGGCCAGCGAACTGCCGGAAAGCTGCATCATCTGGATGAGCGTGGGCACAAACAGCACCAGCTCGGCGGCCAGAAACCCGAAGGCGGGCTTCCAGGCCTTGCGGTAGAAGAAGTAGAACGGGCCGAACAGCAGGGCCGAAAAGCTTAGCGAAATTTTGGTGTGCTGCAGTTCCATCCGGCTGTAGTCGGCCAGGTAGGCGGGGGCGGCGGCACCAATGTAGGCGGTCCAGTCGCTGCTGGGAATGCCGTCCATCAGCTCTTCCTTGCCAAAGGCGGCCTGCATGGTCTGATGCAGCGGGTCCATGGTCTGCTGTTCAAACTGGCGGTACAGGCCGGCATAATCAAAGCTGCCGTCCCGCTCATTTTCTGCGGCCTTGCGGTCGTTGGGCTGCTCTTCGCCTTCGGGGGGCAGGGCGGCACCGCAGCATCGGCAGGTCTCCTGGCTGCGCAGGGTGCGCTCGCCGCAGGCGGGACAGGTGCGCAGGTCGGCATCCTGGTAGGGAAAATTCCACTCATAGCCCGCACCGTGGGCTTGGCTATGGATGCAGCGCCCCAGTTTTTCGTAGCAGCTGCGGTGGTAGGGTGCACCGCAGTCCGGGCAGACAACAATATCATCCTTCAGGGTCAGCGGCTCGCCGCAGCCCTCGCAGGGACAGCCATAATATTTCGGCATGATTTCCTCCTGTATACGGTTCATACTGGTATTATACTCCCCCAACGGGTAAAAGAAAAGGTAAAAATCTTCAAATTTCCAGCAGGATAACCGTTTTTCCTCTTTACTTTACCACAGATTCCCGGTATACTAATGAAGTATCTGTGTATAAACTGTATCTTTTGAAGGGCTTCCCCCTCGGTGTAGGGAACGTATCATGCGTTCCGTTTGATGCCCGGCAGAGCGCAAGGGGGTATCTCCCCGGCCAAAAGACTTTACCTTATTACCATTGCGAGAGGAACAAGAGAATGATCACCATTGACGAACTGAAAGTGCAGCTGGCCGATTACAACAAGGCCGTCAAGGATCTGGAAGAAGCACTGGCCATCGAGGCTTCCCGCAAGCGCGTGCAGGAGCTGGAGCACACCATGAGCCGCCCCGGCTTTTACGATGACGCTGAGCTGAGCAAGAAAGTGTTTGACGAAGTGGGCGACCTGAAGGGCAAGCTGAACCGTTTTGAAAAGCTGCAGGGCCTGTACGATGATGCCGACACCATGATCGAAATGCTGGACGAGGAATACGACCCCGCCATGATCCCGGAAGCAGAAGAATCTGTGAACGCGGTGGGTAAGGCTGTGGATGAGCTGCAGCTTATGACCATGCTGAACGGCGAGTACGACCACAGCAATGCCATCCTTACCTTCCACGCCGGTACCGGCGGCACCGAGGCACAGGACTGGGCTGAGATGCTGTACCGTATGTACAACAAGTGGGCACAGGCCCACGGCATGAGCGTGGAAGTGCTGGACTACCAAGACGGCGATGAAGCCGGCATGAAGAGCGCTTCCATGATGGTGAAGGGTGCCAATGCCTACGGTCTGCTCAAGAGCGAGAACGGCGTGCACCGCCTGGTGCGCGTCTCTCCCTTTGACGCCAACGCCCGCCGCCAGACCAGCTTTGCTTCGCTGGAAGTGATGCCCGAGCTGGACAACACCATTCAGGTGGACATCCGCCCCGAGGACATTGAGATGCAGGTGTACCGTTCTTCCGGTGCCGGCGGCCAGCACATCAACAAGACTTCTTCCGCTGTGCGTCTGATCCACAAGCCCACCGGCATTGTGGTGAGCTGCCAGACCCAGCGCAGCCAGTTCCAGAACCGTGACTACGCCATGGAAATGCTGAAGGCGAAACTGTATCAGATTGCCAAGCAGCAGCACATGGACAAGATCGAGGACATCAAGGGCGTGCAGAATGAGATCGCCTGGGGCCATCAGATCCGCAGCTACGTGTTCATGCCCTACACCATGGTCAAGGACCACCGCACCAACTACGAGACCGGCAACGTGGACGCCGTGATGGATGGTGATCTGGACGGCTTCATCTTTGCATACCTCAAGGCAGCCAGCCGCGGGGAATTGCAGGATACCTGATTTGTAAAACGCTGAAATGCAAAAAGGACCGTGCTTTCAAAGAAGCGCGGCCCTTTTTTGTTTACGCCAGATCCGGCAGAATGTCAGCCCACAGCTCCTGCTCCTGACGCATGGCGTCAAAGCAGCAGTCCAGATACAGCTTGTTGGCGGCGGCCAGAATGGTGCTGCGCAGCAAAAGCTTTTCCTCCGCTGCGTCCGTGGCCAGGTCGCGGATCTCCCGCGTGCAGCCGAACACGAAGGGCAGGCAGTTTTCCATTTCCTCGCAGAAATAGTTGTAGGCAGCTTCGGCAGAGCAGTGTGCCCGCTGCATTTTGAACAGGGTGTCGATGTTCTCCATGGAAAGCACGGTTTTGGAAACGGCAATGTACAGCAGGGATGCAATCTGCTCCCGGGTATACTTCTTTTTAACCGGGTGGCTCAGAATGCCCTTTTTGACATAGTTGCTCACCATGGAAGAGGTCAGCTCCACACCGCAGAAGGTGCGGAAACAGCTGTTCACATACTGCACGGTCTGATCCAGATACAGCCCTACAGAGGGAAGCTCCCGGTACCGGGGCAGGGCAAAACCCGCAGCACAGGCCGCAACGCGGCGTTTGGTTTCTTGTTTCATAGGCAGTGATTTTCAGGTTTGCAGGCAGCGGCGCTGCCTTTGCCGAATTTTGGATGCAGGGCTAGTATAGCGCATTTTGCATGCCAGGTCAACGGGAAAAATAAAACGCAACAGAGATTTTGAAATATCTCTTGACAGGTTTTTGAAAAACTGATATGATGTCTGCAAGAACCGGAACTTTCCCGGCAGATGACTGCCGTACAAGCAATTATACTGGAGATGGATCTCATGAAAACCCGAATCGTTGCAGATTCCTCGGCCAATCTTTACACCCTGCCGGGCGTGGAGTTTGTCTGTGTTCCCCTCAAGATCGTGACTGATGATCAGGAATACCTGGATACAGCAGAGCTGGATGCTGCCGCCATGGCCCAGACTCTGCACACTTATAAGGGCAAAACCAGCACGTCCTGCCCCAATGTGGCCGACTGGCTGGCCGCTTATGAGGGCGCAGACCGGGTGTTTGTGGTTACCATTACCGGCACCCTGTCCGGCAGCTGCAATGCCGCCCGGCTGGCTGCCGAAGAATACCGTCAGGAACACCCCGATGCCCAGGTATTTGTGCTGGACAGCCTGTCCGCCGGGCCGGAATGCCGCCTGCTGGCCGAGCGTCTGGCGGAGCTGGTGCAGGCGGACTGCTCCTTTGAGGCGGCGGCAGAAGCGATTCAGGCCTACCACCAGCACACGCATCTGCTGTTCTCGCTGGAATCGCTGGCCAATCTGGCCCGAAATGGCCGGGTAAAACCGGCGGTGGCTGCTGTGGCGCGGATGTTGGGCATCCGGGTCATCGGGCAGGCCAGCGAGGCCGGGGAACTGGATGTGTTGTGCAAGACCCGCGGCGAGCATGGGGCGCTGGAACGCATCGTACTGGAAATGAAGGGCCACGGTTTTGCCAATGGCCGGGTGCACATTGCCCATTGCGCCAACCCTGCTGCCGCCGATCGCCTGAAAAAGATGCTGCATGCGGTGTTCCCGGCTGCCAGAATTGATGTAAGCCCCTGCGGCGGCCTGTGCAGCTATTATGCAGAGCTGGGCGGCCTGATGGTGGGCTACGAGGACAGCGAAGCACCAAAACTCTAAATGCAAGGGGCCTTCCGGAACCGGGAAAGGCCCTTTTTGTTTGCCCGCTGCCTTGCAAATCTGCACAAACCGCGCTATACTGACACATATTATAGAGGGAATCCGTTGTACAAGCAGGGGAGGGCTTATGTTCAGACTGCCAATTGTCAAATTTCTCAGCCGCATCCTGAACCGCGTAACCATCACGGTGCTCCTGGTGGCGCTGCAGCTGGGCTGGCTGCTGTGGGCATTCACCATGCTGACCACCGGCCGTGTGTGGGTGAACGCCGGCCTGCGGCTGCTCAGTCTGTTGATTGTGCTGTATCTGGTGCGCAAGGATGAGGACAGCGCCTTTAAGGTGGGTTGGATCGTGCTCATCGGGGTGCTGCCGCTGCTGGGCGGCGCCATGTATCTGGCCTTTGGCAACAAACGTCCGGCCAAGCGCCTGCGGGTCAAGCTGCAGGCCGTGGACGATGCCCACCGCACCGACCTTGTGCAGCAGAAGGACCAGACCGATGGGCTGGATTCCGGCGGCTTGGGCATGAGCGGCTATGTGGCAAAATATGGTTCCTATCCGGCATGGCACAGCACCACCGCGCAGTATTTTGCCTGCGGCGAAGCCATGTACCCCAAGCTGCTCGAGGATCTGGAACGGGCGGAGCACAGCATTTTTCTGGAATTTTTCATTGTCAGTGAGGGCAAAATGTGGGGCGGCGTGGAAGAAATCCTGCGCCGCAAAGCTGCCCAGGGCGTGGATGTGCGCCTGATCTACGATGACTTTGGCAGCCTGCTGGGCCTGCCGGCTGATTTTGTGGTGCGCATGGAGCGGGCGCACATCCGGTGCATTCCCTTCAACCCGGTGGTCCCGGTGCTTTCGCTGGTGATGAACCACCGCGACCACCGCAAGATCGTGGTCATTGACGGCACAGTAGCCTACACCGGCGGCGTGAACCTGGCAGATGAATACATCAATGCCCAGCAGCGCTTTGGTTACTGGAAGGATGCCGCCCTGCGCGTGGAAGGCGATGCTGCGTGGAATTTTACCGTCATGTTCCTGAACTTCTGGAATGCTTTCCGCCCCAGTGAGACCGATTACAGCAGCTTCCGTCCCCGCACACGGGAGCCTGCCGTGCAGGACGGTGTGGTGCAGCCCTATGCAGACAGTCCGCTGGATGAGGAGCCGGTGGCCGAGACGGTCTACCTGAACATTCTGGCCCAGGCACACCATTACGTGTATATCTACACGCCGTACCTTGCCATTGGCGAAGAAATGCTGGATGCGCTGAAAAATGCGGCCAAGCGCGGCGTGGATGTGCGGCTGGTGCTGCCGGGCATCCCGGATAAAAAGCTGGTGTTCCGGCTCAGCCGCTCGTATTACCTGCCGCTGCTGCGCGCCGGAGTGCATATTTACGAGTACACCCCCGGTTTTCTGCACGCCAAATGCTATGTGAGCGATGACCGGGTGGCGGTGGTGGGCAGTATCAACATGGATTACCGCAGCTTGTTTCTGCATTTTGAGTGCGGTGTGCTGCTGCAGTACAACAGCCAGATTGCCGTGCTGCGGGACGATGTGCTGACCACTCTGCCCCAGTGCCGCGAGATTGCGGTGTCGGACTGCCGCACCAACCTGCTGGGCACTCTGCTGGACAGTGTGCTGCGCCTGCTCAGCCCGCTGCTGTAAAAACGCTCATAAACCGCTGCGCTCCGGGCACACTACCCTCAAAGCCTGCGCCTTTGCGCGGGTATGGAAAGGGAGCGTAGCAAAACGATGAAACGGATATCTCGATGGGTCCTCAGTGGCTGCCTGGCGGCTGCATTGATGCTTACCGGCTGCGGCCGCGGCAACAGCTCGGGGGCATCTTCCGGCGGCAGCATGGGCGGCGGCACGGCGTCCTCCGGCAGTGACGCCAATGCCGCACAGACAGCTGCCTGGCGTACCGGCCTTGGCGTACAGACCGAGCTGACCGGTTCCGACCGGGCGGGCAAGATCAACACGGTGGCGGCTGCCGTGCTGCTGGATGCAGACGGCAGACTGGCCGGTGTGATGCTGGACGAAGCGGAGATCTCGGTCTCTGCCGATGGAACCGGCAGTGTGACTCTGCCCACCGACCTGCGCACTAAGCGGCAGAAAGGGGAGGATTACCCGCTGGCGGCAGTGTCCTCGCTGCAGGAGGGTTGGACGGAACAGGCCGGGGCTTTTGCGCGTTACCTTACCGGTATGACGGCGGAGCAGGTGGAAAAACTGGAAACCGATGCAGATGGCAAGCCGGTGGATGCCGACCTGCTGGCGGGCTGCACCATTGCGGTGGACCGCTACCGGGATGCCGTGGTGCAGGCCTGTAAAAATGCCAGCGTGCTGGGGGCAGCCAAAGGCGATACAGTCCGGGTGGGCATGGCTCTGACCAATGCCACCAAGGACCGCCCTGCAAACGATGACAGCGACCTGCAGGCCCAGATGGACATTACCATTACGGCCCTGACAACGGACGCGGAGGGCCGGGTGACCAGTGCCATTGGGGATATGACCCAGCCCGCCCTTACGGTAAGTGCGGACGGCACAGTTTCGGCCCCGCGGGATGCGGTGCGAACCAAAAATGAACTGGGCGACCAGTACGGAATGCGCGGCGCATCCAGCCTGGATAAGGAATGGTACGAGCACAGTGCAGGCTACTGCAGCTACCTCAAGGGCAAGACCCGGGCGGAAGTGGCTGCCATCCCCACCGATGGCTCCGATGCAGACCTTGCCGCCCTGTGCACCATCTCGGTGACGGACCTGCAAAAAGCAGCCCTCACCGCGCTGGAAACGGAATAAAACAAACAGCGCCCTGCGGTACAGAACGTTCTGTACTGCAGGGCGCTGTAATTTTTGAAAAAGCAAAGATTTACGCCTGCGTGGGCTGTGGTCCGGCATTCTTCTCGGCATCCTTTTCGCGCTGCAGCTTTTTGCGCACCACGAAATAAGCCGGGATCAGGAAGAAGCAGGCAAAGAACCAGGCCACAGGGTTGGCGATGCAGGCGGCAAAGTAGCCCCACAGCGGCACGAACCAAAAACCCACCATGGCGCGGGCGACCATTTCGGCCACACCGGCAAACATGGCAAGGCCGGAGTAGCCCAGGCCCTGAATGGTGTATCGGTAAATGATCAGCACAGCCAGCGGAATGTAGAACACACTGTTCCAGAAGATAAAGCTCTGGGCGTTGGCCATAATGGAGGTTTCCTTGGCGTCCAGGAACAGGCCGATCAGGGGTTTGTCCAGCACGCGCAGGATCAGGAAAGAGGCCACACTGTACACGCAGCCGATGCCCAGGGCGGTATTCACACCGTGGTCCACACGTTTGAGGTCGTGGGCACCCATGTTCTGGCTGGCATAGGTGGTCATGGCCGTACCGATGCTCTCCAGCGGCACACTGAGGAACTGTGCGGCTTTGCTGCCGGCAGTCTGAGCCGCCACAATGTCGCTGCCCAGGCCGTTTACGGCACCCTGCAGCACCACGCTGCCAATGGCGGTAATGCTGCACTGCAGGCCCATGGGAATGCCCATGTTGCACAGCTTGGCACAATGGGCCAGGCTGAAGCGGCCCTCTTCCTTGCTCCAGCGCAGTTCAGGGTAATGGCGCAGGATGTACCACAGGCTGCCAATGCCGGCCACACCCTGACTGAACACGGTGGCAAAGGCCGCGCCGAAGGCCCCCATGTTGAATACGATGATGCACAGCAGGTCCAGCCCGATGTTCAGGAAGCTGGCCACCAGCAGGAAATACAGCGGGCGCTTGCTGTCGCCCAGGGCACGCATCAGGGCGCTGGTCACGTTGTACAGCAGCGTAAAGGGGATGCCTGCAAAAATGGTGCGGATGTACACATCGGCCAGGTCGATGATATTGGCGGGGGTGTTGGTCCACACCAGCACCATGCGGGTCATGGCCACGGTCACCACGGTCAGCACGGCTGCAAAGGCAATGCTTAACCACACGGTGTTGGCGGTGTAGCGGCGCATCTCCTTATAGTCCTTGGCACCGAAGGTCCAGGAAATGGGAATGGAAAAGCCGCAGGCAATGCCGTTGACAAAGCCCAGCACCAGGTAGTTCAAACCGCCCACGCTGCCCACAGCGGCCAGCGCTTCCACGCCCACAAAGCGTCCTACAATGATGGTATCGGCCAGGTTGTAGAACTGCTGGAACAGGCTGCCCAGCATCAGCGGCACTGCAAAGGCAAGAATCAGCTTCAGCGGGCTGCCCTGCGTCATATCCTTTGTCATATCATTCCTCCTGTTTGTGCAGAAAACCAGGTGTTTTTTCGTATTTTTTGCCGTGAAAAACGCCCTGCCGGAAAGGGGCAGGACGTTGTGTTCATTCATGAAAGGTATTATAGCGGAGTGTCGCACATTTTACAAGATTTGCATTGCATCAACATTTCCACTTTTTTGCCGGAAGAATTAGTGATTTTGCACGGTCAGAGGGCTTTTGCGCCGAGGCTGCTGCATTGCGCAGGGTGCATTTTTGTGCAGCGGTCAGATCGGAACCTCCCTTTTTAATGGCTTTACTGCATGATATCAGAAATCCCTCCGGAAAAAGTTCTTCCGGAGGGAAAACAGATCATTCGCTGTAATGTGCCAAAAACTGTTTGGTGCGCTCTTCCTGCGGGTGCTCGATGAGCTGGCGGGCGGGGCCTTGTTCCACCACCACGCCGCCGTCCATGAACAGAATGCGGTCGGCCACATCGCGGGCAAAGTTCATTTCGTGGGTCACGATGATCATGGTGGTCTTGCGGGCCGCCAGATCCCGCAGAACGCGCAGCACCTCGCCGGTCAGTTCCGGGTCCAGTGCGCTGGTCGGCTCGTCAAAGCAGAGGATGTCCGGATGCAGGGCCAGCGCACGGGCAATGGCCACGCGCTGCTGCTGGCCGCCGGACAGCTGGTGTGGATAGTGGTTTGCCCGCTCGGAAAGGCCCATCTGGGCCAACAGCTCCCGGGCCTGGCTTTCGAGTTCTGCGTGAATGGCCTTTTTGTTGGCCTTGTAGTCCGGGCGCTCCTTTGCCAGCAGCTCTCCGGCCAGCATCACGTTCTGCAGGGCCGTGTACTGGGGGAAGAGGTTGAAGTTCTGGAACACCAGGCCAAAGTGCAGCCGCTTTTTGCGGATCTCGCTCTCCCGCTGGGTGGCGGGGTCGGCGGCGTCCCACATGGTTTCGCCGTTTACCCGGATGACGCCGGTGTCCGGCCGCTCCAGAAAATTCAGGCACCGCAGCAGGGTGGTTTTGCCCGAACCGGACGACCCGATGATGGCCAGCGCCTCGCCCTGTTCCAGGGTCAGGGAAATATCTTTTAAAACGTGCGTCTCTCCGAAATTCTTACCGATGCCGGAGGCCTCCAATAATGCCATAATTCAAAAACCTCCTTAGCAGCGGAAATAATCCAGCTTCTTTTCCAGCCAGCCGAACAGCAGTGTCAACGCGCCCACAAACACCAGGAAGAAGATGGCGGTGGAGAACAGCGGCCAGATCAGGCCTTTTGCACTGTACTCCTTGGCCATCATGATGATCTCCTTATTGGCGATGGTGTTGGCCAGCGAAGTGTCCTTGACCAGGGTGATGATCTCGTTGCCCATAGGGGGCAGAATGCGCTTGATCACCTGCAGCAGGGTGACCTTGAAGAAGATCTGCGTTTTGGTCATGCCAAGCACCTGGCCGGCTTCGGTCTGGCCCTTAGGCACGGCTTCGATGCCGCCGCGGTAGATCTCGGAAAAATAACAGGCGTAGTTGATGGCAAAGGCCACCACGGCTGCCACCATGCGTCCGCCGGAGCCGGAAGGCCAGGGATTGTTCATGCCCAGCAGGCCGGGGCCAAGGTAGATCACAATGATCTGCAGCATCAGCGGGGTGCCGCGGATAACCCACACAAAGGTTTTGACCACACCGGCCAGCGGCTTGCAGCGGCTCATGGAGCCAAAAGAGACCACCAGCCCCAGCGGCAGGGCAAACAGCAAGGTCAGGGCAAACAGCTCACAGTTGAGCAGAAACGCGCCGGAAAGACGCCCCAGGATCACAGACACATCAACACACCCGTCTTTTCGTCATTTTTTCGTTCGGTCAAAAGAAACGCCCCTGTGCGGGGGCGTTTCCGTCAGCATTCGGTCATCGGTCAGCGGCTCAATCAGCCAGGGCCAGGTCGTACTTGTCGGCCAGAGCCTGCATGGTGCCATCGGCTTTCAGCTCATCAAAAGCGGCATCCACAGCGGCGGCGACATCGCTGCCCTTGCGGAAGGCCACGCCGTATTCCTCGGCATTCAGCTCGTCCACGATCTTCAGGCTGGCGTAGTCGGTGCCCTCACCGATCATGGCATTGGCCAGGGTCAGGTCCAGCACGGCGGCATCGGCGGTACCGGCGGCCACTTCCAGCAGGCAGTCGGTCTGCACACTTTTGGAAACGTAATCAGCCTGCGCCAGGTTCTCATCCTCGGCAATGGCGGTCTCACCGGCAGAACCGGCTTCGGCCACCACAGTCTTGCCCACCAGGTCGGCGGTGGAAGTGTAGTCGGTGCCGTCCTTCACGACCACGACCTGTGCGTTCTTGGCATAAGCCTTGGTGGTGGCGGTGTTGGCCATGATGTCATCGGTCAGGGTCATGCCGTTCCAGATGCAGTCGATGCTCTTGGCATCCAGTTCCACCACCTTGGTGTCCCAGTTGATCTCCACGAATTCCGGCTCTACGCCCAGCTTTTCGCACACGGCGGTGGCCAGCTCGGTGTCAAAACCGGTAAAGTTTCCATCGGCATCGGTGTAGTTCATCGGCTCGTACACGGTGTAGCCGATCACCATTTTGCCCTTGCCTTTGATGTAGTCCAGGTCGCTGCCCGCAGCGGCAGATGCACTGCCGGAAGTGGAAGCAGAAGCAGCCGTAGAAGTGGATGCGGCTCCGCCACAGGCCGCCAGGCTCAGGGCCAGCGCACCGGACAGGAATGCAGAAGCAATGCGTTTCAGTTTCATAATCGTTTCCTCCTCGGGTTCTTTCCCAGGTTTCTATCCCTCTTGGTTTACCGGTTTAGCGTGCTAAAGCGATAAACTGTGGCTATAGAATAGCGCATTTTGCGCTGTTTGGCAAGAGGAAAATGCAAAATTTTGCACTTTGCCGTTTTTGCAGCGGTTTACTGCAGCCAGTTTGGGAAAGATGCATAAAGGCCGGGCAGCAAAAAAGCCCCCTGCAGGAGGGGGCCGGGAATTGCTTTTTGTTATGCACCCTGGAACACAAAACCGCCAATGTCCGGTTCGTAGCCTTCTTCGGCTGCGCGCTGGATCTGATACAGCATTCCGCCTTCCACGGTCAGGCTTTCGCCGCCGGCGTAGCCATTGACATCGTAGGTGGCGTAATCAAAGCTGGCAGCATTGGCAGCATACCAGTGTATATCGGTGCTGTCCCAGGTGTCAACGGCAAGAGGAGTCATGGTGTCCCAGGTATCAAAAGCAAGAGACCCGGTGCTTTTGCCGGTGCTGCCGTGGCGGGTGCGGGTGATCACAGTGCCTGCGGGCACGGTCCACACCACAGACTGGTTCTTGGGGCCGGCTTTGTTGTCGGTCCGGCGCTGGACGCCCTGCAGCGGCTGGGAGAGGGTGTAGGTGTCGGTCACGGTATCCTGTTGGCCGGTGGAAAGACGTTCGCCGCCTGTGTACAGGGTGCGGGTCTCAAGGCTGACGGTGATGGTATTGGTGCCCACGCGGTAGTTCACCGTCTGGGTCACGGCCTCCATGGCCGTCTGATCATTTACATGCCAGGTATCAGCGGAGGTCACGGAATAAGTGTCCGGCTTTTTTGCCGCATGGGCGCTGGGCAGAAAGTTGCTGCCCAGCAGCAGACCTGCAGCGGCAAAGGCGGTACCCTGCAGAAAGGTGCGCCGGGAAAATGCATTCGTCATGGTTTTGTCCTCCTTGGCGGGTTATTCGGCGCAGAAATAAACGTGTTCCCGTACATCGTCAAAGTCATCGTTGCCCCAGATCATGGTGCCGTACAGGCTGCCCGGCTCCACAGTATAGGTGTTGGGGCCGGTGGCATCGGCTGCATCGCTGTCCAGATAGGTCGGGTTGTCGGAGTACCGGCTTTCCACGCTGGCCTTGACGTCTGCCAGCGTCTTGCCGGGGAAGGGCAGCAGGAACATGCCGTCCTCGCTCAGGGTCACATCGGTGCCGGCGGGCACGTAGAACACGGTGTAGGTCACATCGGTGCGGATGGATGCGTTGTAGGGCTCGTGCACCACCAGCTGCTCCACACGGGACACATCGCTGGTGAGGGTATAGGTGTGCTTGTCCTCAAACTTTTCGATCGCTTTGCCGCTTACCGTATTTTTATAGGTGGTCTCTGCTTTGATGACATTGGAGCCGACCTTATAGCGCAGAGTCACGCTGGTGCTCAGCGTCTGGGTGCTGCTCACATTGGTCGAGTAGCTCTCGGTGAACTTTTCATCGGCGGCGGCAAGGGCACTGGGCGCAAGATCGCTGCCCAGCAGCAGACCGGCAGCGGCAAAAGCGGCACCCTGCAGAAAGGTGCGCCGGGAAAATGCATTCGTCATGATTCAAAACCTCCAAAGCTTTTTTGGGGTACAGAATACCCGGTTCCATTTTATTCCAACCACTGCCGCCAAGTCAAGAGCCGCAGAACATAATGGTTCTGATTTTGGAAGAATGTCGAAAATCCGGGGCAGAAACCGGCGTACTGCACAAGCCGGACGGCAGGGCAGGGCCATTTTTGCAATTTACAAAACCGGCCAAAGCGGCTATACTGTATTATATATGCAAATCCGCGGGCAAAGGAGGTGGACAGCATGGCAGAGCAGGAGCTGGAACAGATCGAAGGCACCGTGGAGGATATCATCTACGAGAACGCCGACAACGGCTACACCGTGTTTGAGGTGTCCGGCGGCGGTGTGCTTACCGTGGTGTGCGGCATTGTGGGTGAACTGCACGCAGGCGAGAGCGTGATCTGCCGGGGCCGGTACGAGAACCACGCCACCTACGGGCGGCAGTTCCACGCACAGGAGTGCGAAACGGATATGCCCAAGGATCTGGAAGCGGTGTATGCCTTCCTGGCCAGCCGTTCGCTGCCCTACATCGGTGCCAAGACAGCCGACAAGATCCTGGACAAGTTCGGGGCCGAAGCACTGGAAGTGATTGCCAACGACCCCGCCCGCCTGTGCCAGATCCCCGGCATCTCGCCGGACAAGGCCGACCGCATCCAGCAGGAGTTTAAGCGGATGTTTGGGATGCGGGAACTGATCGCCTATCTGGCTCAGTTCGAGATCAGCCCCCGCAAGGCGATGGAGGTGTTCCGCAGCTTTGGTGTGGGGGCCATGCAGGCCATTTCGGCCAACCCCTATCTGCTGTGCGGGGAGCCGCTGCAGCTGGATTTCCGCCATGCGGACAGCATCGCCCAGTATTACCATATGGAAGGGGACTGCGCCCAGCGGCTGGAAGCTGCCCTGCTGCGCACCCTGCGCCACAACGCGGGCAACGGCCACACCTGCCTGCCCCGCACCCAGCTGTTGGAAACGGCTTCCAACTTCATCCATCAGCCGCCGGAAAAACTGGCCTGTGCGCTGGACAAGTGCATTGAAACCGGGGAACTGTGTGTCAAATTGTTTGACGGCACACCGTACATTTACCTGCCGGATCTGCTGGCTGCCGAGCAGGACATTGCCCATCGGCTGGGCATTCTGGCCAAGCGCGGCAAAAACACGGCCTGCGATCTGGACAAAAACATCCAGATTCTGGAACTGACCCAGGGCTTTGCCTATGCGCCCCTGCAAAAGGAAGCCATCCGCAAGGCCATGACTGAGAACTGCCTGGTGCTCACCGGCGGCCCAGGCACCGGCAAGACCACTACGGTCAACGCCATTCTGCAGCTGTTGGAAAATCAGGCCGAGCGGGTGGCCCTGTGCGCCCCTACGGGCCGGGCAGCCAAGCGGCTCAGCGAGCTGACCGGCCGCAAGGCCAGTACCATTCACCGCCTGCTGGAAGTGGATTACACCGGCGGCGTGGTCAGCTTTATCCACAACGACAAGAACCTGCTCAAGTGCGATGTGGTCATTCTGGACGAGATGAGCATGGTGGACGTCAAGCTGTTTCAGGCGCTGGTCACGGCTCTGCGCTACAGCTGCCGCATCATTATGGTGGGCGATGCCGACCAGCTGCCCAGCGTAGGCCCCGGCAACATTCTGGGCGAGGTCATCCGCTCCGGGTGTGTGCCCACCGTGTGCCTGAACGAGATCTTCCGGCAGGCCAAGCGCAGCCTGATCGTGGAAAACGCCCACCATATCATCTCCGGGGAGCCGCTGCAGAAGGGCGGCAAAACGGACGACTTCTTTTTTCTGGAAGCGGACGGCGATGCCGCCCAGAAGCTGGTGTGCGACCTGGTAACCACCCGGCTGCCCCGCAGCTACGGGTTCGACCCCATCCGGGACATTCAGGTGCTGTGCCCCACCAAGCTTGGCCCCACCGGCACCCAGGCACTGAACGTGGAACTGCAGAACCTGCTCAACCCGGCCCAGAAGGGAAAACCTCAGCTGCAAAGCGCAGCCCGGGTGTTCCGGGTGGGCGACAAGGTGATGCAGGTGCGCAACAACTACGAGATCGTGTGGCAGCGCATCGGCGGGGAACAGGGCGTGGGAGCCTACAACGGCGACATTGGCATTGTGGAATCCATCAACACCCGGGACCGTTCCATGGTGGTGCGCATGGACGACCGGCGGCTGGTGTACCCGGCCGAGAACCTCAACGAACTGGAGATCGCCTACGCCATCACGGTGCACAAGAGCCAGGGCAGCGAGTTCCCGGCGGTGATCCTGCCGGTGGCGCAGGTGCCGCCCCGCCTTTGCTACCGCAACCTGTTCTACACCGGCGTGACCCGTGCCCGCAGGTTGTGCATTGTGGCAGGCCGCCGCGATGTGGTGAACCGTATGATGGGCAACATCCGCCAGAACCTGCGCTACAGCGGACTGTGCGCCCTGCTGCAGGCAGAGTGCCCGCCAGAGCAGATGGAAGCAGCAGAGTGAGGGCAGGCCGGCGGGGCGCTTTCTCCGCGAACAGCCCGGGACTCCATCAAAATTTGTATACATTTTGCCGCAACTATGTTATACTATAAAACAGTATGTTTCCGGCCCGGAGCTGCCGGGCCTTTACGATAGAGGAAGAGAGAAAGGAACAAACGATTTATGGCACAGAACGATATTGGCATCGACCTTGGCACCACCACCATCATCATTGCGCAGGAGGGTAAGGGCGTTGTGCTCAACCAGCCCAGCGTGGTGGCTATGGACACCCGCAAGAACTCCGTGCTGGAGGCGGGCGACAAGGCCCTGGCCATGGTGGGCCGCACCCCCAATTACATTTCCGCTATTTTCCCGCTGAAGGACGGCGTGATCAGCGACCACACCATGACCCGGGAGCTGATCTGCCGCTTTGTCAAGCAGGTGTACAGCTCCCACATGGTCAAACCCCGGGTGGCTGTGTGCGTGCCCGCCGCCATCACCGGCATTGAAAGCGATGCCGTGGTGGAAGCTGTGGTGGCTGCCGGTGCCCGTCAGGTGTACCTGATCGATGAACCGATCGCCGCTGCCCTGGGTTCCGGCATCGACATCACCCAGCCGGACGGCCGCATGATCATTGACATTGGCGGCGGCACCACGGACATTGCCGTGCTGAGCCTGGGCGGCAAGGTCAAGGCCACCAGTGTGCGGGTGGCCGGCAACCACTACGATGACGAGATCCTCAAGCATGTGCGCAACAAGTTCAGCATTGCCATTGGCCAGCGCACCGCTGAGGAACTGAAAAAGCATGTGGCCTGCTGCCCCCAGAAAACCGATTTCCACGAGACCATGGAGATCAAAGGCCGCAGCCTGCTCACCGGCCTGCCGGTGCGCGTGACTGTTTCCACCGATGATCTGTACGAGCCGGTGATGATGCTCAGCGAGCAGATTGGCAGCGCAGCCCACCAGGTGCTGGAAAAGACTCCGCCGGAACTGGCCGGCGATATCTACCGCAATGGTGTGATGCTTACCGGCGGCGGTGCCCAGCTGCACGGCCTGACCGAGTATCTGTCCCAGGAGCTGAAGGTGGAAGTGACCGTTTCGCCCGACCCCGTAAACTGCGTGGCCCTGGGCACGGCACAGAGCCTTTCCATCGGTGATAAGCTGGAAACCGGCTTTATGGACGCTACCCCGCGTGTGGGCCGCCGCTGATCCGGCACCATTTGTCCATTTGACTGCACAAAGCGGCAGGGAGAAAATTTGTCCATTTTTGTTGAATTAAATGGGAAAATAAGGTATAATATTCCCAAATTGTTTTGCGGCAGGCATGGTGTCCGCCGCGATCCATACAGAAACAGGAGGAAAACCCATGGATTTAGGTTTTGACGTAGTCGTTACCCTTACCGGTATCGTACTGGTGTTCTTGATCCTTGTGCTGCTGATGGCTATCATCACGCTGGAAGGCAAGATCTTTGACGGCCTGGCCAGCAAGAAAAAGGCTGCTGCCTCCAAGCCTGCCGCCCCTGCAAAGCCCGCTGCTCCCGTGCAGCAGGCCGCCGCACCGGCTCCCCAGGTGGAAGAGGGCATTCCCGGCGATGTGGTGGCTGCCATTATGGCTGCCATTTACGCAATGGGCAATGGCAAGTACACCCTCAAGGCTGTGCGCCGCGGCACCAATGGCTGGGGCAAGGCCGGTGTCAACGACACCACTGCCCCGTTTTAACACAGGAGGAAGAACATGACACAGTTTATTGATACTCTGGTCGGTATTTTCCAAAGTTCCGGCTTTGCACGCTTTGGCGAGCCAGGCGGCTGGCTGTACGCGGTCATGATCTGCGTGGGCTGCTTTTTGCTGTATCTGGCCATCGTGAAGGAATTTGAACCCCTGATCCTGCTGCCCATGGCATTTGGCATGATCCTGGCAAACCTGCCGGGCAGCGGCATCATCCACATGGAATACTTCGTTGGCGATGGCCTGGAACACCCCCTGTGGGTGCAGATCCTGAACAACGGCGGTCTGGCTGATATGCTGTACATGGGCGTTAAGCTGGGCATTTACCCCCCGCTGATCTTCCTGGGCATCGGCACCATGACCGACTTTGCTCCGCTGATCTCCAACCCCAAGAGCCTGCTGCTGGG
>CAKTGS010000036.1 GCA_934561485.1 uncultured Faecalibacterium sp.
CATATGGAACCCCAGGCCCACAAGGTGCTGCTGTGCGAGGACGGCACCATCACCGCGCTGGCGGACGAGGGCACCGATCTGGACGGGTATGAGGTCATCGACCTGCACGGCAATTATGTAATGCCGGGCCTCATCAACCTGCATGTGCATCTGGCAGGCAATGGAAAGCCCAGCGCAAAACCCCGCGACAATGCAGCGCTGGTGCGCAAAATTCTGAGCAACGGCCTGACCCGCGCCGTGGCGTACCGGCTGGTATGCAGCTATGCCAAACTGGAACTGCTGGGCGGCGTGACCACCATTCGCACCGTGGGCGGCATTGCGGATTTTGACACTCGCTGCCGGGACGAGGCTGCCGCCGGCAGGCTGCCGGCACCCCGCATCCTGGCTGCCAACGAGGGCGTTTCGGTGCCCGGCGGCCACATGGCAGGCTCGGTGGCAGTGGCGGCCCGCAACAATGCCGAGGCACTGGCCCAGCTGCAGAAAGCCCGCGGCCAGAAAGTAGACCTGGTCAAGCTGATGATAACCGGCGGCGTGCTGGATGCCACTGAGAAGGGCACCCCCGGCGAGCTGAAAATGCCGCCGGAAATGGTCAAGGCCGTGTGTGACGAAGCACACAAGCTGGGCTACACTGTGGCCGCCCATACGGAATCGCCCCAGGGCGTAAAAGTGGCGCTGGAAAACGGCGTGGATTCCATTGAGCATGGTGCCAAAATGGACGAAGAGACCATCCGGCTTTACAAGGAGCGGGGTGCGTTCCTGTGCACCACCATCTCTCCGGCGCTGCCCTATGCGCTGTTTGACACAGCGGTGTCCGGTGCATCGGAAAAAGACCAGTACAACGGCAAAATCGTGTTTGACGGTGTGGTGGAAAGTGCAAAAACAGCGCTGGCCAACGGCATCCCCGTGGGCCTGGGCAACGATGTGGGCTGCCCTTACATCACCCAGTACGATTTCTGGCGGGAGCTGTGCTACTTCCACAAATACTGCGGCGTGAGCAACCGGTTTGCCCTGTACACCGCCACCCTGCGCAATGCCCAGCTGGCCGGGGTAGGGGACATTACCGGCTCCATTGAGCCGGGCAAGAGCGCAGATTTTATTGTGACGAAGCAAAATCCGCTGGAAGACCTGCGTGCCCTGCAGCACCTGGAACTGGTGGTCTGCCGGGGCCGTACCGTGAAAAAGCCCAGCCCCAAGCGCAACAAAACGGTGGACGCATTGCTTGACCCGTATCTGGCGTAAAAACGACCAAGCCCCCTGCAGACGTTGAGTTTGCAGGGGGCTTGGTGCCGTTTCACATGCTTGCCATCACAGCCAGAATGCTCTGCCAGCTTTTGCTGCGGGCGCAGGTGGGGGCCGGGCGTGCTGCACGGCTCACAGGCCGGGCCGGGGGCTGTGCCTGAACGGCAGCAGCCACTGCCGGGTGGAAGAACATTTCCACGGTGCCGCTCTGCCACTGCTCTGCCAGCCTGGCCGCCTGCGGGTCGGCCTGCAGGGTGCGGCGCTCGGTTCCGGCCAGACTGTCGGCCAGCCAGTACAAAATGGCGGCCACGGGCAGGCAGGGAGAGGCCGCCTGGCTCCAGTAGCTCCAGTGCGCACCGCAGCCCACAAAGCTGTCCACCGTGATCTGTGCACCGGTGCGGGCATTCTGCGGGGCAGGCGTTACCACATCGGAACCGGCCAGCCGGGTCAGCTCCTGCACAATGCGCTGGGCCTTGCGGCTGTCCAGCCGGTCCTCGCGGCAGTAGGCGCGGAAATCGGTCTCGCCCAGCAGCTGGTCGGCCCGGGCCGGAAAGCGCCCGGTAAGCTGGCCGTCTGCGCTGTGGCACTGCAGCCACCCTTTGCGGAACAGCTGGAAGTTCAGGCAGCGGCGGCCCATGGTGGAGTAGCACAGAATGGCGTCCGGTTCGCCGGGCAGCTGCTTCAGTTCCAGGTAGGCATCGTTGCCGCAGGTATCCTGCAGCTTTACGGCGGCCAGCAGCTGTGCACCGGGGTGCTGGCTGGACATGGCGGTGTGCATGGCATCAAAGTAACGGTTGGCGTCCATGGTGTGTTCCTCCCTGAAAAGATCCGACAGCAGAATGTTGTAAAGAAACCGGAGATCCTGCGGGGCGGGCTGTGCACAAGCGCCCCCGGCAGGAAATGTTTTGGCTTTGCTGAACTTAGTATAGCATATTTTGCAATGAAAAACAACTATAAGTTTACGAAAACAACGGAAAATTTTCGAGAAGGTCAAAACACAACCCGATATATGGTTGTAATCCTGCAAAGATGGTTGTATCCATACAACGCATAGAAACGCTATTATAATAAGGAAAGGAAAAGCTCCCCCTTTCGGGAGAGCTGACGGGCGAAGCAGACAGAACGCGTTTTCCGGCTCTGTCAGTCGCCCAGTTCACGGATCTCATTCTGGATCAGGCGTCCGGCGGCGCGGGCCAGCTGGTCCATGCCGCGGATGCGGGCCAGGTTTTTGCCGTAGATCTGTGCCGCGGCCCCGGCGCTGCTGTCCTCGCCCATGAACACCGCCGAAACACGGATGCCCATGCGCTGCAAGGTGCGCACCTGTGCGGCGGTGTCGACTGCACCGGCGGCGTCCTCGTAGCCGCAGCCCAGCGGGTTTTCGGGGCTGGGCGGAATGCGGCGGCTGTCGTTGGGGGAAGCATCCGTCAGCACGATCAGCAGGTGCCGGGCCGCCGGGCCGGGTGCAAACTGCAATAGATCCCCGGCAGCACGCAGAGCCAGACCGTCCCGGTTCCAGCCCGAAGCAAAGTAGCGGTTGATGTCCTGCCGGTTCTTGTCCGCAAAGCCCTTGAGCACCCGCAGCACGGTGTAGCCCCGCAGACTGCTGAAGCTGGATACCCGCACGGGAATGCCGCAGTTGGCCAGGCTTTCGGCCAGAATGCTGCCCTGTGCGGCGATCACTTCCTGGCAGTGCAGGCGGGAAGCCGAGGCGTCCAGCAGCAGATCCACGGTAAAGGAAGGGTGGTTCTCTTCCTCGGCGCAGCGGAACACCCGGGCATCATCCAGCAGGGGGGCGCGCCACACCCGTTCGGCGTCCAGACTGCCGCTGCGGGCAATGCGGGCATTGGGCTGCTGGTGCACCAGAATGCAGTTGCGGATCTGCTCGGTCAGGCGCAGCACCACGCTGCGGTGCAGCTCCCGGTTTTTGGCGTAGTAGGCACGGTTGCGGCCGGCCTGCAACTCAGCCTGTTCGGCCAGGTGCTTCGCCTCCGGGGTGGGGGCCTGTTCCGGGCTGGGCACCCCGGCGCTGAACCACAAATGGCAGCCAAGATGCACCCCGGTGCACAGCTCCTGCTCGGCCTTGCGCAGCCGTTCCGGCGGGTAAAGCGAGCGGCCGAAGCAGCTTTCAATGTAGGCGCGGTCCTGCGCGGCATCCTGCTTCAGGGTGATGTGCGCCCGCCGCTTGTCGATGCCCGGCCCATCGCCGGGGGCATCCACCGCGCCGGAATGCTCCACGGTCACCCGGTCGGTCTTGACCAACTGGGTGGGCATGGCCTTGACGGCCAAAGATGCCAGCAGCCCATCCAGATGCAGGTGCAGCGCCGCTTTTTGCCGGATGGTGCCGTCAAACAGGTCAAATTTGGCGTAGACGGCCAGCAGGGCCGCTTTCAGCCGCTCCGGCGCAGGGGCCTGCTCCGGGGCCAATGCGGCAGCCAGCCCGCTCTCGTAGGGGGTCATCACCGGGGCGGTGCGGCCCAGCACTTTGCGCCAGCGGGCTGCCTGCATGGTATACACCAGCTGGTTTTTAGCCATCCATTCCTGGCGGGAGAGCTTGTACTGAATGGCAAAAAAGTAGTCTGCGTGGCTGTAGCGCAGTGCTTCCAGCACCGGGCGGCGGGGCAGTTCCAGCCGGTAGGCGGCGTTTTCCAGGTAGAGCCAGGCTATATCGTCCAGCATGGCCTGACGCAGATCGCCCTCCCAGCTGTTGAAAATGCCGCGGATGAGCGGATCACCGTAGTATTTGTGCACCAGCCCCACAATGGTGTTCATGTAAAAATCAATGGTTCCATCGGTGTTGCGCGCCAGAAAAAGCGGTTCAAAGCCATAGGCACCCGCAGCTGCCCAGACCTGATTGGCCGCCCGCCGCTCCTGCGCGGTGTAGCTTTGGGCTTCCATCAGTCAAACAGCTTGGCAGCATCGAGCTTGGCCGGGATGCGGGCCGCGATCACATCGCGGATCAGCCCCTGCTCGTAGCTGTCAAAGGCCTTGTTGGTAATGCCCATGTCCAGTGCGGCCCCTGCGGAGATGCCGCGCCGGATCAGCCGCAGGGCGTCCAGCATACCGCGCAGATCCAGCGCTTTGGTGGAAATTTCTGCACTGTCGCACTTTTTTTGCAAGTCCAAAAAGAGCAGCGCAAACTGGTGCACATACTTGGCGGTCAGATCCGGGAACTGGGCACGCAGCAGCTTTTCCAGGTTGTCCTGGGTGATGGTGGGCATCTGGATGACCACAAAGCGGGAGGTGAGGGCTTCGTTCAGCTCCCGGGTGCCGGCGTATCCATAGTTCATGGTGGCAATAAAGCGGGTCTCCTCCGCCAGCGGAATGCGTTCGTAGCCGGGCACATCAATGGCGCGGCGGAAGTCCAGCACGGCATGCAGTACGGCCAGGGCCTCATTTTTGGCCATGTTGATCTCGTCCAGCACGCCAAAGCCGCCGCATTGGGCGCAGCGGTACACCGGCCCGGGGCGGAACACCACCTGCCCGGCGGCAAAGGTGTCCATGCCGATGAGGGAAGCAGCGTCCATGTTCACGTGGAAGGAGATGTCCCACGCCGGGCGGCCAAAGGCAGCGGCCAGGTTCTCGGCCAGTACATTTTTACCGGTGGCCTTGCCGCCGGCCAGCAGCAGGTTTTCGCCGCAGAGCAGGGCCGCCAGCGCCTGCTCCCACACCTCTTTGCCGTAATACGTAAAGGAAGAAGCCGGAATGCGCGGGCGCAGCGCATCGGGCAGGGCGTGGGCGGCGCGGTATTCCTGCACCGCATCCAGCAGGGCGGGGGAGACCCCTTCCTGCCGCAGATCTTCGATGAGTTCAGACATATACATCACACCTCGTTTTTGGTTCCGGTTGGCAGCGCCAAACCGGAAGCTCAGCCTTATCATAGCACAATCGCGGACGTTTGTGTAGAGCTGCGGCGGCAAAGATCCCGGCGGCTGCAAATGTGGGATTGACCTTTTGCGGCCGCACCGGTACAATAAAGCCATACGGGGCGGCCTGCTCCGCATTCAAACCCCGCCTGCGGGGGACAAAAACGGAGGAACTTTTATGCTTGCGGAAACAAAACACACCTCTTTGCGGCTGGCTGCGGCCGTGCTGCTGGTGCTCACCCTGCTGACAGCCTGCGTCAGCAAATCGGCACAGGCACAGGAGAAAATTGACCTGGGCCAGAAATACCTGACCGAGCTGAACTACACGGAAGCCGTGGCGTCCTTTACGGAAGCCATCGAGTTGGACCCGGACAGCATTCCCGCCTACATGGGCCGTGCGGAAGCCTATGTGGGTCTGGCACAGTACCCGGAAGCCAAGGCAGATTACACCACGGCCATTGAAAAAGCGGCAGACCAGCCCTACACCCAGGCCCAGGCTTACGTGGGCCGCGCTGAGGTGAACGAGCTGACCGCCGCCAATGAAGATGCCCTGCGCGACTACGAAGCTGCATCCAACGCGCTGGACAAGGTGGACCCGGAGAAGGACAGCAGCATTGCGGCTAACCTTCTGGAAGCCTTGCGGGAGAAGATCCGCGCCGCCATTGCCCGGCTGAAAGCGCTGTTTGGAACAGCGGAAGAGCCGGGAAATGCAGCAGGCTCCATGGCGGCAAGAGAATACCCAACAACGGCAGCCGTTGAGAAAACGCTGCAGAGGATCAACGCGGCCCGTGCTGAAAAAGGCTGGCCGGAGGTGGAACTGATCCCGATTGCAGAATGCGCGGAAATTGCGCACGAAGAAGCAAACATTATGGAGCAGCTTTCCATGGATCAGATCACGCAGGAAGAAGCGGATGCGCTGTTTCAGGAAAATGCGGACCGGTATGACCAAATCAGAGCGCGCTTCCAGTCCGGTCTGTGCGGCATGACGCTGGAAGCCGAAAAGAGACAATGGCCGAACATGGACGAAAGCACGGAGCAGACCATGGAGAGCATGGCCGTGGAGGATATGACGGAAGAGACCAAATACGTTGCAATTGGTTTTTCGGATTCCGGTGATTATGTGTCCATCAGCGCGTTCTGGAACGGCAACTGACCTTCCGGGCGAACCCGGCGTTTGAAAACCGGCTTGGTAAAACAACAACACCCCCGCCCCGGCGGGTCTCTGCAAGAGGGACCCTGCCGGAGCGGGGGTGTTTCGTCTGCGGAAACAATCAGGCCAGTGCGCCTTTTTCCAGCCACTTGCCGCGCGCCATGCGCAAAAGGAACAGCGCGCCGCGGGTGCACAGCTCGGCGCACATGGCGATCCAGACGCCTACCAGACCAAACCGGGGAGCCAGCAGGAAAGCCAGCGTGAGCCGGATGCCCCACATGCTGACCAGGTTGAGCACAAAGCAGCCGGTGCTGTCGCCGG
The DNA here is from genome assembly GCA_934561485.1 of uncultured Faecalibacterium sp. GTDB lineage: Bacteria > Bacillota > Clostridia > Oscillospirales > Ruminococcaceae > Faecalibacterium. Next base: position 6,574 of record CAKTGS010000036.1, read on the forward strand.
CACCTTGCATGGCACCGCTGGCCACAATGCTGGCTCCGAACATCGGTTCGGCAAAGGCTTCAATGCGCAGCACCCGTGCGCCCAGCGCGATCACGGCGGCATCGGCGGTAAAAATGCCCATCAGTGCCGGGGCAAAAACATACATGCCCATGCCGGTAAGCGCCATAATGCCCATGCCCATGCCGGTGCACAGCCAGGCAATGCGCTGGGCCATATCCTTCCGGTGGGCACCCACGGCCTGGCCCACCATGGTAAGGGATGCATCCTGAATGCCGTAGCCCGCCATGTAGCACAGGCTCTCGGCGCTCACGCCCAGACTGTTGGCCGCAATGGCGGTGGTGCCCAGGCCGGACACAATGCGCACCAGCAGCACCTGTGCAGACGAAAGTGCGGCGCGCTCGGCGGCCAGCGGGGCACCCACCTTCCACAGGTTGTGCAGGCAGGCTTTGGTGATGCGCCAGGAGCCGGGTCTGCGGATGCACAGCACGCCGTCCCGGAACAGCAGCAGGGCCAGCGCCAGCGTGCCGCCCGCAACGTTGGACAGGGCCGTGCCCAGGGCTGCTCCCGGAACCCCCCAGCCCAGGCCCCACACGGTCACACTCCGGCCAAAGAGCACCAGCGTGCGGGTGGGGTTGATGAGAAAGAAGTTGAAGATAACATCCAGCACGCAGGTCAGCACGCTGATCAGGCCGGGAGTCAGGGCGTCACCGGTGGAGCGCAGCATGGAAGAATAGGTGCCCATAGCCATGGCAAAGGGCAGGGAAGCCGCCCAGATGGTAAAGTAGGCCGAAGCATCCGCCTGCAGGGCCGTGTCCGCCCCCAGCCACCCGGGCAGATACCGACTGATGCCAATGCCAAAGGCCGCTGCCGCCAGCCCCACGAACAGGTTGAACAGCATGGACTGGCGCAGCACGCCCCGGGCGTCCTGCTGGCGGTCGGCCCCCAGATACTGCGCCACCTGGATGGAAAAGGACAGATACAGCCCGGCCAGCATTCCGTGCAGCAGCCAGGTGCTGGAACTGACAATGCCAATGGCCGCCGTGGCCGAAGCGCCGATGTGGCCCACCATGGCAGCGTCAATGTACTCCATGGCCGTGACCACGATCTGCTGCAGAATGGACGGAATGCTCAGCGTCAGCACGATTTGTGCGGTCTGGCGCAGGGGCACCTGCTCGCCCCGGCGCATTTTGGCCGAGAGCTGTTCAAGGGTGATGGACATGAAACCTCCTTTTTGGATGAAAACACGCGGAAAAAGACTAATATACTATTATAAGGAGCGGCGGGGCAAAAGTCAATCCGTGCAGCTTTTTTGGCCGGGAGATTGATTTTTGCCCCCCGGCGTGATACACTCACATCACGAGAACAAAAGAAAGAGGATTTTTGAAGATGATTGCAACGTTGACTTCTGTCATCGGGCAGCGCGGTGTGGATGCGGCGGCCTTTCTGCTGGCCTTTGCCCTTACGGCACTGACCGATTCGGTGTTCCACGATAAGCTGCCCCACGACCATGGCCGCGAATTTGCCGTCAACGGCGGGCTGTCCAAGGGCAAAGCCCGTGGCTCCGGCCTGATTTTTGTGCTGTGCATTGCGCTGGTGTCGCTGGCGTTTCTGCCCTTCAAGGTGGAATACGTCATCTACACGGTGCTGCTCATTGCCTCCATGCTGTCCGGCTACTTTGACGATGCCGCAGAAACAGCCTGGAACGAGTACAAAAAGGGCATCATTGATTTTGTCATTGCCGTTGTGGCAGGCGTGACCTACCTCAACTTCAACGGCTGCGGTGTGCAATTCCTGCAGTGGGGTTTCACCCTGCCGTATGCGGTATACCTGCTGCTGATCGTCATTCTGATCTGGGCCAGCATCAACGTGGTCAACTGCACCGATGGTGTGGACGGCCTGTCCGCCAGCCTGGCCGTGGTGACCATTGGCACCTACCTGCTGGCCTACCATGAGGAACTGGCCGACTACAACACCGCCGGTGTGGTGTTCATGGGTGCCCTGCTGGCCTATCTGTGGTCCAACGCAAAGCCCAGCACCCTGCTGATGGGCGATGCCGGCAGCCGTGCCATGGGCTTTTTCATTGCCATTCTGTCACTCAAGTGCGGCCATCCCTTCGCCTTCCTGCTGGCAGCCATCGTGTTCATCGTGGATGGCAGCCTGGGCATCCTCAAGATCAGCCTGAAGCGTTTCCTGCACATTTCCATCCTCAAGAACACCCGCACCCCGCTGCACGACCATGTGCGCAAGAACAAGGGCTGGAGCGATGAGCAGGTGGTGGCCCGCTGGCTCATCCTGCAGTGCGTGGCATCGGCTCTGCTGCTGCTCGTGGTGCACGGCTAAAATATCATAAGAACAATAAAAAGCAGCGTCTGACCGAAAAATCTCCGTCAGACGCTGCTTTTTTGCGTGTATTGCGGGTTACAGCCCGGCCTTTTTGCAGGCAGCGGCCACTACATGGCCCACCAGCACAGAGGTGGTCACAGTGCCCACACCGCCCGGCACGGGGGTGATGGCGTCCACCACCGGTTCTGCCGCGGCAAACTGCACGTCCCCGCACAGTCTGCCTTCCTCGTTTACATGGATGCCCACATCCACCACGGTCTGGCCCGGGCGCAGGCAGTCGACCCCCACAGCAGCCATTTTACCCATGGCCGCCACCACGATGTCGGCTTCTCTGCACACCTGCGGCAGGTTCTGCGTGCGGGAGTTGCACAGGGTTACGGTGGCGTTCTCGCGGTCCAGCATCATGGCGGCGGGCTTGCCCACCACCAGACTGCGGCCCACTACCACGGCACGCTTGCCGGAGAGAGGCACGCCGTAGTATTTCAGGATTTCCAGGCAGGCCTGGGCGGTGCAGGGAGCATAGCCCAGGTCGGTGTTGGTGAACACCCCGGCCAGAGAGCCATCCGTGATGCCGTCAATGTCCTTTTCCGGGGCCAGTGCGGCGCGCACGGTGCGGTCATCGAACTGTTTGGGCAGCGGGCGGAACAGCAGGCAGCCGTGAATGGCATCGTCCGCGTTGATGGTGCGGATTACATCCAGCAGCTGCTCCTGGGCGGCATCGGCAGGCAGCAGATACTGCCGGACTTCCACGCCCACCTTGCCGCAGCGGGTCATCACCCCGCGCTCATAGGAAAGATCATCCTCGCGTTCGCCCACCCGCACCACGGCCAGCGTGGGGGAAATGCCCTTTGCTTTCAGCTGTTCGCACAGGGCGGCATTGCGCTCATTCATGGCGGCCACCACCGGCGCGCCCTTTAAAATTGTTGCCATTGCAGTTCCTTTCTTATTTTACACGCAATTGATTTGTGACCGATGCAAACACGGCATCGGCCTGGGGAATGTATTCATTCAGCAATGCATCGGCCCGGGCGTTTAGGGCGGCGGCGTGCTCCCGGTTCGTCATCAGTTTGGTGTTGATGAACACATTCAGGCTGGCGGCCTGCAGGGCTGCCTTGCACAGGGCGGCGGCGCACCCGGCATCCGAAACCGCCAGCACGCTGCCCTTGGCGGCATACTGCCCGGCAAGGGCAATGCCCTCGGCGCACTTTTCCATGATCTGCAGCGGCACCGCAGCGGCGGCGTCCAGTGCGCTTTCCAGCACAGCAGCCTTGTGAGCGGCCTGCTCGGGCGTTTCTTTGGGCAGTCTGTAGGCGGCGGCCAGCGGGGCAAAGGCCTCGGCATCCGCCTGCACCAGTGCTTCCAGCTCCCGGCGCAGGGTCTCGGCCCGGGCATTCAGGGCCTGAATGTCGGCCTCTACGGCGGTGTATTTCTTTTTGCCGGTGGTCAGGCTGCCCACCATGTTGCCCAGGGCCACACCGGCAGCCCCCACCAGGGCCGCCGTGCCGCCGCCGCCCGGTACGGGGGCTTTGCCGGCCAGTTCTGCCAGGAACCGGCTGCAGCTTTGCTCCATCATTTCCATGTGTAAATTCCCCTCTCTGTTGCAAATGCATCCAGCCGCCGGTCGTATTCGTCCACGGCAGCGTGGTCTACCCGCTGCGCGTCAAACGCAATGCCGATGGTCTGCGCTTTTGTGCAGCGCGGCAGGTAGCGGTCGTAGTAGCCTTTTCCCATGCCCACCCGCCAGCAGTCTGCATCAAATGCGGTGCAGGGCACCAGCACCAGGTCCAGCTGTTCCGGCTTCAGCAGGGCAGCGCGTGCCAGCACCGGAGTGCGGATGCCGTACTGCCCCACCTCCCAGCCGTCCGGCGCAGGAATGGCTGCCGTGAGCGAAAAACCTTCGCCGCACACCGGGTAGGCCACCCGTTTGCCCAGTGCCCGGGCGGCGTCCGCCAGAGCGGTCAGGTCGGCTTCAGCCCCGAAGGCGGCGTACAGCAGGACTGTGCGGGCAGACCGGAAAGCGTCCAGCTGCGCAACCCGCTCACAGAGGGCACGGCTGGCGGCCTGCCGCTGGGGCAGGGACATGGCCCGGCGTGCGGCCTTGCCGGCAGCACGCTGAGCCGCTTTTTGGGCGGCAATGGTCATACAAAACACCTCGCTTCATCTGTGCGGATGGAAAAGTGAAAAATATACAAAAACAGTCCCGTTTTTTTATACAGGTATAATAAACGCTGGGGGCAGAAAAAGCAAGTCTTTTGCAAAAAAGAGCATTGAAGCACCCCGCCCTTTCTGCTATGATAGAGGAAACCGATGCGGTCTGCGGGCAGAATCTGTGCCGGAACAGCCGCTTTTTTCGGGAACAAGAGAGGGGAAGTTGCAAATGTACAATGAAATGATGGACACCATCGGCCTGGTCAACACGGTGGACCCGGAACTGGCAGCAGCCATGGACCGGGAACTGACCCGCCAGCGCCAGAACATCGAGCTGATCGCCAGCGAGAACATCGTGTCTCCGGCAGTCATGGCGGCAATGGGCAGCATCCTGACCAACAAATATGCCGAGGGCCTGCCTGGCAAGCGCTACTACGGCGGCTGTGCTTACGTGGATGAGGTGGAGAACATTGCCATTGAGCGTGCCTGCAAGCTGTTTGGTGCCAAGTATGCCAATGTGCAGCCGCACTCCGGCGCACAGGCCAACCTGGCCGTCTACTTTGCCCTGCTGGACCTGGGCGACACCGTGATGGGAATGGATCTGTCCCAGGGCGGCCACCTGACCCACGGTTCACCGGTGAACATGTCCGGCAAGAACTACCACTTTGTGTCCTACGGCGTCAATGCAGACGGCGTGATCGACTATGCGGAACTGGAAAAGCAGGTCAAGAAGGTGCGTCCCAAACTGATCGTGGCGGGCGCTTCGGCATACCCCCGCGCCATCGACTTTGAAAAGATCGCCCAGATCGCCCACGGCTATGGTGCCTACCTGATGGTGGATATGGCCCACATTGCCGGCCTGGTGGCCGGCGGCCAGCACCAAAGCCCGGTGCCTTATGCGGATGTGGTGACCACCACCACCCACAAGACCCTGCGCGGCCCCCGCGGCGGTCTGATCCTGACCAACAACCCCATTCTAGCCAAGCGCATCAACTCGGCCGTGTTCCCCGGCACCCAGGGCGGCCCGCTGGAGCATGTCATTGCGGCCAAGGCGGTCTGTTTTGGCGAGGCACTGAAGCCGGAATTCAAGGAGTATGCCCGCAAGATCGTGGAAAATGCACAGGCTCTGGCTGCAGAGCTTCAGGCCCGCGGCGTCAAGCTGGTGTCCGGCGGCACCGACAACCACCTGATGCTCATTGACCTGCGCGATGAGGAGTGCACCGGCAAGGAGCTGGAAGCCCGTCTGGACAGCGTGCACATCACCGCCAACAAGAACACCGTGCCCGGCGAGACCCGCAGCCCCTTTGTGACCTCCGGCGTACGTCTGGGCACCCCGGCTGTTACCACCCGCGGCATGGGAGCGGCCGAGATGAAGGTGATCGCGGACTGCATTGCCGACTGCATCTGGCACTACGATGAGAAGAAGGACGAGATCAGCGCCCGTGTGCTGCAGCTGACCCACGACTTTCCGCTGTACCAGTAAGCAAAAACGATTCAAATGAATGTGCAGAGCCATCTGTGCCGGAAAACGGTGCGGATGGCTTTGTTTTTGAGAAAACTGTGCTATACTGGAAAAAACGATCGGGGAGGATGAAACCAGCATGAAACAAAATTTCTGGCGTGTGGCAGCAGGGGCGGTTTTGCTGTTGGGACTTTGCCTGACAGCCTGCACTCCGGCAAATGAGGAAACAACGGCCTCTTCTCAAACGGAACCGGAAGCGGCTGGAACGGTATATCTGTACGGGGAAGAACATGCAAACGAGGAAATGATCGCGCAGGAGCTGGAACATTGGGAAGAGCTCTATGCTGCAGGAGTGCGAGACCTGTTTTTGGAGGATGGTTACGCAAGCACACAGCTTTTGAACCGGTGGATGCAGGCAGAGGATGATGCGCTCTTAAATGAACACTTTAAGGCCGTGCAGGGAACGTTGGGCGGCAGTGAAGTCTACCGGACATTTTACGAGCAGATCAAACAGAACTGCCCGGAAACGGTTTTTCACGGGACGGATATCGAGCACCAGTATCGGTCACTGGGGTATCAATACCTGACCTATCTGGCGGCAGAAGGCAAAAAAGATTCGCCGGAGTATGCGCAGGCACTGGAAAGCATCCAGCAGGCAAAGCAGTATTATAGCTATAGCTATGCGGGAAAGGACGCAGAAGCGGATGTCTACCGGGAAAACTGTATGGCAGAAAACTTTATGCGGGAACTGGATGCATTGGATGCCGAGAAAAAGACCGATGTGATGGGGATCTACGGCGCGGTCCATACGGCGCTGGATGGAATGAACTACGAGGACGGTACGGTGCCCTGTATGGCAAATCAGCTCTGCCGGAAATATGGGGAGCGGATCGTCTCCAAAGACCTGAGGACCGGCTTAAAGGATCTGCCGGAAGAAACAACGCCTGTCATGGGAGAAAAAACACTTACCATTGCAGGCAAGACATACACGGCGGTTTATCTGGGAGAAGAGAATATCGCTGCCTGGGCAGGCGAAGCGGCAGGCCGGAGATTCTGGCGGGTAGAAGATGCGTATGCGGATTTTACAGCACAGCCCCGGGAAAATGATGTGCTGCCCTACAACAACTATCCGGTGCCCGTGCAGGAGGGGCAGGCATTTGCGCTGGAATATCTATTCAAAGATGGCACCACAGAGTGGATGTATTATGCTGCAGATGGTGCAGTCTGGCAGGATATGCAATGTACAAGCAAATACGCAGTGGAACCATCGGAAAATTCCTGAAAATGGAAGAAGGAGCGAAACAGGATGCGTGACGACCACATCGACCTGTGCGGGCAGGTGGATTTTACCCGCACGGCGGATATGCCGCTGCTGGGCCGGCAGGAGCAGTTCCGGTTTGCCTGTGCCGGGTGCGGCAACTGCTGCCGGGGCCGGGAGGACATTGTGCTGTCCGGGTTTGACCTGTGGCGCATTGCGGCCCGGCTGCGTCTGCCGCCGCAGATCGTAGCCCGGGGCTACTGCAGGGCCAGCATTGGCACCGTGAGCCATCTGCCGGTGCTGCGGCTGGCCCCGGTAAAGGAGAACCGGAACAACTGCCCCTTCCTTGCCGAAAACCACTGCGCCATCCACGATGCGGAGCCGCTGGTGTGCGCATTGTATCCGCTGGCGCAGGAGATCAGCGGGGAAGGGCAGGTGCACTATTTCCTGCAGCCCACCGGCTGCGGCGGGCGGGTGATCGAAGCCACGGTGGAGGACTATCTGGCTCGGTACGATGTTCCCGCCCGGGAAGCGGCGGATGTGCGCTGGGCGCAGACCTGCATGGCACTGGAGGACACCGTGGAAGGCTGGGAAGCGCAGCTGCCCCCGGTGCTGCTGCGCCGGATGCGGCAAAAGCTCTGGCAGGCGCTGTATTACCGTTACGACTACGCCAGCCCCTGGCTGCCGCAGCTGGAAGCAAACCTGCAGTGGCTGGAAGCAGAATATGCAAAACTGGCGCAGTATCAGCAAAAGAGAAATGACCAATCGAAATAATTGATGGATTCGTTTGAAATAATCAATAACAAAGGCCGTTTTGGGGTAAAAGTGGATTGTTTTACCGGGAAATGTGTGCTATACTTCACGAGTGTAAAGCGCAGGCGACCCTGCAGCGCTTTTCAAAAATGTGGTTTGCGCGGCGTCCTGTGCCGCGAAAGCAAAGTATAGAGGAGAAATTGATATGCGTAAGATCACTCGTCGTTCGTTCCTGGCTGCTGCCGCTGCCTGTGGTGCAGCTGCTGCCCTGACCGCCTGCGGCGGCTCGTCCGCTTCCACGGCGGCTGCTTCTTCCGTGGCATCCAGCACCGCTGCTTCTGCAGCTGCTGCCGGTGAGACCTATACCGTTGGCATCTGCCAGCTGGTGCAGCACGCCGCTCTGGATGCTGCAACCCAGGGCTTTGAGGATGCCCTGACCGCAGCCTTTGGCGACAACGTTACCTTCGATTTCCAGAACGCACAGGGCGATTCCGCTACCTGCGCTACCATCGCCAATGGTTTTGTGTCCTCCGGTGTGGACCTGATCATGGCCAACGCCACCGCAGCCCTGCAGGCTGCACAGGCAGCCACCAATACCATCCCGGTGCTGGGCACTTCCATCACCGAGTACGGCGTGGCTCTGGGCCTGACCGACTTCAACGGCACCGTGGGCGGCAATGTTTCCGGTACCTCGGACCTGGCCCCGCTGGATCAGCAGGCTGACATGATCGTGGAGTGGATGCCGGACGCCAAGAAGGTGGGTCTGCTGTACTGCTCCGCCGAGGCCAACAGCCAGTACCAGGTGGATGAGGTGCAGAAGTACCTGGAAGCCAAGGGCATCACCGCTACCCAGTACGCTTTCTCCGACTCCAACGATCTGTCCTCTGTTTGCCAGAAGGCCGCCGATGAGAACGATGCCCTGTATGTGCCCACCGATAACACCGTGGCTGCCAACACTGGCATTGTGGACGGCATCTGCCGCCCGGCCAAGAAGCCTGTGTTCGCCGGTGAAGAGGGCATCTGCTCCGGCTGCGGCGTGGCCACCCTGTCCATCAGCTACTACGACCTGGGCTACACCACCGGTGAGATGGCCGTGAAGATCCTGAGCGGCGAGGCCGATGTTTCTGCAATGCCCATCGAGTACACCGATGTGACCAAGAAGTACAACAAGACCATCTGCGATGATCTGGGCCTGACCGTTCCGGAAGGCTACGAGGCCATTGAGGCATAATCTCTCTTAGCAAAAACTATAAAAATCAGCGGAGGAGGGCAATTTTGTGGCTCTTCTCCGCTTTCCCGTATTCAAGCGGGAGAATAAAAAAGTGTGAAGCAACGTTTAGGAGGAATTGTTTTGGACATCATTGCAAGACTTGCCAACCTGCCGGGCGCTCTGCCGGGTGCCTGTGCGCAGGGCCTGATCTGGGGCATCATGGCCATTGGCGTATACCTGACCTACCGCATTCTGGATGTGGCCGACCTGACCGTGGACGGCTCCTTTGGCACCGGCGGTGCCGTGTGCGTCATGTGCCTGCTTTCGGGCATGAACGTGTGGGCCGCGCTGCTGGTGGCTGTGCTGGCCGGCCTGGCCACCGGCCTGGTTACCGGTCTGCTGCATACCTTTATGGGCATTCCCGCCATTCTGGCCGGTATCCTGACCCAGTTGGCGCTGTACTCCATCAACCTGAAGATCATGGGCAAGGCCAACCAGTCCATCAATGTGGACAAGTATGACCTGATCATCTCCCTGCGCTGGGTCAAGGAAGCTGCCCTGCACAACCCCATTCTCATGGTGGTCATCATCACCGCTGTGGTCATTGGTGTGCTGTACTGGTTCTTCGGCACGGAGCTGGGCTGCGGTATCCGTGCTACTGGCTCCAATCCCGCCATGTCCCGCGCACAGGGCATCAACACCAACTTCAACATCGTGCTGGGCCTGGCCGTGTCCAACGCCCTGGTTGCTCTGTCCGGCGCACTGCTCAGCCAGTATCAGGGCTTTGCCGATGTGGGCATGGGCCGTGGTGCCATCGTCATTGGCCTGGCTGCCGTGATCATCGGCGAGGCCGTGTTCAGCCGCATCTTCCACAACTTTGCCCTCAAGCTGGTATCCGTTTCCATTGGTGCCATCATCTATTACATCGTCATCCAGCTGGTGCTGACCCTGGGCTTTGACGCCAACCTGCTCAAGCTGCTCAGTGCTTCTGTGGTGGCCGTGTTCCTGGCGGTGCCGTACTGGAAGGGCAAATACTTCTCGAAGCCGGTGAAGAAGGCAAAGGAGGATGCAAAAAATGCTTGAGATCCAGAACGTTTCCAAAACCTTTAATGCGGGCACTGTGAACGAGAAAACGGCCCTGAACGGCCTGAACCTGAACCTGAACGCAGGCGACTTTGTCACCGTCATCGGCGGCAACGGCGCAGGCAAATCCACCATGCTGAACGCCGTGGCCGGTGTGTGGCCGGTGGATGCGGGCAAGATCATCATTGACGGTGTGGACGTGACCCGCCTGAGCGAGCACCAGCGCGCCGCCTACATCGGCCGCGTGTTCCAGGACCCCATGACCGGCACCGCCGCCACCATGCAGATCGAAGAAAACCTGGCGCTGGCGGCCCGCCGCGGCAAGCGGCGCACCCTGCGCATTGGCATTACCAAAGCCGAGCGGGAGCAGTACCGTGAGCTGCTCAAGACCCTGGACCTGGGCCTGGAGGACCGCCTGACTGCCCGCGTGGGCCTGCTTTCCGGCGGCCAGCGCCAGGCACTGACCCTGCTCATGGCTACCATGAACAAGCCCAAGCTCCTGCTGCTGGACGAGCACACCGCCGCACTGGACCCCAAAACGGCCCTCAAGGTGCTGACCCTTTCGGCCCGGATCGTGGAAGAGAACCATCTGACCACCATGATGATCACCCACAACATGAAGGATGCCATCAAGTACGGCAACCGTCTGATCATGATGCACGAGGGCCATATCATCTACGATGTGGCGGGCGAGGAGAAAAAGAACCTCCACGTTTCCGACCTGCTGGCCAAGTTCCAGGTTGCCAGCGGCGGCGAGTTTGCCAACGACCGCATGATCCTGTCCAACTAAACTGCATTCTTTCGGCGTCTGCCCGCTTGGGCAGACGCTTTTTTGTTGGCAAACCTTGCAAAAATATGCGGGGAGGGAGTATAATAAAACAGGAAATTGCCCAAAACACACGAAAAACAGGAGGAAACATTGATGCGGAATCAAGCAAAAACGCGGCTGCTGCGGCTTGCAGCCACGGTGCTGCTGGCGGCCATGCTGTTCACAGCCTGCACGTCCAAAGCGGCCAGAGCGCAGGAGCAGCTGGAAGTGGGCCAGAAGTACCTGACTGAACTGAACTACACCGAAGCTGTGGCGTCCTTTACGGAGGCCATTGAACTGGACCCGGAAAACATTCCGGCGTACATGAACCGTGCAGAAGCATACCTTGCCCTGGGCCAGTACGATGACGCCAAAGCGGACTACGGCACGGTCATTGAAAAGACAGCGGACCAGCCCTACCTGCAGGCAGAAGCCTACATTGGCCGCGCCGAGATCAACGAGCAGACCACCGCCAATGAGGATGCCCTGAGCGACTACAAAGCGGCATCCAATGCGCTGGATCAGGTGGATGCAGACAAAACTGAGAATGTGACCGCCCAGATGCTGGAAGCACTCAAGGTCAAGGTTTACACCGCCTGCGCCCGTCTGAGCGCTCTGCTGGGCAAAAATCAGGCCGCCGTGGCGGGCTACACCAAGGCTTTGAACAGTCTGGCAAAACTGCCGGAGGATACGGACGTGCTGGACGTGAAGGCGGCAAAGGTGACCTCTTACACGGGCCGCGCCGCCGCCAACGAAAAGCTGGGCAACTACACGGACGTTCTGCCCGACTACGATACGCTGATCGACCTGGGCGAAAACAAAACCACTGAGCGCGACACCCTGCTGGCCGCTGTAAGCCTTGCCAAGAGCAAGGCGGGCGACCTTGCCAGCGCCGACAGCTGGCTGGAGCAGGTGAACCACGCCGAGTATGCAGACAGCATTCAGCTGGGGGCCGCCGAGTCCGTGCTGAAAAACGCCGCAGAGCTGGCCCGGTCCGGCGGCATCAAGGCATACGATAAGATCAAGGCGGCCCTTTCCACGGCAGACGCCAAGGCCGCCATGCAGAATGTTCTGGCCCGGGGCTATCAGCTGCGGTACTACGATGCCAGCGGCAAAATGCTGGCCGTCTATGCCAATGCCACCGCCTGGGACGATGTGACCAAAACCGAAAACGGCACGGTGACCGCCGCCGCCCTGGCAGGCACCGCTGCACCCACAGCGGATGAGGTCGGCAAGGTGTCGCTGGCAAAATTGTATGTGTATTACGGCGGGGCCAAGGGCCGCAGCCGCGAAGGTGAGGGCGTGTGGTATATCCTGAACCCCGCCAAAACGGACCTGAATGCCCAGAGCTATACCTGGAAAAATGACCAGCCGGAGGGCGGCTTCCAGAAAAAAGAGGAGCCGAAACCGGCCCCCACAGCGCAGACACCAACCAAACCGGCAGCAGCACAGACAACACCGGCGGCAACGGGAAATTCCGTGAGCTTTACGCAAAAAGATAGGTCCGGCTCATTCTCGTATGATGTTGCATACTCCGTTAACGGAGAAGCGGTGGATTATATTATGAATCTTCGGGCGGCGGAAGATGCTGATACGGATATTCAGGGACAGATAGAACTGGCTCAGGCGATGTGGGGGCTTTATGGTATTCGAGGAGTTTATCGTTTCTCTCAGCCAGTGCAGGGCGTCCTGCGCGAAAACAACCGCACCGTGATCTTAGTGCCTGCCGAGACAACCATGACGATGGAAATGCATATCGTGGGCAAAGATGGAGCCGTAGGCAGCAAAACGTTTAATCCTTTTTACGTTCTGAATGGCTCGCGCGTAACAGGTACGGCAGTGTCGCAGGTGACGGTCCATGCGGGAGAATCTGTAGGGCCGTGTGTTCCAAAATTTTATAACCTCGGAACAACGAAAAACTATGACGATGATATTATTTCGGCAGAAGGCGTGATTCTGCGGGCTGTATCCTAACCAAAGAGAACAGGCAGGAGCCGGGTGGTTTGAGGTGCACTCCGTCAAGTAGACAATAAAAATAATATAAGATTTTATTCGCCGTTTCACCAAAGGAGCGGCGAAT
>CAKTGS010000037.1 GCA_934561485.1 uncultured Faecalibacterium sp.
ACAAAGACCTCGTTCTGGGCATCGAAGCCGTAGTTGGGCTTGTTGGCAGAGATGATCTTGTCGATGATGACGCTGCCTTCCAGGCCGGCGTTCTTGGCGATCTGGCGCAGAGGAGCCTCCAGAGCCTTCAGCACGATCTTGGCACCGGTGCGCTCATCGCCTTCCAGGGTGTCGCACAGCTCACGCACAGCGGGGATCGCGTTGATGGGAGCGGTACCGCCGCCGGCCACAACGCCTTCCTGAACAGCAGCCTTGGTTGCGTTCAGAGCATCCTCAATGCGCAGCTTCTTGTCCTTCATCTCGACTTCGGTAGCAGCACCGACCTTGATGACAGCCACGCCGCCGGCCAGCTTAGCCAGACGCTCCTGCAGCTTCTCGCGGTCAAAGTCGCTGGTAGCGGCCTCGATCTGGTTGCGGATCTGTGCAATGCGGGCTGCAATGGCTTCCTTGTCGCCTGCGCCGCCCACAATGGTGGTGTTCTCCTTGGTCACCTTGACCTGGCGGGCATGGCCCAGCAGCTGGACGGTAGCGTCCTTCAGCTCATAGCCCAGGTCAGAGGAGATCACGGTGCCGCCGGTCAGGGTTGCGATATCCTGCAGCATCTCCTTGCGGCGGTCGCCAAAGCCGGGAGCCTTGACGGCAACCACATTCAGGGTACCGCGCAGACGGTTGACGATCAGGGTGGACAGAGCCTCGCCCTCAATGTCCTCAGCCACGATCAGCAGTTTCAGGCCGTTCTGCATCACCTGCTCCAGCAGAGGAACCAGGTCCTGAATGACGCTGATCTTCTTATCGGTGATCAGGATCGCGGCGTTGTCCAGATCGGCCACCATCTTGTCGGTATCGGTGACCATATAGGGGGTCAGGTAGCCGCGGTCGAACTGCATACCTTCCACGATCTCATTGTAGGTCTCGGCGGTAGTCTTGTTCTCCTCGATGGTGATAACACCGTCAGAGGTGACCTTCTCCATAGCCTCGGCAATCAGACGGCCGATCTCAGGGTCACCGGCAGAAATGGTGCCAACGCGGGCGATATCATTGCTGTCCTTCACCTTCTGGCTGTGAGCCTTGATGGTCTCCACAGCCTTGGCAACGGCCTTGCTCATGCCGCGGCGGATGTCCATCGGGTTTGCACCGGCGGTAACGTTCTTCATGCCTTCGTTGACCATGGCCTGTGCCAGCACGGTTGCGGTGGTGGTGCCATCGCCTGCGGCATCGTTGGTCTTGGTTGCAACCTCACGCACCAGCTGTGCGCCCATGTTCTCGAACTCGTCCTTCAGCTCGATCTCTTTGGCAATGGTCACGCCATCGTTGGTAATGACCGGTGCGCCGAACTTCTTGCTCAGCACCACATTGCGGCCCTTGGGGCCAAGGGTGATCTTGACGGTATCTGCCAGGGTATCAATACCAGCGCACAGTGCCTTGCGGGCGTCCTCGCCCTGCTTGATCTGCTTTGCCATAATAAATCGCTCCTTTATCAATCAAACTCAAATGAGAAGGGAAAAATCCGGTTCAGTCCTCAACGACTGCCAGAATGTCGGCCTGACGCACAATGGTGCACTCCTCGCCGTCCACCTTGACTTCGGTGCCGGAATATTTGCTGGTGAGGACCTTATCGCCGACCTTCACGGTCATCTTGACTTCCTTGCCGTCCACAACGCCGCCGGGGCCAACGGCCACCACTTCAGCAACCTGGGGCTTCTCTTTTGCGCTGCCGGTCAGGATCAGGCCGCCCTTGGTGGTTTCCTCAACCTCAACAGTCTTGATAACAACGCGGTCTGCAAGAGGAATGATCTTCATAGTTCTTGCCCTCCTATAGTAAAAATAATTTTGAAACAAAGTTGGCGCCCACCGGGGCTTCGTGTTCGCTCCGGTCGGGTGTTTAGCACTCTGTTTTCCTGAGTGCTAAGAGTATTGTACTCATCTTGACTCAAAAAATCAAGCCTTTTGCGCAAATTTCTTTGTTAAGAATTTATGACCGCTCAAAATTTGATTTTACAGCGCAAAAAGCGGGTGTTTCCGTGCTGGAAAACACCCGCTTTTTTATCGGTTTCTGCTTCTTCAATCCGCACTCCGGCCGGTACGCTGCGCGGCAAAACGCTCGTACACCGGCTTTGGCAGCAGCACCCGCCCGGCCAGCGGCTCCACCTGCACGCTCACCTGCTGGCAGGGCGCGCACTCACCGTCCGCTGTTGCCACAATGGGGCCGCGTCCATCCGCCGCCTGCAGTTCCACATGCTTTGCGCGGCGATAAAGGAAATAAGGCTGTGCTTCCGGCACAAGCTGCCCATTTTGAAAGTGCCGCCCGTTCTTGTACATGCTGAGCAGCTTGGCAATGGTCAGCCGTCCCACCTTGCGCACAATGAATACATCCAGCCAGCCGTCATCCGGCTGCGCTTCCGGTGCGGCACAGAAGCCGCCGCCGTAGGCGTGCCCATTGCAGATGGCGCACATCAGGCAGTCCACAGTCAGCTTTTCACCGTCAATGGTATACTCCACCCGGCGGCCGATGTGCCCGCACAGCTGCTCCACAATGGAGAGTGCATAGGCCATTTCTCCGCCGCACAGCGGAATACGCCGGAACTTGGGGATGCCATACGCCACCTGTGCATCCAGCCCGGCGGCGCAGATGGTAGCCGAAAGGCCCAGGCTGGTCTGCATCAGGTCGATGGGCACAGCCGTACCGGCCAGCTGGGCATCCAGGTCCAGAAATTCTTCTCTGGTGCCAAAGGTGCGCAGAAAATCATTGCCGCTGCCAAAGGGCAGGCAGCCCACGGCTGCGTTGGGCAGGCCGTAAACGCCGGTGAGTGCTTCGTTGAAGGTGCCATCGCCGCCGGCAGTAAAAATACGCACCGGCTCCCCTGCTGCCTGCAGGGCAGCGGCACGGGCCAGCTCCCGGGCATGGCCTGCATGAGTGGTGATTTGAATGGTATACTCTGCCTGCGCAAGACCCGCCCGTGCCGCTGCCGCGTGAAGCTGCTGTGGCAGCTGTTTGGTGCAGTCGCTCTTGCCAGCTGTGGGGTTCAATAGAAACAACGTGTGCATGGGGTACCTCCTGCCATTCTGTTGTTTCTATGATAACAGAAATTCTGTAGGTTTCAAGTGTTTTCCGGCAGGCCGTCAGGGAGCTTTCCACGCAAATGGATACGGGCTGCGGCACCCAGCATCCGCTTTGCTAACGCTTGCGTCTTGCTGGCCGCGGCCCCAACAATAGCTTCCTGTTTCTGCCACTGGCAGCGGTCGCTGTTGTTGCAAGCCATTCCATTGCCCGCCCTACTGCCTGCGGCAGCAGGGGTCCACCCGCCGGATCATTTGCTTTGGAAACTCCCTGCCAGCCTTGTATTAAAGCACAGCAGTTTCGTCCTCCCGCAGGACGATGCTGCCGTCTGCAGAGCAATCCGCCGTCCAGTGCTGGCCGGTGCAGGCCGTTCCGGCAGCGATCTGATCTGCCAGTGCCTGCTCCACGGCACGGTCCACCTGGCGGCGCAGCTCGCGGGCACCGTAGGCCGACTGTGCCCGGGCCGCCAGTGCAGCACCCACCCGGGGCGTATGGCTGAGCCGGTATCCGCTGCGGGCCGCGCGGGCTTCCAGCCTGCACAAAAAGTTTTCGGCAATGGTGCACAGGGTCTCTTCCGACAGAGGGCGGAACACGATCAGCTCATCCAGCCGCCCCACAAGCTCCGGACGGAACCACTTTTTGGCTTCTTCCACAGCCTGCGCCGCCTGCTTTTCAAGCAGGGCTTCTGCCCCGGCAGCAAAGCCCAGCGGGGCTGCCTGCCCGGCCAGAAAGCGCGCGCCCAGGTTGGAGGTGAGCAGCACAATGGTGTTGCGGAAATCTGCCTTGCGGCCCATGGCATCGGTCAGTTCGCCGTCCTCCAGAATCTGCAGCAGAATGTTCTGGATGTCCGGGTGAGCTTTTTCGATCTCGTCAAACAGTACCACGCTGTAGGGGCGGCGGCGCACAGCTTCGGTGAGCTGGCCGCCTTCATCGTGGCCCAGGTAGCCCGGCGGTGCCCCCAGCAGACGGGCCGCCGTGTGCTGCTCCTGATACTCCGACATATCAAACTTGAGCAGGGCTTTCTCGCTGCCGAACCAGCTCACGGCCAGTGCCCGGGCCAGCGCGGTTTTGCCCACGCCGGTGGGGCCGAGAAACAGCATGGCACCAATGGGTCTGCCCGGCTCCCCCAGCCCGGTGCGGCTGCGCCGGATGGCTCCTGCCACTGCCGCCACGGCACGCTGCTGGCCCAGCACTTCCCGGTTGAGCCGCTGTTCCAGCTGTTCCAGCCGGTCGCGCTCCTGCTCGCTCACCCGCTCGGCGGGCACGCCGCTGGCCTGGGCCACCACCCGGGCAATATCGTCCGGGGTGAGCGCGGGCCTTGTCTGCTGGGTCTGTTCGGCCCGGATGCGGGCCGCCGCGCAGGCTTCGTCCACCAGGTCGATGGCCTTATCCGGCAGGCAGCGCCCGGGCAGATACCGCACCGACAGCTCCACCGCCGCCTGCAGGGTCTGGGGCGGCAGGATCACCTTGTGGTACTGCTCGTACCGGGTGGCCAGCCCGTTGAGGATATCCACCGCCTGGGCAGGGGTGGGTTCTTCCACCTGCACCCGGCCAAAGCGGCGCTCCAGGGCCGCATCCTTCTGGATGTGGGTGCGAAACTCCTGGTTGGTTGTGGCCCCGATGAGCTGCAGCTCCCCCCGGGCCAGCACCGGCTTCAGGATGCTGGCAGCGTCAATGGCACCTTCTGCCGCACCGGCCCCCACAATGGTGTGAAATTCGTCCACAAACAGGATGGCGGTGCCGTCCCGCACCAGCTCTTCCAGCAGTGTCTTGAACCGCTCTTCAAAGTCGCCCCGGTACTTGGTGCCCGCCACCAGGCTGGCCATATCCAGCGCCAGCAGACGCCGCCCCTGCAGCGCCCGGGGCACCCGGTTCTGGGCAATGCGCTGGGCCAGCCCTTCGGCCAGGGCGGTTTTGCCCACCCCCGGCTCCCCCACCAGGCAGGGGTTGTTTTTCTGGCGGCGGCACAGAATTTCCACCATGCGGTCCAGCTCGGCGTCCCGGCAGAACACCGGGTCCAGTTCGCCATCCTGGGCGCGGCGGGTAAGGTCACGGCAGTATTTGTCGCTGGCGCGGCTGCCCCGGGGCATGGCGGCAGACACCCGGGGCTGGGCCGGCAGCACGAATTGTCCACTCAGCTGGCGGCATTCCCGCACGGCTTCGGTCAGGGGCAGGCCCATAGAAGCCAGCAGCACCCCGGCGGTGCAGCCGTCATCTTCCAGCATGGCGCAGAGCAGGTGTTCCGGCTCGGCACGGCTGAGGTGGGCATTCTGTGCCCCGATCAGGGCATAATCCATGGTGCGCTTGAGGTCCGGGGCCAGTGCGTGCCGGTCCAGATGCTGCGCCGGGGTGCGGCGGCCTTCGGCCAGCTGGCAGCGCACCGCCTGCTCCGTGATCTGCTTGCCCGCCAGAAAGCGTGCCGCAGCCCCCTCGTTCTGCTGCAGCATGGCCAGCAGCAGGTGCCCGGTATCTGCTTTTTCGTAGCCCAGGCCGCCTGCCAGCTCCACCGCCGCCTGCAGCAGCTGTGCCGCTTCCCGCGAAAAGCCCTTGTACCCGCCAAAACCCAGTTTTTCCCAAATGCTCATTCCGTCTGCTCCTTGCTGTGTTCCTTGGTATGCACAAGAAGTATAGCCCCAAAGCGGTGGAAAAAATCAGTTGTTTGTGTCAGGATGGGAAAAATAAAGAGGAGAAGCTTGCAAATAAAAAACTGCAGCCCGGTGCACCGATTTGAAAAATCAGCACACGGACTGCAGATAGTTTTATTTTGTATCAGACTCCACGGAAAACAACACCAGCATTCAGTATAAACGCACCGCCCTCATTTATATCATACGGCTCATACATTTTTCCTTTTTCTACGGTCAATGTCTCGCCATAATCTTCTGTGCATCCATAGTCTGCGCCATAACCCCATGCGTATACTTCATCATCGCTCAGAATACGTGGCGTCACCAGCCAGCTAAGACCTGTATAATTCCATGTGCCGCCATCTTCACCATCCCAAGACGAACTTTGCGTGTAGGAATGTGTAATCTTTGTTCCTGCCGGAACATCCCATATTACCTGCCATTGTCCATGGCGTTCCATTCCCTGCAGCGGCTGCGAAAGCGTATAGGTTTCCGTGGTCTTGCTTTTCTGTGAATGCTGAACGCCAGGCTCCGCATAGTCTGTCCATGTTTCTACACAATCGCGCTGCACTTTGATGCTTGTGCCGCCGATTTGGTATGTCACTTTATCTGTAGTGGTATAAGAACCACTCTGCGACTCGTTTTCCCATGGTTCTGTCGCAGTTGCCGTATAGGACTGTGTCTGCTGGGCGGGCTGCTCCTCTGCCTCGCTTTCGGCAGGCTGCTCTTCCGGTTTGCTCTCAGCCGGTTCTTCTTTGCTGGATGCAGGCTGCTCTTCGGCAGGGGCTTCCGGTTCCGTGCCGGCATCGGCGGGGGTGTCAGCGTCTGCAGGAGTGTCGGTGTCCGGTGCATCCGGGGTCAGGCCGTTTTCGGCATCCGGAGAGGTTCCGCTGTCCGGCAGCAGGCTCTCCAATTCTTTGCGCTTGGCGGCCACGTTCTCGCCCAGCTGTTCCAGTGCGTCATAGTCCTCCGCTGCCTTGTCCAACAGCGCCAACGTGATGCACACCGCCGCGTGTTTGGCCAGCACGTCCTTTTTCAGGGTCAGCACGGCGTCTGCGTTCTGTTCGTCCGTGTCCTTTTCCAGCCGGGTCAGAGCCGCCGTGTAGTCCCGCTCGGCGTCCTCCGGCTGGTCGGCCTGTTCGTCCACCCCGGCGCGTCCGGCATAGGCCTGAGCCTGGGTGTAGGGGTCGTCCCCGGCCTTTTCCAGCACGGTGTCGTAGTCTGCCTGAGCCTTCTCGTACTCGCCCATGGCCGCGTAAGCCTCGGCACGGGCCAGGTAGGCTTCAATGTCATCGGGGTTCAGCCGGATGGCCTCCGTAAAGGCCGCAATGGCCTCGGAATAGTTCATCTCGGTCAGGTACTTGCGGCCCAGCTCCAGCTGGCTCACCGTGCTTTTTGCGCCGCCTGCGCAGGCGGTAAATAGCAGGGCCGCCGCCAGTACCACGGCAAGCAGCCGCAGGGACGGGTGTTTGGTTTCCGCAATCATAGAATTCCTCCTGTTTTTTATTCTGTTATAATGAGAAAATTCTCGCTTTCATTATACTCTCCTTGCTTATTTTTGCAAGCAGTACCTGACCCTGAGCAGAAGAAAAGAAGCGTATGCACGCGCGAGAACGCGCTGGATGCCCGTACCGGCTGCCGCCTGCATTCACAGGTCCTTTGCCAGCAGGTAGCGGTCAAAGCCGCCGTACATTTCCCGCCGGGCGCAGACAACAAACCCGCTGGCCAGGGCATTGCGGAGGCTGTACTGGTTTTCCGGGCAGACGGTGGCTCCCAGGTGGGTGATCTGCGGCGGCAGCAGCGGCAGAGCCGCTTCCAGCATTCTGCGCTGCAGGCCGTTGCCACGCCAGTCCGGGTGCACCACAGCGCTGTCGGCGTTGGCCCAGCGGCACCATTCTTCCGGCGGCACTCCCAGAAAGGCGGCGTAATTGTCCGGCTGCTGCCCGCAGTAGTGCAGCGTGAGATAAGCTCCCAGACGGCTGCCCTGCCACACGCCGATGCACAGGCTGTTTGCAATGTAATCCGTGATATGTTCCAGCGTATCGGTCACAAACCATTCCGGGTGCGGCATGGCTGCGTGCACTTCGTTCTGCAGCGCATACACCGCCGAGGCTTCGGCCGGGGTGCAGCGGCGCAGGGTAACCGGCAGCTGCACGGGCTGCCCGCAGGATTGATGCAGGATAAGTTCCATTCTACAACGCCCTCCAAAATAAAATCGCACTTTTTGTAGGATTCCAGTATAAATGCCGTTTCTTCCCTTGTCAATTTGTGTTATAATAAAAGAGGGACTTTTGCCGAAATTGCAGATTGCGCCCCGAAGTCCCGGCGGGATGACCGCCTGTGAACGGAGGAACAACATGAAGGAATCCACACTTGTCTCTTCCAGCCGACTGGGCGGCGCTGTGATCAGCGACCGCGTGGTTGCCAGCCTGCTGGACGAACTGCGCACCGGGCGCTATGCCCGTGCCAACCGTCTGCCCGCCGAGGTAGACCTTGCCGCCGAACTGGGCGTGAGCCGCACGGTGATCCGGGATGCGCTGAGCGAAATGGAACGTGCCGGATACGTGGAGCGGGTGCGCGGCATTGGCACGGTGGTCAACCGCTCGGTGCTGGACCTGCGTAGCCGCCTGGATCAGAAGCTGGAATACTACCCGCTGATCCGCAGCTTTGGCAGCTACCCCCATGCGGACGGCATTCAGGTGTTCCCCATCCGGGCCGGAGAAGAGCTGGCCCACAACCTGCAGATCGAGCCAGGCGATGAAGTGATCTGCATCAAAAAGCGCATTCTGGCCGACACCACGCCGGTGATCTACTCCATCGACTACCTGCCCCGTGCCCTGTTCGGCAGCCGGGACTACACCCGCATCGACCTGACCGGCGGCGTATTCGACATTCTGGAGCGGGAGTGCCACCAGCAGATCTCTTCCAACGTGGCGCACCTGAAGGCAAGCTGCGGCGATGACGCCATCCGCTCTGCCATGCGGCTTGCCCCGGGCGAAGCCATGCTGTTGCTGGACGAAGTTTGTTTCAATCGTTTGTGCAAGCCAGTGATGCGTTCGCTGAGCTATTACACAAACTTTTTTGATTTTTCCATTCTGCGCAAACTGCTTTGATTTCACGGAGGTATGTACCCATGCGACATCTAATCGACCCGTTGGATTTTACCCAGCAGGAAATCACCGCACTGCTCGACCTTGCTGACCGGATCTGCGAAGATCCCGAGGCCTATCAGGACGTTGCAGCGCACAAAAAGCTTGCAACCCTGTTCTACGAGCCTTCTACCCGCACCCGCCTTTCCTTCGAGGCCGCCATGCTGAACCTGGGCGGCCACGTGCTGGGCTTTCCCAGTGAAAACGTGTCCAGCGCCAGCAAGGGCGAAAGCGTGGCCGACACCATCCGTGTGGTGTCCTGCTACGCCAACATCGTGGCCATGCGCCACCCGAAGGAAGGTGCCCCGCTGCGCGCCTCCCGCTACTCCCGCATTCCGGTGATCAACGCGGGTGACGGCGGCCATCAGCACCCCACCCAGACCCTGACCGACCTGATGACCATTCGCCGCCGCAAGGGTCGGCTGGATGACCTGACCATCGGCCTGTGCGGCGACCTGAAGTTTGGCCGCACCGTGCACTCCCTGATCAAAACCATGGCCCGCTGCCAGAACATCCGCTTTGTGCTCATCAGCCCGGAAGAGCTGCGTGTGCCGGACTACATCATCAACGATGTGCTGGAAGCCAACGGCATCCAGTACAAGGAGACCCGCAGCCTGGAAGAAGTGATGCCGGAGCTGGATATCCTGTACATGACCCGTGTGCAGAAGGAACGCTTCTTCAACGAGGAGGACTACATCCGCCTGAAGAACAGCTACGTGCTGACCAAGGAAAAGATGGCACTGGCCAAGCCCGATATGGCAGTGCTGCACCCCCTGCCCCGCGTGAACGAAATTGCGCTGGATGTGGACGATGATCCCCGTGCGGCCTACTTTGAGCAGGTGCAGAACGGCGTATACGTGCGTATGGCACTGATCATGACGCTGCTGGGTCTTGCAGACCCCAAGGCACCAAAGGAGGGCAACTGATATGCTGAACATTGACGAGATCCAGAACGGCATTGTGATCGACCACATCAAGGCCGGCACCGCCATTGGCCTGATGGACCTGCTGGGCATCAAGGGCAACCGCACCGCCAGCGTGGCACTGATCCAGAACGCCCGCAGCAGCAAGAGCGTCAGCGGCCGCAAGGACATCATCAAGGTGGAGGGCGATGCCTCCTGGCTGAACTTGGATGTCCTGGCCTACCTTGACCCGGACATCAGCGTGACCGTGATTGAAAACGGCAAGGCTGTACGCAAGGAAAAGCCCAAGCCTCCCAAGCGTCTGGTAAACATTGTACGCTGCCGCAACCCCCGCTGCATTTCCTCCATTGAGGAAGAGTGCGATCAGATCTTTGAACTCAGCTCCAACGGTAAGTACCGCTGCATCTACTGCGAGCAGGAGCTGCAGGTAAAACCGGAATAAGCGCAGTTTTTTCAAAAGACAAACAGGTGGTGCCTGCCCGGAAACCCCGGATGCAGGCACCACCTGTTTTTGTACAAAAAAATCTGACGAGACTCTCCACAACGCAATTGATGTTCCCCTGCCGCTCCGTTCCCGAACAGCAGGCTGAACTGCGACGTATTGAGCAGACTTTTATAAACAGCAAATCCCCATGACCGCCGTAAAAAGTCCCGTCAGAAGCAGCTGTGCACGCACAGCACAATAAGCAAAGGAGTGATGCAGCGCCGTTTACACGCACCACGGCGTTCTGCTCCATCCAGCAACAAAGCTCTTCTCAGGGGAACTCCCCCACCGCAACATCACCATGTTGGCACGGAAGGCTTCCTTTGCCGGATTTATTGTAGCAGAGTTGCATTCCTGTTGCACACAAGATGTCATATTTTGACGGTGCACATGTCACGAATCGCCGGTTGGAATGGAACAGGTAAAGCGGAACCACCGGTCCCGGCAGCTGAGGGCGTATTCCCCGCCGCAGCGGGTCACCACATCCGCTACGTTGGCAAGGCCCATGCCGTGCCCCGGCTCCGTTTTGGTGGTGCGCGGCAGCTGGCCGTCCACCAGTTCCACATCCTTCTGCACCCGGTTGCGCACCGAGAACAGGTATTCTCCGCCGGTTCTGCGCACCCGTACATACACCTCCGGCGGGGCCGCCTGGGTCGCTGCACGGATGGCGTTGTCCAGCAGGTTGGAGACCACGATCACCATATCCATGCCGGAAAGGGGCAGCTGCTTGAGGTCGCACAGGTCAAAGTACACGGCCACCCCCTGCTTTTTGGCTTCTTCGTATTTTTTGCTCAAGATGGAATCCAGCAGCGGGTTGTGGGTGTCCATGATGGTGGTGCCGGCGGCCACCTGCTTGCTTACGGCAGCAAGGTACTCCTGTGCACCGGACAGGTCCTGCTGGGCCAGCAGGGCACCGAGCGCCTGAATGTGGTTGGTAAACTCATGGGTGAGCCGCCGCTGCGCGGTGTAGGAGTCCAGCAGTGCTTCGGCACGCTGCTGTTCCAATGCCGCACGGAAGCTGTCGGTCTGGCGGCGCATCACCTGATCGTTGAACATCTCCACAATGCCCAGGTGCACCAGCACCGCCACCGTCAGGCCCACGGTGATGAGCATATTGAGCAGCGTGGGCATTTTGTCGCTGGCCGACACCATGAGCACGATGTTGAGCACCACGACCACCCCGGGGAAAAAACTCATGATCATTGCCTGCAGCGGGTCCAGTGCGCGGCGGCGGTTCCAGCGGCGCACAAAGTAGGCCACCACAATGCCCACCACCAGCACCGAGAGCACCAGTGCCGCCAGGCAGCTCTTGTACCGCCAGGTCTGGCCCGGCGGCACCCCAAGGCCCCAGGCAAAGGCATAGCTCACCGTGTTTTCGGCCAGCAGGCACATGGTGCCGTTGATCAGGCAGGCGGTGAGTTTTTCCACCAGGCCCCCGCCAAAAAACCACACGGTAACCAGCAGATAGATCACATTGGACGCCACCGAACTGCTGTTGAAAAAGCCAAAATTGAAGCAGATGGACAGCCCCAGCAGCCCGCCGGCCGCCGCCGCTGCCCAGAAACAAGGGTGCCGGATCGTCTTGTTTTTGCCAAGGCACGTATAATCGACCAGGATGTAGGCCGCCCACTGTGCAATGCACACCAGGTGCCCCAGCATGGTCCAGAGCACATCTTTATTCATCGCTGAACTGCCCCTTCCATTCCAAGTAGGCGCTGCGGATGGCGGCATAGTTGCTGCGGCTGACGCTGAGCTCCACTCCGTTTTTCAGTTCTACTTTGTAGTTGCGGATGCAGCGCACATACTTCATGTTCACCACATCGCTGCGGCCCACCTGCAAAAAGCCGTTTTCCTTCAGCATGGGCGGCAGCTCGGTCAGCTTGCCGTAAAAGGTGCACACCGGCTCGCGGGGGATGTCGCCGTAAATGTTGATCTGGCGCAAGTCGCTTTCCAAATAATAGATCTGATCCAGCGGGATCTCGCTGGTTTCACGGTTGTGGTGCACGGTCAGACTGCGGCGGTCGCGGGTCATCTCGGCATAGATGTCGTCCAGGCAGCGCGGCAGCTGCGCCGTTACATCCCGCTTGAGAATGTAGCGGAATGCACTGACCGTATACCCCTGCAGCGCAAATTCCAGGTAGGCCGAAACATACACCAGCAGCATTCCGGGGTTGTGCTGCTTGAGCCGACCTCCCAGGACAATACCGTCCATCTGCGGCATGTCCACATCCAGGAACGCCAGCTGGTACAGCTCCAGCTCCGGCAGCGCCAGCACCTCCGCCCCACTGGTGCAAAGGGTGCACTGCACTGGGATCTCGTGGGCTTCAAAATACGCAGCAACGTACTCCTCAGCCCGTGCGCCAAAGGCAGCGTCATCATCACAGATCAGGATATGCATGGCGGATTGGCCCTCCTACCGAGAAAGGCTCCCCTTTTCAGAGGAGCCTGAATCCATTGGTTTTTGGTTGTTTATGCAAAGAATTTGTCGTAGATACCGAAAGCAAAGATGAACAGCACGATCAGCGGCAGAACATAGGTCAGGTAGCCGCGCATCCAGTCGTGCATCTTCAGGCCCTCGCCGGTGTTAACTTCCTTTTTGTAGTTGTTCCAGCCCCAGCCGTAGCGGGTCACGCAGAACAGCAGGTACACCAGGCTGCCCAGCGGCAGGAACAGATTGCTGACCAGGAAGTCCTCCACATCCAGCACCGCGCCGCCGAACACGGCAAAGCCGTCCCAGGCCCAGAGGTTGTAGCCCAGCACGCAAGGCATGGACAGCAGGGTGATGAGCACAAAGTTGACCAGCGCCGACTTTTTGCGGGTGCAGCCGGTAAGCTCCATGCCGCAGCAGATGATGTTTTCAAACACAGCCAGCACCGTGGACAGGGCCGCAAAAGCCATGAACAGGAAGAACAGGCTGCCCCACAACCGGCCCATTGCCATGTTGGCAAAAATGTTGGGCAGTGTAATGAAGATCAGGCTGGGGCCGCTGGTCTGATCCACATGGTAAGTGAAGCAGGCCGGGAAAATGATCAGGCCGGCCGTGATGGCCACGAAGGTATCCAGCACCACAATGCGCACCGACTCGCCCAGCAGGGAGTGTTCCTTGCCGATGTAGCTGCCAAAGATGGCCATGGCACCAATGCCCAGGCTCAGGGTAAAAAAGGCCTGGTTCATGGCGGTGACCAGCGTGTTGACCACGCCCACTTCCTTCATGCGGGCAAAATCCGGCACCAGGAAGAAGGTCAGCCCTTCTTTGGCGCCTGCCATGAACAGGCTGTTGATGGCCAACACTACCATAATCACCAGCAGCGCGATCATCATGACCTTGGTCACCCGCTCCAGGCCGTTCTGCAGGCCCTTGGCGCACACCAAGATGCCCAGGGCCACCACGAACACCATCCAGAAGGTCATCACGCCGGGGTTGGCCAGCATTTCCGTGAACTTACCGGCCACCTGGTCAGCGTTCAGGCCGGAGAGTTTTCCGGCTGCCGTCATGTAGAAATAGTGCAGCATCCAGCCGGCCACTGTGGTGTAGAACATCATCAGCAGGTAGCAGCCGATCAGGGTAAAGTAGCCGTGGATGTGCCATTTCTCGCCCGGCTTCTCCAGCGCCTGATAGGCGCGCACTGGGCTTTTGCGGGAGGCACGGCCCACTGCAAACTCCATGGTCATAATGGGCAGCCCCAGAATGACCAGAAAGATCAGGTAAACCAGTACGAATGCGCCGCCGCCGCCCTGGCCTGCCACATACGGGAACTTCCACACATTGCCAATGCCGATGGCACAGCCTGCCGAGAGCAGAATGAAGCCCAGCCGGGACTTCAGGTTTTCTCTTTCCATGATTCCAATAAACTCCTTGTTTCCAGTCTGTCCTGCCAGCCAACCGGCCCGGCAAAGCGTTGCTTTTGTATTATAGCACAAATTCTGTCGATGAACAGGGCCGCTTCAGAACGATAAACTTTTGTTGTCAAAAGTTTCTTCCGTCTCCGGAGAGCACACAATTTCTTTTTCACAAAAGGCGTCTCTTTCTTTTTGGCGATAGCGCGCTTCTTTTCGGCCGTTTTTCCTTTCAAATCAATTTCATTCATTTTTAAGATGAAGATATGATAGTTCTTCATCTCCCGCATTGGCGGGGTTCTCTGCGTTCCCGTCCTGCGCTCTTTCCCCTGCTCTGCCATGAAAAAACTCCGGAAAATCGGTTGATTTTCCGGAGTTCCGAATGCGCTTCTTCGATTGGAACGCTTCTTTTTGCCTTACCTGCGCTTGTTCGGGGTGCCCTTACCCACCGGCCCACGGGGACGGCGCTCAGCAGCCTTGGACTGCAGGGCAGCACTGCGGGTCTGGGCACGGCCCTTGGCAGCTGCGCCGCGCAGGGCATTCACCTCGGCCTTGGTCAGCTCGCGGTAGGTGCCGGGCTTGAGCATTCCCAGCTTGACCACACCCTCGGCGTTGCGCTTCAGGCGCACCACTTCCAGGCCAACGGCCTCGCACATGCGGCGGATCTCGCGGTTCTTGCCCTCTTTCAGGGTCATTTCCAGCACGGTGCGGCCCGGCTCATCCACCGCCACATTGATGGCGCAGGGCATGGTCTTGGTGCCATCGTCCAGCACCACGCCGCTGCTCAGCTTGAGGATCGTGGCTTCATCGGCACGGGGCTGCACGGTAACGCGGTACAGCTTGGAAATACCGCCGGACGGATGGGTAACGGCCTGCGCAAAGGCTCCATCGTTGGTCATCAGCAGCAGGCCCTCGCTGTCCTTATCCAGGCGGCCCACCGGATACAGGCGGGCGGGGATATCGCTCACCAGATCCATCACGGTTTTGCGGCCCAGCTCATCGCTGGCAGTGGTCACATAGCCGCGGGGCTTGTACAGGGCCAGATAGTACAGCTGCTGATCCTTTTTGATGTAGATGCGTTGGTCGTCCACATGCAGCACATCACGGTTGGGGTCCATCTTGTCGCCCACCTTGACCGGGTGGCCATTGACCTTCACGCGGCCTTCGGCGATGATCTGCTCGGCGGCACGGCGGGAGCAAAGCCCCTGCTCGGCCATGATTTTCTGAATACGTTCTTCTGCCATAATCAAAACTCCTTGTGCGCCTCCCGGCGCTCAAAACGCACGCTGCTGCGTGCTGTATCTGAAACCACAGGTTGGAAGCCTGCGGTTACGGCTTGGGTTATAAACGGGTGCAGGAGCTGCGTTCCGGCAGCTTTCTCCTCGGACACGAATCGGGCCATTCCATTGCCCGCCCTATTGCCTTGCGGCAACAGGGGCCCACCCGCCGGACGGTCCTCGGAGAAACTCCCGGCCCACAGCCCCGGTCAGATGCAGTTTTCCTGCAGGCCGGCGGAGAGTTTCTCCAGCGAATGTCCTGGAGGTGGGGCCCCGGTGCGCAAGCACTGGGGCGGGACTGGAGTCCCGGGCTATTCGCGGAGAAAGCCCCCCGGCGGCCTGCGAACAGCAGTTACTCCGCCTTCGGCTCCTCAGCAGGGGCCTTGTCGTCCTTCTTCACCATGGCGGCAATCTTGTCCACCAGCTCCGGCAGCATGGTCAGTGCACGGTTGATGGTGTCGGCATTGTCCGACAGCTGAATGGTGCGCACACAGCCATCCTTGATCACAAGAAAAGCCACCGGCTGAATGTTGACACCGGCACCGGAGCCGCCGCCGAACAGGTCCTTGTTGGCGGCGTTCTTGCCGTCAAAATCGGTGCCGCCGGATGCAAAGCCAAAGCTCACCTTGGATACCGGCAGAATGGTGGTGCCGTCCTGCGTGGTAATGGGTTTGCCGATGATGGTATTGGCGTCCACCATCTCGCGGATCTTCTCCATGGTAACGTTCATAATGCCCTGAATCGGATGCTCAGCCATAAAACACGTCTCCTTATCCGTTGGTCCGGCGGCTCTGCCCTGCCCCGCTGCCGGGGTGCACCGGGCCGCCTGCTGCCTTATTTTATATAGTGTACCACAATCACAGGAACACGTCCAGCACCTTTTCGCGCCAGAACTCCACCAGCACCCGCAGTGCTGCCAGAACGATGAACAGTGCCCGGGCCGATACCCGCAGGGATACCCGGTCCTCCACCGTGGGCTGTGCGCTGCCGAAGTCCGGCAGGATGCGCAGCTCGTCAAACTGCAGGTAGATGGCATGGTCCAGCACGCCCAGCACCGGGTAAAGCCACGCCTGCAGCCTGCCGTAATTGCGGGCAGCAGCGGCGGGGTCCTCCCCGCGCACGCCCAGACAGACCCGGATGCGGGTGATGCGCAGCGCACCGAACACCGCTTTGGTCAGGGTGCCGGCCCCCCGCAGGATGGTGCACAGGATGTTGAGGGTGATCTTTGCCTTTTTGCGGGGCGGGGCCTGCTTTTTCGGCTTTGGTTCTGCCGCTGCTTTTTTCTGCTTGCGGGCGGCGCGCCAGCTGTTCCATTTTGCTTTCAGCTTTGCGCGCAGGCCTTTGGACGGCTGCGGGTTTTCCGGTGCCGAGGGCGGCTCCGGCTTGGGGTACTGAAACACCGGAAAGGTTATGCCCAGCGCTCCGGCCCGTACTGTAAGCACCTCGTTTTCCCAGCGGACGTCCGCACAGAATGGGATCAACAGCAGCAGTGCCAGCAAAACCAGCACCACCAACAGCAAAATGCCAAGAAACTTCAGCAACAGCAGCAGAACCCCCCCCACTGCCGAGAGAACGGCCAGAACCATGCTCATGGGTCATCCCTCGCTTTCTGCCGGTTCCCGGTGCACCGGGGGCAGCTCTTCCAGGCTGGAAAGGCCGAACACCCGCAGAAAAACATCGGTAGTGCGGAAACTGACCGGCCGGCCCGGCAGGTCCAGGCGCCCGGCTTCTTCGATCAGGCCCTTTTCCAGCAGGCTCGTCACACTGGACGAGGAGTCCACCCCGCGCACCTGCTCGATGAAGGCACGGGACACCGGCTGGTTGTAGGCAATGACGGTAAGGGTCTCCATAGCGGCGGGGCCAAGGGGGGCAGCACGGCGGCTGTCCAGCAGGCGGCGCACGCAGTCGGCCCATTCGGTCTTGGTGGAAAGCTGCCAGCGGGTGTTCAGGTGCAGCAGGCACAGGCCGCTTTCCTCCCGGGCATAGCGCTCACGCAGGGCTTCCAACGCAGCTTCCACATTGGCCTGCGGCAGCTGTACAGCCTGGGCCAGTTTATCGGCACCAATGGGGTCGCCGCTGGCAAACAGCATGGCTTCCACGGCGGCTCGGATCTGTTTCTGATTCATGCTTTCTCCTTATTGCCCTTGCTGCGGACGCGCCGCATGGTCAGCTCGCCCTGCCCGCCCAGGGCCACACGGCCGCCGCGCACCAGTTCCAGCAGAGCCAGAAAGGTGGCCACATTGGTGCTGCGGCTCTGTCTGCGGGAAAACAGCTGGCTCATGTGGGCCGCTGTGCCGCCCAGAAGCTGGCGCAGGATGTACACCACCCGGCTGGTGACCGACACCATGGGCGCAGTGACCAGCGGCTCGAACTGCTGCTGCGTGGGTTCCCGCCGCAGTTTGGTGCGGCCGCACAGGGCGGCCCAGCAGTCGGCCAGCATCTGCGGCGCGTGGTGCAGGGTGTAGGTGTTGTCCCATTCCAGTTCCAGCGGTGCGCGCACGAACACCGGCGCGGCCTCGGCCCGCTGGCGCAGCACAGCAGCCATGCGGCGGCACTGATCGTATTCGATCAGCTGGCCGGTAAACTCCTGCTTCATGCGCTCGCCCTCTTCGCTGCGGGGCAGCAGCAGGTAGCTCTTCATCTCCACCAGGCGCGCCGCCATCTCAATAAAAGCACTGGCGGTTTCCGGGTCCGGGTCGGCCTGCTCCACGGTGCGGGT
Source organism: uncultured Faecalibacterium sp. (assembly GCA_934561485.1). GTDB lineage: Bacteria > Bacillota > Clostridia > Oscillospirales > Ruminococcaceae > Faecalibacterium. The sequence goes on from CAKTGS010000037.1 coordinate 18,075, forward strand.
GTACTGGTCGATCAGCTCCAGGATGGGAATGTTGTGCAGGTCCATCTTATGTTTGGCTACAAGTGCCAGCAATAATTCCAGTGGGCCATCAAAATCTTCCAGATGGAAGGTCAGTTCCTCTGCCACGGCTTACACCACCGTTCCCATGCTGCTATAATAAATGGAATAGGCCAGTGCATCGATATACCGGGTTCCGGCGCTGAGCAGGTCCCACACTGTATTGTTGAGGTAGTACAGGGGGGTGTCCAGCAGTCCCATCCACACCGCTGCCAGCAGAGCGATCATGATATAGCGCTCGTACTTCATCAGGCCGAAGTAAATGCGCCGGGGCAGCACCACCAGCAGGATGCGGCTGCCGTCCAGCGGCGGCACCGGGATCAGATTGAACACCGCCAGGCTCACGTTCATGAGCACAAGATACTGCAGGAAATAGGCAAGGTAGATGGCAACCTGGGTCACCGGTGCCCAGTAGTACATCACCTTCCAGGCCACCATGGCAAGGTACGCCAGCAGAAGGTTGGCTGCCGGGCCGGCCAAAGCCGTGAGCGCCATGCCCCACTTGGGGTTTTTGAAGTTGCGCGGGTCGGTGGACACCGGTTTTGCCCAGCCCACGCCCGCAAACACCATGCACAGCGTGCCCAGCAGGTCAAAGTGTGCAAAGGGGTTCAGTGAAAGGCGACCCTCCCGCTTGGCGGTGGGGTCGCCCAGCAGCCAGGCAGCCAGGGCGTGGCCCGCCTCGTGGAACGGGATGGCCAGCAGCGCAACCAGTGCGCGGATGATGTAATAGGTTGTCCGTGTCATGTCGTAGTCTCCAAACCTGTAGATTGCCCGCTCATGGCAGGACTGTTATCCTATATAATACTATTTTTTTCTGCAATCGGCAAGGCCTGGCGGCAGAGAATGGAAAAATGGGCGAGAAATTTTGAAAAAAGGCTTGCTTTTTGCCCGGTAATCTGCTAAAATAGTCAAGCTGATTATTTTGATTCCTTACTTCACTGCTAGGAGGTGCAAGTACCATGGCTAAATGTGAATGCTGCGGCAAGGGCGTTACCTTTGGTATTAAGGTTTCTCACTCCCATCGCCGTTCCAACCGTACCTGGAAGCCGAATGTCCGTCGTGTCAAGGCGGTCGTGGATGGCTCTCC
>CAKTGS010000038.1 GCA_934561485.1 uncultured Faecalibacterium sp.
GTGAATACAAGAAAAGGCGTAGTTGTGAACTACGCCCCCTGTGATGTCGCTATTTAGCAAATAAAAAATGACGAATGTTCTTTGACAGCTAAATGCTGTAAGAACATTCGTCATGGTGCGAGGGAGGGGACTCGAACCCCCAAGGATAAACCACACGCACCTCAAACGTGCGCGTCTGCCAGTTCCGCCACCCTCGCGTATTCTTGAAAATGCAGACCGACAACTTCTGAGGTGTGGAAGCCGCCGTTACGGACTGCTTGAATATACTATCACATTCCACCGGAATAGTCAAGCATTTTTCTGTCTTTTTATGGATGTTTTCACCCCGCAGCCAGAAAACTGCCTGCAAAGATTGACTTTTTTGCAGAGAATTGCTACACTAACTGTTGTACCGTGTGCGGGAGTGGCGGAATGGCAGACGCGCTGGTTTTAGGCACCAGTTCCAACGGAGTGAGGGTTCGACCCCCTTCTCCCGCATAGCCCCCACCGAGAGCTGTTCAGCTCTCGGTGGGGGCTTTTTTGTAGGAGAAGGGGGTCGAACAGCACGGCCCTGCGTCAGCAGGGTAAGCAATCAGCCCGGTGGGCTGTTGCTTAGTGCGCGGGTCCCAACCCGTAGGAATGTCTACTGTGGATGTTGGCAGCAGCAGAACAGCTCTCGGTGGGGGCTTTTTTGTAGGAGAAGGGGGTCGAACAGCACGGCTTTACCTTTCATCTTTGATACTTTCCCGCTGTGCGGCGCATACTAACGGCAGGACCAGGATGCGAAAGGAAGTGCCGTTATGAAAAAAGCCGGGCGGTGGCTGTGGATCGCGGCAGTGTATCTGCTGACAGCGGCGGTGGCTGCACTGGGCTGGCTGTGGCACAGCCTGCCGGACCGGATCTATCTGGAACCCGGCCAGGCTCTGGCGCTGCCGCGTTTTGCATGGGTGGAGCCGCTGCACAATACCGGCAGCCGCAATGTGGCCAGCACCCGTGCGGTGGGCAGTTATCAGGCAACGCTGTCGCTGGGGGGATGGCTTCCGGTCAAAAGCATCCGCGCCATTGTGGAAAGCCGCCCCACCGTTACCGTGTGCGGTACACCATTTGGTGTCAAGATGTTCTCGGAAGGAGCGCTGATCGTTGGCTTTTCGGAGCTGAACACGGCCGATGGCACCGTAAACCCGGCCAAGCAGGCAGGCCTGCGGCTGGGGGACCGGGTCGTGCGGATCGGGAACACCGCCACGGAAAACAACGATGCTGTAAAGGCAGCTCTGGACGCAGCGGCGGGCGAAGCTGTGGAGGTCGTCTATATCCGGGATGGAGAACAGCGGAGCACCCTGCTGACCCCGCAGTGGGATGCAGCGGCAGCCCAGTGGCGTGCGGGCATGTGGGTGCGGGACTCTTCGGCGGGGGTAGGAACCATGACCTTTGTGGATGCACAGGTCGGTGTGTTTGCGGGGCTGGGGCATCCGATCAGCGACAGCGACACTGGGGAGAGTGTAGCGCTGCGCAGCGGTGAGATTGTGCCCTGCCAGATCATTGGCTGCACCAGCGGTACGGTGGGCAGCCCCGGAGAGCTGAAGGGCCGCTTTCTCAGCACCCACGCGCTGGGCAGCATCTGCATCAACGGCGACACCGGCGTGTACGGCACAACGCGCACTTCATTTGCCGGGGAACAGATGGAACTGGCCTTTGCACAGGAAGTTGTGCCCGGTGACGCGGAGATCTGGGCCACAACAGAAGGGGAGACGCCCCAGCGCTACCGGGTGCGCATTGAGCGGGTGAACGATGCCGACCCGCACCGGAATATGATCCTGTGTGTGGTGGACCAGCGGCTCTTGCAGAAAACAGGCGGAATCGTGCAGGGCATGAGCGGCAGCCCCATTGTGCAGAACGGGCGGCTGGTGGGTGCAGTGACCCACGTTTTGGTCAAGGACCCCACCCGCGGTTACGGCATCTTTGCCCAGACGATGCTGGAACAGGCCCGCCAGGTGCAAAAACAGAACGTGTCTGCGTAAAACCAGGCGGCATAAACGAAAAAATCTGCGCCATTCGATTTTCTTTGCCAAAATTTGCCATAAAATACCGTTGAACAATCTGGAAATTTATGGTAAAATCCATGGTGTTAAGGGAACTGCACACATTGGAGGAAAACAACCATGGACAAAGTGAGATTTTTGATGTCGGACACCGGTGCTCAGATCACGGAGGCCTGCCGCGAAGCGCTGGAACAAAAAGGCGTAGAAGTGACTGTTGTGGAAAAGGACGGCAACAAGGTTTTGCAGAAAATGCTCGCGGTGCGCCCGCAGGTCGTTCTGCTGGACGCCTTTATGCCCGGCCTGGACGCATTGGCTGTCAAGCAGCGCTACAATGCAGCCGGAGAGCGGCACACTTCGTTCTTTGTAACGGGCGCGTTCCAAAGCGAGGAAATGGTGCAGGAGCTGCTGGACGAAGGCTTTGCCTACTACTTCGTCAAGCCGTTTGACGAAACGGTGCTGGCGGCCCGCGTCCTCAAGGTGGCACTCGGGCAGGAAAAACGGGTGCTGCACACCAGTGTGGACAGCGATGAACTGACTGTGACCGAGATCCTGCATCAGATCGGCGTTCCCGCCCACATCAAGGGCTACCAGTTCCTGCGGGATGCCATCCTGCTCACCATGAACGAGCCGGATTATATCAACGCCGTGACCAAGCGTTTGTACCCGGAAATCGCCAAGCGAAACGGCACCACCGCCAGCCGGGTGGAGCGTGCCATCCGCCATGCCATCGAGGTGGCGTGGGACCGGGGCGATGTGGATACCCTCAACAGCTATTTCGGCTATACCATCCACAACCTGCGCGGGAAACCTACCAACTCGGAGTTTATCGCAATGATTGCGGATAAGATGCGGCTGGATAAACGGCAGAGAGTGGGCTGAAAGAGAAACGGTAAAACGTCTGAAATTATTCCATGATATTCCAGTAATGGAGTCCATACCGATAAATATAGCGAAAAACGGCGTGGAAATATGGAATCAGACCAATCAATAACTTAAATCTAAAGCAATCAATCTCCTGTATTTATTGGGTCATAGTCCCGGCAAATACAGGAGATTATTTTTATGCTCATCCGGAATGTGGATGCTGTGAGTACAAAGGGATGACGCAAAGAAAAAGAAAGTGTTATGGCCTTACGGACAATCTTGCGGCTGGAAAGAGTGTTCTTTCTGATCGTGAGAGAGATAGAGAAATCAGGGACTCGATCTCTTGAAAAAAACACATGTATGATAAGATAGCGTTAGAGAGAGGAGCAGCGTGCAATGCCGAACAGTTTTCCGGATTGATCCCTTGAAGTAAAGAAAGGCTATTTGATGTTGCAGTCCAAATTGACAAAAGTAGAATCTGCAAAACAAACCCAGCGCAGCCTGTGGACAACTTCCACAGAGCTGCGCTGGGTTTTGTTTGCTGCTTATTGGCAGAAAAGTCCTGCAATGACGCGGTTACTTTGCCAGCTTCTGGCCGACCCAGATGCAGATGCAGGCACCGACCACCGAGATGACAAAGGAAGAAAAGCTGCCGCTTGCGTGGATACCGATCAGGCCGAACAGAAATTCACCCACAAAGCTGCCCAGCACGCCCAGCACAATGTTGCGGCCCATGGACGTTTCGGTGCCCATGAAGCGGCCGGCCAGATAACCGGCCAGCGCACCCACCAGCACGCCGGCGGCCAGCGAGAACAGCAGCCCTACCAGCGAGATCAGACCGGTCAGGCAGCCAACCAGTACGCACAGCAGAGCAATGATCAGCAGAATGGTCAATGTAATCATAAGTATCCCTCCAAATGATGTTAAGAGATTATCGGGCGGGGGAAGGCCCCGCGGTTTCCTGCGCAAAGCGGCAGATGCCGCTCAGGCAGCAGCGTTCACAATCTGGCTTGCGGGCGTTGCACACGGCGCGGCCATGCATCACAAAGCGGTGGCACAGGTCACTGCCTTCTTCGGGCGGAATGATCTTCCACAAGGCCATCTCCACCTTCTGCGGCTCCTTGATGCCGTCCACCAGGCCGATCTTGTTGCACAGGCGGATGCAGTGGGTGTCGGTGACAATGGCGGGCTTGCCGAACACATCGCCCATGATCAGGTTGGCGCTCTTGCGGCCTACGCCGGGCAGAGCCAAAAGCTCCTCAAAGGTGGTGGGCACCTGGCAGTCGTATTTGTCCCGCAGCACCCGCATACAGGCCGAGATGTCCCGCGCCTTGGAGCGGCCCAACCCGCAGGGCTTGACAATGGCTTCAATGTCCTCCGGCTCGGCGGCGGCTAGGGCGGCTACGCTGGGGTATTTAGCAAACAGATCCTCGACCACAATGTTCACGCGGGCATCGGTGCACTGGGCAGCCAGCCGCACGCTGACCAGCAGCTGCCAGGCATGGGCGTAGTCCAGGGTGCACCCGGCGTCCGGGTACTCCTTCTTGAGCCGGGCGATCACTTCCAGCGCCAGAGCCTTTTTGGCAGAAAGATCTTCCAACGCGTTTTTTCGGGTGGGCATAAACTCTCTCCTTTCGACAAAGGGCTGGTACGATAATACCATGATTTGTGCGGTTTGTAAATGTTTCTTGCAATTTATCTGAGAATCATTTTCAGAAAAGTGCTTGTCCAACGGCGCAAAATGCGCTATACTAAATACAAACCAGCCAAGCATTGGCCCGGAATGGAGGAACAGCACACCATGAACGAACCTTTGGCCCAGCGTCTGCGGCCCAAAACGCTGGCGGATGTGTGCGGCCAGCAGCATCTGCTGGCCCCGGGGCGGGTGTTCCGCCGCACCATCGAGAGCGGCCGCATCCCCAACATGATCTTCTACGGCCCATCCGGAACCGGAAAAACCACGGTGGCACGCATCATTGCGGAGAACAGCGGCATGACCCTGCACAAGCTCAACGGCACCTCCTGCGGCACCGGCGACATCAAGGCAGTGCTCAAGGATATTGGTACGCTGGCCGGGGCAGGGGGCATCCTGCTCTATCTGGACGAGATCCAGTACCTGAACAAAAAGCAGCAGCAAAGCCTGCTGGAGTGCATTGAGGACGGTTCGGTCACCCTGATCGCATCCACCACCGAGAACCCGTATTTTTACATTTATAATGCACTGCTCTCCCGCTGCACGGTGTTCGAGTTCAAGTCGCTTTCGGCAGCGGATGTAGAGCGCGGCCTGCACAATGCGGTAAAAAAGCTCTCGGAAGGAGAAGAGCCGGAGATCTGCATGGAAGAGGATGCCTGTGCCTATCTGGCTGAAAGCGCGGGCGGCGATCTGCGCAAGGCGCTGGGCTGCCTGGACTTTGCGGTCACGGCGGCCCCGGTCGAGGAGGAAAAAAAACACATCACGCTGGACATGATCCGGCAGGTCACCCGCCGCACGGCCATGCGGTACGACCGCGAAGGCGATGACCACTACGACATCGTATCGGCCTACCAAAAGTCCATGCGCGGGTCCGATCCGGACGCTGCCCTGCATTATCTGGCCCGCCTGCTGGAAGCGGGGGACCTGCCCTCTGCCTGCCGCCGCCTGATGGTGTGTGCCTGCGAGGATGTGGGCCTGGCCTACCCGCAGATCATCCCCATTGTCAAGGCGGCCATTGATGCGGCCAACATGGTGGGCCTGCCGGAAGCGCGCCTGCCGCTGGCGGATGCGGTGATCCTGGTGGCCACCAGCCCAAAATCCAACAGTGCCCATGATGCCATCAACGCGGCCATTGCGGATGTGCAGGCCGGGCGCACCGGGCCGATCCCGCGCCAGCTGCAGAACAAGCATTTTGACGGTGAGGATGCCCTGGTAAAAGGGCAGAATTACAAGTACGCCCACGACTACGACCACCACTGGGTCCGGCAGCAGTATCTGCCGGACACCATCAAGGATGTGAAATACTACACCTTTGGAGACAACAAAAACGAGCAGACTGCCCGGGCCTACTGGGCAAAGATCAAAGGCGAAGAGAACGTTTGACGAAAGGAAAAAGATATGCGCTATTCCAAGCAGCGAGAACTGGTCATGCAGACGGTGCAGAACCTCTGCGATCATCCCACCGCCGAGGAAATCTACGATACGGCGGTCAAGGAGTGCCCGGGCCTGAGCCTGGGTACCGTGTACCGCAACCTGAACAGCCTGGTGGAGGCCGGGCGGGTGCGCCGGGTGTCCATTCCCGGCCAGGCCGACCGCTTTGACCACACGCTGCCCTGGCACAGCCACCTGTACTGCACCGTGTGCGGCAATGTGACCGATGCCGAGGTGGACGAAAAGCAGGTGATGAAGCTGGTGCGCGGCCAGAAGGGCCGTGTGCAGGACTGCGCTGTGGTGCTGATCGGGGTCTGCGAGGCCTGCTGCGAAAAGCAGCTACAGGAAACTGCACACTGAACCTGTGCAAAAATTGTGCGGAACCCCTTGCCCCGGCGGCCCAAAGAGCGTATACTAAAAAGAGCTTTTGAAAAAGCTGAAAAAGAGTTTCGCCGCAGGGGTGCTGTGAACCCGGCGGAGAAGGATGGTTTGATTGGAATACATTAGTTTTGAACATAACAACATTGCGGCAGACCTTATAAAACAGGCCTACGATACCCCGCCGCTAGCTTTTGTGCACAGCTACGGCTGCCAGCAGAACGTCAACGATGGCGAGCGCATCAAGGGCGTGCTGGTGGATATCGGCTACGGTGTGTGCGATAAGCCCGAGGATGCAGACCTGATCCTCTTCAATACCTGCGCCGTGCGTGAGCACGCTGAGCAGCGGGTGTTCGGCAACGTGGGTGCGCTGAAGGGCCTGAAGGAGAAAAAGCCCGGCCTGATCATTGGCCTGTGCGGCTGCATGGCCAACCAGAAGCATGTGGTGGAAAAGCTGCGCCGGAGCTACCCCTATGTGGACCTTGTGTTCGGCGTGGACGGCATCGACACCCTGCCGCAGCTCATTGCACAAAAACTGCAGAAGCACAAGCGCGTGCTGCTGGACCCGGCCCAGCGCCCGGTGATCGTGGAGAACATTCCCATCCGGCGCGAGAGCGAGTTCCGCGCCTGGCTGCCCATCATGTACGGGTGCGACAACTTCTGCACCTACTGCATCGTGCCCTATGTGCGCGGGCGGGAGAAGAGCCGCAAGCCCGGCGACATCCTGGCCGAGTTCCGGGGTCTGGTGGAAGCCGGGTATAAGGAGATCACCCTGCTGGGCCAGAACGTGAACAGCTACGGCAAGGGCCTGGAAGAGCAGATCGACTTTTCCGACCTGCTCAACCTGCTGTGCACCGTGCCCGGCGATTACCACATCCGGTTCATGACCAGCCACCCGAAGGATGCCAGCCACAAGCTGATCGACACCATTGCCGCCCAGCCCAAGCTGTGCAAGCACCTGCACCTGCCGGTGCAGTGCGGTTCCGATGAGCTGCTCAAAAAGATGAACCGTCACTACACCGTGGAGCAGTACCTGGAACTGATCGAGTACGCCCGCAAAACGGTGCCCGGCATCACGTTTTCCAGCGACATCATCATCGGCTTCCCCGGTGAAACGGAAGAGGATTTTGTCAAAACGCTGGAATTGGTGCAGAAGGTGGGCTATATGCAGCTGTTCACCTTTATCTACTCCAAGCGCACCGGCACCAAGGCTGCCGAAATGCCGGACCCCACCCCCCGCAAGGAAAAGACCGACCGCATGAGCCGCCTGCTCAAGGTGCAGGACGAAATTGCCATGGCGCTGGTCAAGGGGCAGGTCGGGCGGACCGTCCAGGTGCTGGTGGAGGGTTACGGCCGCAATGAGGGCACCCTCTCCGGCCGTCTGGACAACAACCTGACCGTGGAGTTCACGGCAGACCCGGCACTGCTGGGCCAGTATGCAATGGTACATCTGACCGGCGCCCGCGCCACCGTGCTGCTGGGCGAGCTGGCCGACTGATGGATAAAGAAGAAGGAGAATACTACAATGGATTGCATTGATCTTTTCAAGCGTGCCGCTGTGGCACTGCAGACCGATTCCCGCTACCTGGCTCTGGACCAGGCCCGCAAGGCAAACGACAAGGACGAAGAACTGCAGAACCTGATCGGCGAGTTCAACCTTGCCCGCATGGACCTGAACAATGAGATCGGCAAAACCGAGCGCAGCGATGCCCGCATTGCCGAGCTGAACGAGAAGGTCAACAGCCTGTACGGCCAGATCATGGGCAACGAAGGCATGGTGGCTTACAACGAGGCCAAGCGCGAGTGCGAAAACCTGGTCAACTACATTGACGCCATCATCAACACGGCCATGAACGGCGGCGACCCCATGACGGTGGAAGAGCCTTCGGCTTCCTGCACGGGCAGCTGCTCCACCTGCGGTGGCTGCCACTAAAACGAAACACCCACAAAACGCGGCTGTGCTATGCAGACCGCGTTTTGTTTGCAAAGGCAGTTACAGACCGCAAACCGTGCATTTCACCACACAGCAAAGAGAGGGTAACACACTATGGCAGAGCTGTCACCCATGATGCAGCAATATCTGGAAATCAAAAATCAACACAAGGACGAGATTCTGTTCTACCGCATCGGCGATTTTTACGAGATGTTCTTTGAGGATGCCAAAACAGTGTCCCGGGAACTGGACCTCACCCTGACCGGCAAGCAGTGCGGCCTGGAAGAGCGTGCCCCCATGTGCGGCGTGCCGTTCCACAGCTACGAAGGCTATGTGGCGCGTCTGATCGCCAAAGGCTACAAAGTGGCCATCTGCGAGCAGATGGAGGACCCCGCCAAGGCCAAGGGCCTGGTCAAGCGCGACATCATCCGCGTGGTCACGCCCGGTACGGTGATCGAGAGCAGTATGCTGCAGGATGACCGCAACAACTACATTGCCAGCATCTACCTCAAAGGGAAAAAAGCGGGCCTGTGCTTTGCGGATGTTTCCACCGGCACAGCCCATATCACCGAGCTGACGGCGGACAAGATCGCCCCGGCGGTGATCACCGAGCTTTGCCGCTATCACCCCAGCGAAGTGCTGATGAACCCCGGTCTGCTGGACTGCCGGGAAATAACGGCCTACATCAAAAAGAACATGACCTGTTCGGTGGAGCTGATCGAGGATGAACGCTATGCCCCGGGGCTGGTAGCCTCGGCGCTGGAAGCGCAGTTCGGCCGCGACTGGCCCCGCACCACCGGCATGGCAGCGGACGGCCTGGTGCGCTTTGCCATGGCATCGCTGCTGGAGTACCTGCACGACACCCAGATCAAGGGCGTGGAGCGCCTGAAAACGGTGATCTCCTACAACGAGGCCCAGTTCATGCGGCTGTCGCCGGTTACCCGCGCCAACCTGGAACTCACCGAGACCCTGCGCGGCCGCGAAAAGCGGGGCACCCTGCTCTGGGTGCTGGACAAAACCAGCACCGCTATGGGCAAGCGGCTGCTGCGCAGCTGGATCGAGCAGCCACTGCTTTCCAGTGCGCTCATCAACCACCGCCTGAATGCAGTGGAAAGCCTGGTGCATCAGACGGTGGTACGCGGAGATCTGACAGAGGAGCTGCATTATATCTTTGACATCGAGCGCCTGATGACCCGCACCGTGTACGGTTCGGCCACTCCCAAGGAGATCTATGCCATGGCCCAGACCTGCGACCGGCTGCCGGAGCTGCATCGGTTGGCAAAGAGCTGCAGCTGCCCGGAACTGGCCGAGCTGGCGGCACAGATCGACCCGCTGGAGGATATCAAGGCCCATATTTACGCGGCAGTGGACCCGGAAGCGCCTTCCACCCTCAAGGATGGCGGCGTGATTGCCAAGGGCTACCATGCCGAGGTGGACGAGCTGCGCTCCATCCGCGACAACACCAAGGGCGTGCTGGCCCAGCTGGAAGCCCGCCTGCGGCAGGAAACCGGCATTCCCAAGCTGAAGATCGGCTATAACCATGTATTCGGCTACTATATCGAGGTCAGCAATTCCTTTAAGAATATGGTGCCGGAAACCTACATCCGCAAGCAGACCCTGACCAACGGCGAGCGCTACATCACCCAGGAACTGAAGGAACTGGAAAGCAAGATCCTGGGTGCCCACGAGCGGCTGATCACCCTGGAGCACCGGCTGTTCAGCGAGCTGCTGGAGAGCATCAGCGCACAGCTGGACCGCATTCAGCGCACGGCCAACGCCGTGGCGCAGCTGGATGTATTTACGGCGCTGGCCCAGGTTGCGGCAGAAAACAATTACTGCCGCCCCACGGTAGACGACAGCGATGTGCTGACCATTGCCGAAGGCCGCCATCCCGTGGTGGAACAGGTGCTCAAGGGCAGCCTGTTTGTACCCAACGATACCCAGCTCAACTGCAGCACCGACCGCTGCCTGATCATTACTGGCCCCAACATGGCCGGTAAATCCACCTACATGCGTCAGAATGCGCTGATCGTTCTGATGGCGCAGATTGGCTCCTTTGTTCCGGCGTCCAGCTGCCATGTGGGTGTGGTGGATGCCATCTTCACCCGCATTGGTGCATCGGACGACCTGTCGGCCGGGCAGTCTACCTTTATGGTGGAGATGACCGAGGTGGCCGAGATCCTGAAAAATGCCACCCCCAAGAGCCTTGTGGTGCTGGATGAGATCGGCCGTGGCACCTCCACCTTTGACGGCATGAGCATTGCCCGGGCCGTGGTGGAGCACATCACAGACCCGGCCAAAGGCCTGGGCTGCAAGACCCTGTTTGCCACCCACTACCACGAGCTGACCGAGTTGGAAGGCAGCGTGGAAGGCGTGAAGAACTACAACATTGCCGTGAAGAAGCGCGGCGAGGACATCACCTTCCTGCGGCGCATCATCCGCGGACCGGCCGATGACAGCTACGGCATTGAGGTGGCAAAGCTGGCCGGTCTGCCCGGCAGTGTGACCCGCCGCGCCCATGAAGTGCTGCGCACACTGGAAGCCGCTGCACCGAAAAACAAGGTGGAGCAGATGGATTTTGATGCCCTGCAGGAGTACAATTCTCCGGCAGTGCCCAGCGAAATGATGGAAAAACTGGAAGCAGTGGATGTGGAGACTCTGACCCCCATCGAGGCACTGAACTTCCTATACGAACTCAAAAAGACATTGAAGGGCAGCCTGAACGGCTGACCGGTTCCGAATAACCGACAAGGGAGGGAACATTATGGCAGTGATCCATGTTCTGGACAAACACACCGCAGAGCTGATTGCCGCCGGCGAGGTCGTGGAACGGCCGGCCAGCGTGGTCAAGGAGCTGCTGGAAAACTCCATTGACGCCGGTGCAACGCAGATCACCGTAAGCATCGAGTCCGGCGGCGTCAAGCTGATCGAGATCAGCGACAATGGTACCGGCATTGAAGCGGAATACATCTCCACGGCCTTTATCCGCCATGCCACCAGCAAGATCCAGACTCCGGACGACCTGATCAGCATTCACACCCTGGGCTTCCGCGGCGAAGCATTGGCTTCCATTGCCAGTGTGGCCCGCGTGGAGCTGCTTACCCGCACCGAAGTGGATGAGTTTGCCACGGTGTACCGTATTGAAGGCGGGGAAGAAATTTCCCGGGAGCCGGGAGCCAGAGCGGTGGGCACCACCATCCGGGTGCGGGATCTGTTCTACAACACCCCCGCCCGCATGAAATTCCTCAAAAAGGATTCCAGCGAGGGTACCTTTGTGGCGGATAACGTGGCCCATGTGGCCCTCAGCCACCCGGAAGTCAGCGTCAAGTTCATCCGGGAAGGCAAGCTGCAGTATGTCACCCCCGGGGATGGCCAGCTGCGGGGAGCCGCCTATGCGGTGCTGGGCCGGGAGTTCAGCCGCGACCTTGTGGAGGTGGAAAACCAGGAAGGCGTTTACCACATCCAGGGGCTGATCACGCCGCCCAAGAGTTGCCGCGCCAGCCGCAGTATGCAGCATTTCTACATCAATGGCCGCTATGTGCGCAACCGCACCATGATGGCCGGCATGGAAATGGCATTCAAAGGCACCATGATGCAGGGTAAGTTTCCGGGCGGCATTTTGCTGCTGGAAATGCCGGCAGACATGGTGGATGTCAACGTGCACCCGGCCAAGATCGAAGCCCGCTTTGCCCGGGAAAACGATGTATTTGATGTGGTTTACCACGCCGTCAAGCTGGCGCTGGCTCAGCCCGGCACCGGAGAACGCCAGTTCACCTTTGACGAGCCAAAAGAGAAGGCAAAAGCTGAAATCTCGACAAATGACGATATTTTGACGAAAAATGCTGTAAAGAAAAACAACTTTACAGGCCTTTCTGCTATCATCCCCGGTCAGGCGGACCCCGGCACGCTGCCCAAAACCTCCCACGCAGAGCCTGCTCTGGCAAAAACGGCTCCTGTTCCGGTTCCCACGCCGGAAGACGCAGCACCTGCTGCCGTTCCGCGCTGGAAAAGCGCATCTGCCGAAGAGGATTTGCTGGACCCCTTTGTGACCCTGCACAGCCCCAAGGCACCGCAGCCCGTCTCGGCTGAGCCGTTCCGCACCGCAGCCAGCGAAACGCAGCTGGATGTGGAACCTGCCATGGAAGAAACAAATGTTCATGCGGCGCAGGACCACATGGCTGCCTGGAATCCGGCCCCCAAGGCGGAACCTGCCCCGGAGCAGGAAGCGGAACCGGCAGAGGAACTGCCCGCACCGGAACAGATAGGGTTTGATGTGCAGGTCGGTCCGGAACCGCTGCACTATGTGGGTGAAGTATTCCGTACCTATATTCTGGCAGAGCGCGGGGATGAGCTGTGCCTGATCGACAAGCACGCCGCCCACGAGCGTCAGCTGTACGAAAAGCTGGCCGCCAACTATGGCAACGTGCCCAGCCAGATGCTGCTGGAACCCACCGCCATTGACCTGTCGGCGGAAGAAAAGCAGGCCCTGCTGGACAATGTGCCTCTGCTGGAAAATGCGGGTCTGGAAATTGCGGACTTTGGCGGAAACACGGTGGTGCTGCGGGCGGTGCCTGCGGATGTGGAGCCGCAGAACGCCGAGAGCCTGCTGGTGGAAATTGCCAACAAGCTGATCCGCGGCGGCCACGATGCCCTGAACGAGCACACCGAGTGGGTGCTGCATTCCATTTCCTGCCGGGCAGCCATCAAGGCAGGGGATAAGTCCAGCCCGCAGGAGCTGCTGGCTCTGGCCGAAAAGATCCTTTCCGGCGAGGTGCCGCCGTTCTGCCCCCACGGCCGCCCTTGTGTGCTCAAGTTGACCCGAAAGGAGCTGGAAAAGCAGTTTGGACGTCTTGTGTAAACACCCGGTGGTGGCAGTGGCAGGCCCCACCGCTACCGGCAAAACGGCCCTGGGTGTGGCCCTGGCTGAGCGCTTTGGCGGCGAGATCATCAGCGCTGACTCCATGCAGATCTATAAGGGTCTGGATGTGGGCACGGCCAAAGTGACCCCGGAAGAGACCCACGGCATCCCGCATCACGGGGTGGATATTCTGGAGCCGGACCAACCGTTCAGCGTGGCAGATTTTACGGCCCTGGCCGGAACGCTGGAGCAGGAGATCGCCGCCCGGGGGAAGCTGCCCATTCTGGTGGGCGGTACCGGCCTTTATGTGCAGAGCTTTTTGTATGGTGTTCGATTTACCGAGGAAAAGGCACCGTCCGGCCTGCGGGAACAGCTGACAGCGGAACTGACCGAAAAAGGCGGCGCGGCAATGTATGCACAGCTGCAGGCCGTAGACCCGGAAGCCGCCGCCGCCATCCATCCCAACAATCAGGTGCGGGTGCTGCGGGCGCTGGAACACTACCGCGCCACCGGCAGACGCCTGAGCGAGCAGAAGGCGGAGTCTCTGCCGGCAGAGCGGCCCTACCGCAGCCTGATCCTGGGGCTGGATTTTCCGGATCGTGCCCGGCTGTACCAGCGCATTGACATCCGGGTGGACCGCATGCTGGAAAACGGCCTGCTGGCCGAGGCGGAAACTGTGTGGCGTAATCGCGAGCGTTTCCGCACGGCGGCCCAGGCCATCGGATACAAAGAATTCTTTCCGTATTTTGAGCAGACGGCATCGCTGGATGCCTGTGCAGAGAAGCTCAAGCAGGCGTCCCGCAACTATGCCAAGCGGCAGCTGACCTGGTTCCGCCACATGGACGGCGTGGTCTGGCTGGACGCCGGTGCACCGGATGTGACTGCGCGTGCAGCGGATGTGGTGCAGCAATTTTTAGCAGAGAGGTGATCCATATGCCGGAAAAGACCCGGAAGGAAGGCAGCCTGCCGCGCGCTCTCACGGTATCAGCGGGAGTGCTGGGTGTGTTTTTGCTGCTGGCGGCGCTTTATGTGCTGTATCAGGCATGGCAGATCCTGTTTCCGCAGAACGTGTACGAAACGGCGCTGGCGGCAACGGTTTCCGAGACGGTATCGGCCGATGGAGTGCTGCTGTTTGAAGAAAGTTATGTGCCCGGCAGCGGAAACCTGGGCTATCTTGTGGAGGACGGCGAGCGCGTTTCGGCGGGTACGGCAGTGGCGGAAGTGTACACCGATGGCTCTCAGGCGGTGCTGCGCCAGCAGCTGACCCAGCTCACGGAACAGATCGACCTGCTGCAGAAATCGCAGAATACCACCTCGCTTCAGCTGGACAACCTGCTCAAAGAGCGTGCGGCGGCCCTGTATAATATGATGGACGTGCTGGATGCCCAGGACTACGCAGAGGTGGATTCCGGCGCAAGCGAGTACCTGCTGGCCCAGAACAAGCTCTGGATCGTGACCGGGGATGCCGCAAACTTTACCGATCAGATCACGGCATTGTCCCAGCAGGCCCAGAGCGTGCAGGCTCAGCTGGGTACTCCCACCCAGATCACTGCCCCGCAGACCGGCTATTTTGTGCGGGCTTCCAGCAGCGGGCGGCTCAACGCCGGTGCGGCGGACATTCTGGCACAGGATGCTTCTCAGCTCAAGGCATATCTGGATTCTGACCCGGAGCTGAGTCTGGACGGCTGTGCAGGCAAGATCGTTTCCGGTTTTACCTGGCAGTATGTGGGGGTGTGCTCCGCCAAAGAAGGCGAAAAGCTTTTGGGCCAGGACGGCAAGCCCCTGCGCACCTCGGTGCAGATCCGTTTTCCGGGTCAGGCTGAAAATTCCTTCAAGGCATCGGTGTCCGAGGTGAACATTGATGCCGAAAACGATGTGGCCCGCTTTGTGCTGACCTGCAACGTCATCAACGGCGATGTGCTCACCCTGAACCATGCCTCGGCGCAGATCACGGTGGGAGAGTACACCGGCCTGCGGATCCCGGCTTCGGCAGTCCACTATTTAAAGGAGGACGGCACCGAGGCGGAGGGCCAGGGCGAAAATTATGTGCCCGGTGTGTACGTCAAGTACGGCAACATTGCCCGCTTCTACAAAATCGACCCGGTGGACGAAGATCATCCACTGATCACCCAGGGGGATTACATCCTTGTTTCGCCCAAGGGAACCGATGGTTCGGTCAGCGAGGTGCAGCTTTATGACGAAATCATTGTCTCCGGACAAAATTTGTATGACGGAAAGCTTTTGTAGTTATTGACAACGGCGGCAAAAAATCCGATAATAGTAAAAGCTATTTGCA
This sequence comes from uncultured Faecalibacterium sp., assembly GCA_934561485.1. GTDB lineage: Bacteria > Bacillota > Clostridia > Oscillospirales > Ruminococcaceae > Faecalibacterium. Next base: position 15,472 of record CAKTGS010000038.1, read on the forward strand.
TTCTTTTGCAAAGTATGCCGGGTGGCTGGGCTGCCCGAATGAAAGGAGCAGATCGTATGTCTTTCTTTGACAGCATTAAAAAGGGCCTGATCGGTGAAGGTGACGAGTACGAGGATCAGTACATTGACGATGGCCCCCAGATGGTAAACAACAACAGCGGCCTCGGAATTGGTGCGGATGATGAAGAGGATGATCCTGCAGAGGGCACTGCCGGCAAGAAGAACAAGGTAGTCAACATCCATGCCACCACGCAGCTCAAGGTTGTGCTGGTCAAGCCGGAGCGCTTTGAGGATGCCAGCACCATTGCTGACCACCTGAACAACAAGCGCACGGTGGTGCTGAACCTGGAGTCCACCAACAAGGAAGTTTCCCGCCGCCTGGTGGACTTCCTGTCCGGTGTGGCGTATGCCAACAACGGCCAGATCAAGCGCGTGGCCAACAGCACCTTTATCATTACCCCGTATAACGTAGACATTATGGGCGATCTGCTGGACGAGTTGGAGAACACCGGTGCGTTCTATTGATCCGGAACCCAAAGCAGCCCGCGGCTTCATTCCGGCGCGCAACGATGAAGAGCGCTACCTGATGCGGCATGTGGAGGACCTGGCCCGTGCGGCACAGGCCCGCGGCATAGCTCGGTACACTGCCTTCCTGAGCGACCGCGAGCAGGATCTTGCCCGCGCAGCCCTTGGCCGGGCCGGTGTGCAGGAGGATTTCCGGTTTGACGGCGGCTGGCCACAGGCGGAACGCCGGGTGCTCTGCATCGAGCCGGAGTACAGCTATCCGGAAAGCCCGGTGTGCTGTGTGAAGCTGCAGTGCCGTGCCCTGGCGGGAGCGGTGTTGCCGGCACACAAGGACTATCTGGGCAGCCTGATGGGCCTGAACCTGAAGCGGGAAGCGCTGGGCGACATTGTTCTGCCGCCGGACCAGTCCGGCACAGCGTATGTGTTTGCACTGGAACCGGCTGCAAATCTGATCTGCCAGGAGCTGTTCCAGGCGGGCCGCACCGAGCTGACCACCGCCCTGCTTGCGCCGGACGAGGTGCCGCAGTTTGCCGCCGCCGAGCGGGAACTGCGCACGGCAACGGTGTCCTCGCTGCGGCTGGACGCGGTGCTTTCGGCCATGCTGCACTGCAGCCGTGGGCAGGCCAGCGAGCTGATCGCGGCAGGCCGGGTGGAGATCAACCACCTGCCTGCGGAAAAAACGGCGGCTCCGGTGTATGAGGGCGATGTGTTCACCGTGCGCGGCAAAGGCCGCTTCGGGCTGACGGCATTGCCCGGAAAAAGCAAAAAAGACCGACTGATTATCGAGTATTTCCAATATTAAAAGCAATGGGAGGAACAAACTATGCTGACCCCGCAGGATGTCCGCTCTGTGCAATTTGAAAAGAACCTCCGCGGCTACCGCACCGAAGACGTAGACCGTTTTCTGGATAAGGTAGAGGAACAGCTCAAGCAGGACGATGAGCAGGCGGAGCAGCTCCGCAAGCAGATCGCTGACCTGACGGCTGAAAACCAGCGCCTGCATCGTGAGCTGCAGAGCTATGAGGCAGACGGCGAAATGCTCAAGAGTGCGCTGATCAATGCACAGCGCATGGGTGAAAACGTCATCCGTGAAGCAAATCAGAAGGCAGAGGAGATTATTCACCGCGCCAACCTGCGCGGCGATGACATCATCCGTGATGCCAATGAGCTGCTGCAGAAGGCAAGCGACCGCGCCGATGAAATTGAGAGCGAGGCAAACGACAAGCGCATTGCCCAGGAGCGCGAGTATGACCGCGTGCGCCTGGAAGTGACCCGCTTCAAGTCCGAGGTGCTCAACCTGTACCGCAGCCATGTGGAGTCCCTGAGCCACCTGCCGGAGTTCCACAAAGATGCGCCCGACAGCGCTGCTGCAGAGGATGCAGCACCTGCGGACGAGACAGCCGAGGAGACAGTCGAGGAGACAGTACAGTCTGCGCTGGAAGAAAAGGCTGCCCCGGCTGCCCAGCCGGAGGCCGAGGCTGAGGCCCCTGCCGAAGAAGAAACCGAATCTGCCGCTGATGCCGAGGACGACAAGGCGGCTGAGAGCAGTGAGGATTTTTGGGAAAAAGATGAAAGCCAGCTCAAGCTGGATCCTCCTGCGGATGCAAAGCCGGACGAGCCGGACTACGATGCCTTTCAGGGCGTCAAGTTCAGCGAGTAAGGCGCGTGTCCATAAGCAAATATAGAGGAGAGTGTAACCATTGGCTAAGAACAAATCTCAGTACGACAGTACCCTGAATCTGCCCAAGACTCTGTTTGAAATGCGTGCCGGCCTGCCCAAAAAGGAGCCGGTCATGCTCAAGGATTGGGACGACAACGACCTGTACAACCAGCTCATGAAGCACAACGAGGGCAAGCCGCAGTTCATTCTGCACGATGGCCCTCCGTATGCAAACGGCAACATCCACATGGGCACTGCCCTGAACAAGATCATCAAGGATATCATCATCCGTGAGAAGAACATGGAGGGCTTCCAGGCTCCCTATGTGCCCGGCTTTGATACCCACGGCCTGCCCATCGAGCTGAAGGCCCTGTCCTCCGTTGGCGACAAGAAAAAGGACATCTCCAAGCTGGAGCTGCGCCAGATCTGCGAAAAGTTTGCCACTGAGCACATCGACATCATGAGCGACCAGTTCAAGCGTCTGGGCGTCATCGGCGACTTTGAGCACCCCTACCTGACCCTGAAGCCCGAGTTTGAGGCCCGTCAGATCGAAATCTTCGGTGAGATGGCCAAGAAGGGCTACATCTACAAGGGCCTGAAGCCCGTGTACTGGTGCCCGGACTGCCGCACCGCTCTGGCAGAAGCCGAGATCGAGTACGGCGAGGACGACTGCGATTCCATCTTCGTCCGCTTCCATGTCAGCCAGGACCCCAACGGCGTGCTGGCAAAGCATGGCATCCCGATGGACAAGACCTACTTCGTGATCTGGACCACCACCACCTGGACCCTGCCCGCCAACGAGGCCATCTGCCTGAATGGCCAGTTTGAGTATTCCTTTGTCAAGATCGGCGAGGAGTACCACATCATGGCCACCGAGCTGGTCAAGAGCGTGATGGATGCCTGCCACATCGAGAACTACGAGGTCGTGGGCGAGCCGGTCAGCGGCGCTGAGTTCGAGCTCATGCGTTACAACCA
>CAKTGS010000039.1 GCA_934561485.1 uncultured Faecalibacterium sp.
TGACGTGGCCAAGTGGTAAGGCAAGGGTCTGCAAAACCCTCATCCACCAGTTCAAATCTGGTCGTCACCTCCAAAAGGTTCCCGGAAGCTTCGGCTTCCGGGATTTTTTGTTGCTTTTTATTTTGCAAGCGCATATCCCCTGCGATTTCCGAAAAATTACAGAAGTCATCCGCTTCACGGGATGGGCCGCTCCTGGGAAGCGGCATCAGCTGCTGCCAGCCTTCGGCTGTCGCGCAGCGACTTCAGACCGGAGAAACGAAAAAAGCGCAGAGATAGTGCCGAAGGCACAGCTACAAGCTTTTTTTGCTTCGACCTCTTCTTTGGGATTATCAAGGGCGAGCAGCCCTTGATTCGTGGGTCCAGCGCGTCGAAATCGCTGGTGGTTTTCTGGTTCTCTTTTGCCATCAAAAGAGAACATATCCAGTGGTGCGTCCATTGCTTCCTCCCCTTTGCCGTGCTACAATGGGGATACTATACGCAAAAAGGAGCTGAACACCATGCCTGCCGAAGCCCGCACCACCCTGACGCCGGATACCCCGGTGCGCTACCTGAAAGGGGTCGGCCCCAAAACTGCCGAACGGTTCGAGAAGCTGGGCATCGTCACGCTGGCGGACCTGCTCTGCCATTACCCCCGCCGCTACATCGACTTTACAAAGACCTTCTCCATTGCCGAAGCCCCTGCCGACACCGAATGCGTGGTGAAAGCTGAAGTGTTCGCCAAGCCCGGGGGACGCATTCTGCCGGGCGGACGGCGCATGGAGCGCATCACCGCCGGAGATGATGTGTCCGGGCTGGAGATCACCTGGTTCAACAACCCTTACGCCGCCCAGAAACTGGAGATCGGGCAGGAATACTATTTTCAGGGCATCGTCACCGGCGGGATGCTGCGCCGCCAGATGGTCAACCCGCTGGTGCGCACCGCCGCGCAGATCCAGGCTGCCCCCTTTGAGGCCGTGTATCCCCAGACCGATGGCCTTTCCAGCACCGCCATTGCCAAATGCGTGCGGCAGCTGCTGCCCCATGCCGAGCTGCTGCCCGACCCTCTGCCCGAGGAGATGCGCCGCAAATACCGCCTGCTTTCCAAGGCAGATGCCGTGCGGGCCATTCACTGCCCCGCCACGGAGGATGACGCCTATGCGGCCCGGCGGCGGCTGATCTACGAGGAGCTTCTGGTGCTGCAGCTTGGCATCGGCCGCATGAAGAACCGCGGGGCGGCTGCCACCGGTGCCCCCATGCAGCAGGCCGACCCTGCCCCGTTCTGGCAGAGCCTGCCCTTCTCCCCCACCGGTGCCCAGCGCCGGGCTGTGGACGAGATTTTAGCCGACATGGCGGGCGAAACTTCTATGAACCGCCTGCTGCAGGGCGATGTGGGCAGCGGCAAAACGCTGGTAGCCGCTGCCGCCATCTGGGCCTGCATCCGGGCCGGATACCAGGCGGCCCTGCTGGCCCCCACCGAGATCCTGGCCGCCCAGCACGCCGAAAGCCTCAACCGCCTGCTGGCCCCCTTTGGGATGCGGGTGGCTCTGCTGACCGGTGGCATGAGGGCCGCCGCCCGGCGCACCACCCTGGCCGCCATCCGGAACGATGAAGCGGACCTCATCGTGGGCACCCACGCCATCCTCAGCGAGGGCGTGGAGTTTGCCCGGCTGGGGCTGGCCGTGATTGATGAACAGCACCGCTTTGGGGTGCGCCAGCGCGGAATGCTGGCCGAAAAAGCCGCAAACCCTCACCTGCTGGTCATGAGCGCTACCCCCATTCCCCGCACGCTGGGCCTGCTCATCTACGGCGACCTGGACATTTCCATTCTGGACGAGCTGCCCCCCGGCCGCACCCCGGTCAAAACCCGGTGCATCACCGGAAAAAAGCGGCGGGACCTCTATCATTTTCTCGATCAGGAGATCGGCCGGGGACGGCAGGTGTATCTGGTGTGCCCCGCCATCGAGGATACCCCGGACGGCGGACTGAATGCCGTGAAGTCCTACTACGAGGACATTGCCAAAACCCTGCTGCCGGACCGCCGGGTCGGGCTGATGCACGGCAAACTCAAGCCCAAAGAAAAGGCCGCCGTGATGGAGGACTTCAAGGAGGGGCGGCTGGATGCGCTGGTGTCCACCACGGTGATCGAGGTAGGTGTGGATGTGCCCAACGCCAGCGTGATGGTGATCGAAAACGCAGAGCGCTACGGCCTGAGTGCCCTGCACCAGCTGCGCGGCCGGGTGGGGCGCGGTGCCGCCGAGAGCTGGTGCTTCCTCGTCAGCGACAACGGCAGTGAAAATGTCCAAAAGCGGCTGAAATTTTTGTGCAGCACCACCGATGGCTTCGCAGTGGCCCAGTACGACCTGGAGACCCGCGGCCCCGGCGACTTTTTCGGCAGCCGCCAGCACGGCCTGCCCACCCTGCAGATCGCCGACCTGATGAACGACACCCGCACCCTCCACGCCGCCCAGAGCGAGGCGCTGGCCCTGCTGGCCGCAGACCCGCTGTTGGCAAAACCCGAACATGCCCTGCTGGCACAGCAGGTGCAGCAGATGTTCGACAAAGCCGGGGCGATGAATTGAAAATGACAAAATGGCTGCTGCACTTTCGGCTAAAACGATGTGCAACAGCCCCTTTGTTATTTGCGTTTGGAAAGCTTTGCGTGCCGGTCCCCCATGGGGATCGCATCGCAGAACACGCAGCGACTCTTGGTGGAAAGCGCCACGTCCTTGTGGTAGCAGCCAAAGAACCATTTTTCATAGGTCAGCTTCAACAAAATTTTGTCCAGAAAACTGTGCAGCTGGTTGGTCTCCCCCACGGCCAATGCGGTAAAATCCAAAAATCTGCTTGGCGCATCGTGGGTCAGCACATAATCTACCGTGTAGCCACGGGCTTCCAGGTTCTGCTCGCAGAAAGCATATTCTTCCTCGGAGGGCATTTCTTCCTTCCACCAGTTCACGCCCGGTTCCCGGTCCTCTTTGTCCGAGCTTTCGGCCCCGCCAAAGCAAAGGTAGCTCTTGCCTTCCAGTTCCAGCACACTGCCGCGGCACACATGGTACACATTGCCGCCCAGCGCCTGCACCCGCCCGCCAAAGCGCTCCTCAACGGGGTACTGTTTCAGCAGGTCGTAATTTTCATGGCTGCCATCCAGAAACAGCAGCGTATACGGGCGCTTGCGCAGCCAGTCCAGCCGCTTGCGCTCTTCCGCACTGCCGTCCCACACAAACCCGAAGTCTCCCAGCACCACTACAATATCCCGCTTGCCCAGCCAGCGCAGCCTGCCATGCTTGAAGCGGTCCAGCTCGCCGTGTGTGTCGCCTGTAAGATATACCATTGCCCTTCCTTCCTGCCGATGGCGCAAAGTGCCCCGCGCAAAACGCACAAAGCCCTTGTAACGCCCCGGCAAACCTGTTATTATAAGGTATACAGCCTTTGGCTGGTCTGTCTGCTTTTTCCGGCCGCGCGCCCGGTGCGGGGCACGGCATTGATTATATAGTATCGCTTTTTGAAGGAATTGTCCACATGAAACGTATTTTTGCTCTGTTTGTGTCGTTTGCCCTGCTGCTGGGCTGCCTTGTTCTGCCCGCCGGGGCCATGTTCGACCCCAGCCCGGTCTACCAGATGCAGGCCGCCAGCGCCTACATCGTCAACACCGATACCAACATCATCGTGTACGATAAAGACAGCACCCGGCAGGTATCTGCCGGAGGCCTGACCAAATATATGACCATTGCCCTGGTGCTGACCAACTATGCCGACCAGCTGGACAACACCTTCCAGATGCCCTTTGCCATCTCGGATTATGTGTACAACACCAACAACGCCGACATGCGCTCCAACGAGACCTTTACCTACCGCGAAGCACTGTATGCCATGCTGACCCGCAACGCCAACGAAGCTGCCATGGGTCTGGCCTACAGCCTGTCCGGCGGAGATCTGGCCGGCTGGGTCAGCCAGATGAACACCCTCTCCCAGCGCATCGGCACCACGGGCAGCACCTGGACGGATGCCTGCGGCATCGACAGCGGCAACGTAACCACCGCTGTGGACATGTACCTGATCCTGCGCTACCTGATGCAGTTTGACGCTTTTGTGCAGGTGTCCGGCACAGCCACCTTTTCTATGCCCGCCAAAGAAAAGCATTCGGCCCCCTCGGTGCTGGTCAGCCAGAATCTGGCCCTGAACAAAACCAGCGGCGGCGGCTACTACCGCAGCGCAATGCAGGGCGGCATGTGCGATGTGACCGGCTTTAAAAACGACAGCGGCACCCAGAGCTATGTTTCCTGGGCCAACAAAAACGGTGCCACCTATATCTTCTGCGTGATGGAAAGCCCCGACACCTGCGACACGCTGGGCTATTCCAACCGCCGCCCCGCCCTGTTTGAGACCGTAAAGCTCATGGACTGGGTGTTTGACAGCTTTTCCATCCAGGCCGCTCTGGACACCGACCTGGCTCTGGCCGAAATTCCGGTGAAGTATTCCTCCGACACCGACACCCTGCAGCTGTACCCGGACGACAACATGATGACCCTTCTGCCTTCCACCGGAGATGGCTCTGTGACCCAGAAATACTTCCACCTGCCGGACTACGTGTGCGCCCCCATCCAGCAGGGCGATGTGGTGGGCACTGTGGAGCTGAAACTGGCCGGTGAAACCATTGGCGTGGTGAACCTGGTGGCCGGGCAGGACGTGAGCCAGAACGCCCTGCTGCTTACGGTGGCCAAGATCCGGGAATTTCTTGGCAGCCTGTACCTCAAGGTGGTTATTGTGCTCAGCGTGCTGTGCGCCGCCGTTTATGGCCTGTGGGTGCTGATCAACACCTGGAACCGCCGCCGTCCCACCAAAAAGATCCGCCGCCGCTGAATCGCCATTTCCTCCCCGCAGCACCTGAACCGATGCAAAAACACCCCGGAAGCCTTTGTGCTTCCGGGGTGTTTTGGTTGCGCCAGCAGGAGTCGAACCTACGATGGGGGAGTCAAAGTCCCCTGCCTTACCGCTTGGCGATGGCGCATTATCGTTATTTTTCTTTGTTTTGAATCATCAGGTCTCCTGATTGGCCACCTTATGATCTCAAATTCAGCAGAAATCATGCATGCTTTCAGAAGATTACTATGTTATTTTAACTGAACATTTGCATTGTGTCAAGACGATTCGCTCTAAATTCTGCCCAAATGGCCGCCTTATCATAAGGCTGCCGCATCCAGCGTTATGCTGATGCAGCAGCCTTTTTGTCTTATTCCTCTTCTTTTCGCTCTGTGATATACGAAATCAAATCATACACCAGCCGCTTTTCCTGTTCGTTCATGCCGCGCAGCACGACCTGTTCCTGCGATTCAAGCCCTAAAATATCGTCTGTTGTTGTATGGAACAGCTGTGCAAGGGCTATCAAGTATTGCGCTGTCGGTGCAGAAAGCTCCATTTCCCAAGCGTTGACACTGGCGCGCGTAACGCCCAGCTTACGAGCAAGGGCAGCTTGTGAAAGCCCGGCATTCTCCCGAAGACGCTTGATGTTGTCTGAAATCATGTTGTTCACCTTCCTGCATCTACTTTACTATACAGCCTTGGATATTAAATTATCCAAATCTGTATAGTTTTGTTGACATTCAGTCAGGTAAAGCGTACAATGAACCTATGGATATTCACCTCAAAGGAAAGGAAAGGAATCATGACATGAACCGAAAAATTGCTCTGGCGGTCGGCTCAACATTTTTATGTGTGAGCATTCTTTCTGGGTGTGCTTCAACCAGCCCTGTTGACAAATATCTTCGCTCTTTTGATAAGGGAGACAGTGAAGCAGCATCTCAGATTTACAGCGAAGAGATCAAGGACAGCAGCGAGGATAAAGAAGCTCTGCAGACAAAGCTGAAAGAACGCATGGATTCTATCTATGAAGATTTCAAAGCCGGCAAAATCACATCTGATGAAGCCAAAGAGAAGCTGAAAGACTATAAAGAGTACGACACTTCTTCAGTCTACGCATTCACGACCATCAACAAAGTGACTGCTCTTCAAAAGTCGAAAGATGCCTATTCTGCTGCGGAAAAAGCAGAAAATGATGGCAATATAGCGGATGCCATTACGAATTATAAAAATGTTATTGAGGATGACCCAAATCATGAAACCGCACAGGCAAAGGTTTTGCAATTAGGCGAAACCTATACCGAAACCATGAAAGCCCAGGCACAGCAAGAGGCAGATTCAAAAGATTATGACAGCGCAATCAGTACCATCAACACGTTGTCTGACGTTGTTGGCAATACGGATGAGCTGAAAGCCCTTGCTCTGCAATACAGCGAACTAAAGAACTATCAATATATCAAGGTTGTTTGTACTGATAAAGGGCAATTACCTAAAAACACCGACAAATGGCGATTCAGCAACTATGCGACTTTTGTTTTTGAATTGACCAACAACAGTGACAAACCCATCAAGGGCGTGCAAGGCACCCTGCATATCAACGACCTGTTTGGCTCCAAAATCATGGATGTAGGGTGCAATTTCACCGGCCACACCATTCAGCCAAATGAAACATATGTAAATAGCGATTTGACGCTTGAAATCAATGAGTTTATTGATACGGACATGAAAGTTTACAACGAGGATTATTCTGACTTGAATTTCGAGTATGAACCCACTGCTATCGTCTTTACAGATGGAACCAGCGTAACAATGTCTTAACCAAAAGGAGTTTGCAAAAATGAAAAAGAGATTATTATCCATTGCAGTAGCTTTGATATTGATCATCTCTGTATCACTAGCCGCTTATGCAGCTGATGGATTTAACAAAGCTGTTTTTGACAATGCGCCGGATGTCTTTGCTGTAAAAGATGATATGACAGGAAGCCTTACAGTCGCGTCAGAGTCTCTGCTTGGTGAGAAAGGCATCGCTATACCCGAATCGGGCGGCGGTTACGTTGTTGTATACTCTGGCGTCAGCATTTCCGATACAATGAACGGAAATTCCATCCTTTTCAAGTATTATGCGGATGATTGGGCATTTATCGACAGTATTATTGTAAAAATTGGCAACAGACGGTACAAATTTGACGGAATCCCCGTTGACAGGGATGTTCTTCGCGATGCATCAATTGAAGAAGTTGCGTTTATAGATCTGACAACTAACGTTATTCCATTTATGACCTATTTAATCGAGCATCGAGACGAAACCGTAAAAGTCCGTTTGCAGGGCAGTGATCGGGATATTGATTTTATTCTTACAGATGACATGAAAAACGGCATTATAAACATTTACAACCTTTATGTCGCCGGCGGCGGTACAAGTAAGGCAAGCATGAAGAAAATAGACCTGGCAAGAAATATTACCGTGACCATTGGACAAGATTGATTTTCCGCGCACACAGAAAGCCCTTCCTTCCCGGGAAGGGCTTTCTGTGTGCTTTTCATTCCTGCTCAGATTCTTGCTTTTGCGATGAAACCTTCACAAAATCATTGCTTTTTGTAGGCGAGTATGGTACGCTTATGCTACAGAAAGCACGATCCGTACACGGACTGCACCGGCAGGTTTTGGTTGTCTGCACCGCAAGCGGCTCTGCTCAGGAAAGTGAGGGACTTCATGAAAAAACTCTTCCGAACCCTGGCCCTGTGCCTTATGGCATTGATGCTGGTGTGCAGTGCCGTTCCGGCTGCTTTTGCCGCTGAGGACACGGACACCGAGCAGGACCCGCCCAACACCATTTACACCATTGGACTGGACGCCTGCGGCGGCACCTGCTCCACCGTGGTGGTGTACACCACTTTGGCCGGTAAACTCCGTGCTTTGCCGGAGCAGCCCGTGCTGGATGGCTACTCTTTCCTGGGCTGGTACACCGAGCCGGTGGGCGGCACCAAAGTAACCACCTCCACCGTATTTACAGAGGACACCACCCTGTATGCCCACTGGTCCGTGAAGGAGAGCACTTCTTCCAGCGTTCCTGCCGTTCCGACACAGCAGTTTGAGCTGCGCAACCACCTGGGCACCTTCCTGATTGCCGGTATTCTGCTGACTACCCTGGCCGCTGCGGCTGCGATGTGATAAAAACGATTTTTCCAACGAGAAAGGGATTTGAACATGATGACCAATTCTGCACTGAAACTGCCTTCCGCTTACGCCGAGATTCCCGCTGAAGAGATGACCTACCTGGAGGGCGGTGCCGTTGCTTCCGCCAGCGATGCCTACAACACCTTCCTGGATGTGGGCAAGGCTTTCAACTATCTGGCCCGCATCTTCTCCGGTGCCAGCTCCATCATCAACAACATCAATGTGATCTATCAGTCGGTTCTGGCCCTGAACGATCTGCTGAGCAAGATGTTCTGAGTTCTGCTTTTTCCGGGTGCGCTGCCTTTGCGGGCGGTGCACCCGTTTTTTATGTCTATGCTGTGCCGCTGCACGTGCTTTTTTGCTTGTTTTAGCGCACAGATTGTGTTATCATGTAAGCGATAGTCGAACCATCCGCCGTGATAAGCTGCCCTGCAGGGGCGGCTTTAGGAGATGCACCATGCCAGACCGCAAACTGCGGCATTTGAACCGCTCTGAACTCATCGAGATCATCCTTGCCCTCAAGCAGCAGGGGTCTGCCGCCGGGGACGGCCCGGAGCTGGCAGAGCTTTCGGCAGAGCAGGAGCGTCTGGCGGCACGCCGCCTCCGCTGGCAGGTGCTGCGCAGCACGCTGGCCGTTCTGCTGGTCACCGCCGCCCTGGCCGTGCTGGCGGCCACCCTGTTTTTCCCGGTGCTGCAGGTCTCCGGCGACAGCATGTCCCCCACCCTGCAGGACAGGGACATTGTGCTGGTGTACAAGTCCAGTACCATGAAGCGCGGTGAGCTGTGCGCCTTTTACTGGCAGAACAAGCTGCTGCTCAAGCGGGTGATCGGTCTGCCCGGCGATGTGATCACCCTGGATGAGGACGGCGCAGTGACCGTGAACGGTGAAACGCTGGACGAACCCTATGTGGATGCCCTGGCTCTGGGCGAATGCGATATCCGCTTTCCCTACCAGGTGCCGGAAAACCGCTATTTTGTGCTGGGAGACCACCGCTCTACATCGGTAGACAGCCGCAGCAGTGTCATTGGCTGTGTGGAAACCAGCCAGCTTCTGGGCCGGGTGCTCCTGCGGGTGTACCCGTTCCGCTCATTCACCCTGTTTCGCACGTGACCCGAAAGGAGAATTTCCCCTGCCATGAAAAAACATCGTTCCAGACTTCTGGCCGTGCTGATGCTGGCCGTGCTGCTCTGCACCCTGGCCGTATCCGCGTGGGCCGACAGCCCTTCCGGGCAGATCACGATCCGCGGTGCAGCTTCCGGCGAAACGTACTCGCTGTACAAGCTGTTTGACCTGAAGAACTACGATCCTGCTTCGGAGCAGTATTCTTACCGGGTCACAGCTGCATGGGAGGGCTTTTTTGCCCGCAATGCCCCCGGCGCAGCCTATCTTACCCTGGATGGCGATGGCCGCCCCGCCTGGACTGCCGCTGAGGACGCTGACACGGCTGCAGCCTTTGCCAAGGCCGCCCTTGCCTGGGCCGGGGAAAACAACATCGAGCCCGCTGCCGTGCAGCGCGCTTCCGGCACGCTTGTCACCTTTGCAGACCTGGACTACGGGTATTACCTCATTGACACCACAGCCGGTGCCCTGTGCAGCCTGACCACGGCTGCCCCCACCGCCCAGCTGGAAGAGAAAAACGCTGCCCCCACCCTGAGCAAAACCGTGAACGGCGGGGCCAGCTGCTCGGCCTCGGTGGGCGACACCGTACACTATTCCGTGATCGTCACCCTGCCGGAGGGAATGCGCAGCTGCATCCTGCAGGACACCATGAGCGAGGGCCTGACCTTTGTGCCCGGCTCGGTGCAGGTGGCGGCAGACGGCACCGCAGTGGACACTTCTGCCTACACGCTGGATACAGCCCCCGCCAACGGTGCAACGTTCAGCATCCGGTTTGCCGACAGCCTGACCACCGCCTTCTCTGCCGGAGCAAAGCTCACAGTCACCTATGACGCCGTGCTGAACGAGAAGGCTGTGGTGGACGGCACCGGCAGCTCCAACCGGGCGCTCCTGAACTACAACAACGCTTCCGAAACACTGCCTGCCGAGACCACCGTCTACACGCATGCCTTTGACCTGATCAAGGTGGATGGCCGCACCCACGAGCTGCTGGCCGAGGCCGCCTTCCGCCTGTACGATGCCAACGGCACCGCCCTGTGCCTGGTGCAGACGGGCAATGGCCGTTACCGTGCCGCGATGGCCGGGGAGACCGCCGTTGACACCCTGGAGACCCGCGCCGACACCGCGCTGCGCATTTCCGGCCTGGCCAAAGGCGTGTACTGGCTGGAAGAAGCCACCGCACCGGAAGGCTACAACCGCCTGACCGAGCGGGTCAAAGTAGACCTGACCGCCGGTTCCTCCACTTCCACCCTCACCGGAACCCTGTGGGACAGCAGTGTTTCCGGCGGTGTGGTGATCCAGAACAACACCGGTGCCACCCTGCCGGAAACGGGCGGCCGGGGCACCACTCTGTTTTACGTGGTAGGCGGCGGTCTGATGGCGGCCGCTGCCGTGCTGCTGGTTGTGAAAAAGCGGCTGGAGCACAAAGACTGAGAACCCCTGCGGGGAGCGGCGGGCACACAGGCCCCCTGTTCCCCGCTTTTTTTGATCGTTGGAGAACTGCCATGAAAAAGCATTCCCATATCAGTACCCTTGTGCTCGTGCTCGTCTTTTTGGTGGGCCTTGCCCTGATGCTCTACCCCACCGTCAGTGACTGGGTCAACCAGCGCAGCCAGTCCCATGCGGTGGCCGATTACAATACCCAGGCGGACCGCCTGTCCGGACAGGATTCCACTGCCTTTTTTGAGGCGGCGGACGCCTTTAATGCGCAGATCGCCGCTGACCCGGATGCCCTGTACCACGCCGACCGCTTTTCCGATTACAGCACCACCCTGGATATTACCGGCACCGGCATCATGGGATATGTTACCATTCCCAAGATCGGGGTGGAGCTGCCCATCTATCACGGCACCAGCAATGCGGTGCTGCAGGCAGCAGCCGGGCACCTGGAAGGTTCCAGCCTGCCGGTGGGCGGCGAGAACACCCACGCCGTCATTTCGGCCCACCGGGGCCTGCCCAGCGCCAAGCTGTTCACCCACCTGGACCAGCTGGAGGTGGGCGACACCTTTACCATTACGGTGCTGGACCGGGTGCTGACCTACGAGGTGGATCGGATCTCCATTGTGCTGCCCACCGAAGCCGACCCGCTCAAAATAGTGCCGGGCAAGGATTACGTCACCCTGATGACCTGCACCCCTTACGGCATCAACACCCACCGCCTGCTGGTGCGCGGAAAGCGCATTGCTTCGCCGGAAAACCTCAAGCGCCTGCGGGTGCACGCCGATGCCTACCAGATCGACCCGCTTATCACCGCCCCGGTCATGGCCCTGCCCGTGCTGCTGGTCTTGCTGGTGTGGCTGCTACTGCCCCGCCGCAAGCGCTGGTATCGTCCCCGGCATTGACGAATGCCTGCGATCTGCTTTCCAGTCGGAACATCCTTTTAAAAGAATGCGGCACGGTCCCCTGCACGATGGCGGAAAGGGTTCCACGCAAAACGCCGCCCGGCTCCTGTTACGGAACCGGGCGGTGTTATTTTTATAGGGTCGTTTTTCCGCTCAGCTTACTGCTGCTGTGCAGCCTTCTTGGCTTCCAGAGCCAGAATGGCATCGCGGCGGCTCAGGTTGATGCGGCCCTGCTGGTCGATGTCGGTCACCTTGACCACAATGGCATCGCCCACGGCAACCACATCTTCCACGCGCTCCACGCGCTTGGTGTCCAGCTTGGAAATGTGCACCAGGCCTTCCTTGCCCGGAGCGATCTCCACAAAGGCGCCAAAGTTCATCAGGCGGGTCACCTTGCCCTTGTAGATGGCGCCGATCTCGGGGTCCTCCACAATGGTCTTGATGGTAAAGATGGCGCGCTTTGCGTCCTCCTGATCCACAGCAGAGACGAACACATGGCCGTCCTCCTGCACATCGATCTTGCAGTTGCAGGTAGCACAGATGTCCTGGATGACCTTGCCGCCCTTGCCGATGACGTCCTTGATCTTATCGGTGGGGATCATCATGCTGAACATCTTGGGAGCGTAGCGGCTCAGCTCGTGGCGCGGCTCGGCGATCACCGGCTTGATGATCTCGTCCAGGATATACAGGCGACCCTTGCGGCATTTCTCGAAGGCCTCGGCAATGATGTCATAGGTCAGGCCATCGATCTTGATGTCCATCTGGATGGCGGTAATACCCTTGCGGGTGCCGCCCACCTTGAAGTCCATATCGCCGTGGAAGTCCTCCACGCCCTGGATGTCCAGCATGGTCATCCAGCGCTCGCCTTCGGTGATCAGGCCGCAGGAGATACCGGCAACCGGAGCCTTGATGGGCACGCCTGCGTCCATCAGTGCCAGCGTAGAGCCGCAGATGGAAGCCTGGGAGGTGGAACCGTTGGAGGAGAGCACCTCAGACACGCAGCGGATGGTGTAGGGGAACTCTTCCAGCGAGGGCAGCACGGGCACCAGGGCACGCTCTGCCAGAGCGCCGTGGCCGATCTCGCGGCGGCCGGGGCTGCGGGGTGCGCGGGCTTCGCCCACAGAGTACGGCGGGAAGTTGTAGTGGTGGATATAGCGCTTGGTCTGCTCATCGGTCAGGTCATCCATGAGCTGGTTGTCCTTGGTGCCGCCCAGGGTGCAGGTGGTCAGCACCTGGGTCTGGCCGCGGGTGAACATGCCGGAGCCGTGCACGCGGGGCAGAATGCCCACTTCGGCAGCCAGCGGGCGGATCTCGTTGATCCCGCGGCCGTCCACGCGCTTGCCTTCGTCCAGCAGCCAGCGGCGCACCACAAACTTCTGCATCTTGTAGCTCACCAGGTCCAGATCTGCAGCAGACAGGTCCGGATACTCCTCGGCGATCTTGTCCATGATGGGCAGCAGAGCGGCATCGCGCACATTCTTGTCGTCCGTATCCATAGCAGCCTTGAAGTCGTCCAGGTACTTGTTCTGGATGGCGTGGAACACGTCCATATCCAGGCCCACGACCTGGAAGTCGATCTTCGGCTTGCCGCGCTCGGCCACGATCTTGTTGATGAACTCGATGATCTTCTTAATCTCGGTGTGTGCGGTCTTGATGGCGGTCAGCATGGTGTCCTCATCCACCTCGTTGGCGCCGGCCTCGATCATCACGATTTTGTCCATGGTGGCGGCAACGGTCAGGGCCAGGTCGCTCACCTTGCGCTGCTCCTGGGTGGGGTTCAGCACGATCTCGCCGTCCACCAGGCCCACCTGCACGCCGCCGATGGGGCCGTTCCAGGGGATATCCGACACAGCGGTAACCAGGGAAGCGCCGATCATGCCGGCGATCTCGGGGCTGCAGTCCGGGTCCAGGCTCATGACGGTCATGGTAATGCACACATCATTGCGCATTTCCTTGGGGAACAGCGGGCGCATGGGGCGGTCCACCACGCGGCTGGTCAGGATGGCGCGCTCGCCGGGGCGGCCCTCACGGCGCATAAAGCTGCCGGGAATGCGGCCTGCGGCGTAGAGCTTTTCCTCGTACTCCACGTTCAGCGGGAAGAAGTCCACGCCCTCGCGGGGCTTGGGGCTCATGACCACATTGCACATCACGCAGGTCTCGCCGTAGCGGATCAGCGCGCTGGCATTGGACAGACCGCACATCTTGCCCATTTCAGCCTTGAACGGGCGGCCTGCCAGCATGGTTTCGTAGACCTTGTAGTTTTCAAAGGTCTCTCTGCGGGAACCAAATTCGATTGCCATTGTTTCTGCCTCCTTGTTTTTCGGATCGTTCTATCCAAAAAGCCGTGGCGTGCGCATTATAGCAATAAATCCAGCGCCCCTGCCCGCAGGCACAGGCGTTCGATTTACTGCTGCAATACGCTGCCACCGCTATTTTGTGCGCATGGGATACATGGAGCTATACATAAAGCAAAGGGCAGGTACCTTTGCGGTACCTGCCCTCTGTTTAAATTACTTACGCAGACCCAGAGTTGCGATCAGAGCACGGTAACGCTCGATGTCCTTCTTCTGGAGATAAGCCAGCAGATTGCGGCGACGGCCAACCATCTTCATCAGACCGCGGCGGCTGTGGTGATCGTTGGGGTTCTTCTTCAGGTGCTCGTTCAGCTCGTTGATGTGAGCGGTCAGCAGAGCGACCTGGACTTCGGGAGAGCCAGTGTCCTTCTCGGTCAGAGCGACTTTGGCCATAACTTCCTGCTTGTTCATAGTAACATACCTCTTTATTAAATTTTATTTGCCAATGGCACAGCGGCGGGAAACGGCATTCCCAAAAGCGGGCATACTCCCAGCCCCGTGCCACGGTAACAGATACAGTATAACAGACTGCAGGGCAAAAAGCAAGGATTTTTTTGCCCTGCTGCTTTATTTTTGGGCGTATGCCCCCCAGTACAGCTGCACCTCCGGCAGTTTCTTTTTCCGCAGCAGAAACAGCACCGGGATCACGTACACCAGCACCGACAGCAGCATGGAAGCATCGTAAGCGCTCACGCTCTCGGACACGGTGGTGGTGCCGTACAGCCCGCCGATGAGCATGGAGGAAATGTCCATAGCTCCGTGCAGGAACACGGTCACCCACAGATTGCCGGTGCGGAAATAAACGGCCGCAAACAGGGTGCCCAGCGAAGCCGCAAACACACACTGCATCAGCACACCAAAGGGTGCCGAACCGGACAGATTGGTCAGGTGCGCTGCGCCAAACAGCACACCGGACAGCACGCAGGCCTTCCACACACCGGCCCGGCTGGTGCCGTAGTGTTCCAGCAGGGTCTCAGCCACCACGCCCCGGAACAGAAATTCCTCTGCCACGCCCACCGAGAACATGCCCAGCAGAAAACTCAGGATCTGCCCGGCAGGCTTCAGGGGCAGGTCCGGGCGCTGCCCCGCCAGGGTGCTGCAGGCCGCATAGCCGATGAGCACCAGCGGATACATGCCCACCAGCAGCCCGTTGAAAAAGCCGCAGCCCCGCCGGGTAAGCAGCCGCAGCCGCCCGGTGCGCGCCAGCAGCAGCACCGCTGCAGCGGCCCCTGCCAGCTCCTGTGCCAGACTGAGCTTGTACTCATCCAGCGCGGAAAGATCTGCTCCCGCCAGCAGCAGCCCGAATGTGAGCACCATGCTGGAAAGGAACAACACCAGCAGAAACAGTACCTCGGCAAATACACAGTACCCCAGCGGGTGTGCCGTGCGCAGTCGTTTGAGCATACAAAGCCTCCTGTCGGATCGTTTTGCTCCATTCTACCACAATTCCGCAAAAAGCGATAGTGTTTCTCCCGTCCTGCCATGCTGCGGCAGGTTTTTTCACGTTTTCGGCTCCCGCCGGTGCAAAACTGTTGAGTTTGCACAAGCATCATGGTACAATAACTTTATTGTCACACAAGAAAATACAATCGTCAGGAGAATCATCATGGAAACACATCCGCAAAAACGCAGCGCCTTTTCCGGTAAGATCGGCTTTGTGCTGTCGGCTGCCGGTGCCTCGGTGGGTCTGGGCAACATCTGGCGCTTCCCGTATCTGGCCGCCAAATACGGCGGCGGCATCTTTCTGCTAATCTACATCGTGCTGGCCGTCACCTTTGGCTACACCATGATCGTAGCCGAAACTGCCCTGGGCCGCATGACCCGCAAAAGCCCGGTGGGTGCCTTTGCCGCTTTTGGCAAGCAGAACAAGCGGCCCTTCGGCGGCTGGATCAACGCCGTCATTCCCATTCTGATCGTACCTTATTATTCGGTGATCGGCGGCTGGGTCATCCGGTATCTTTCCGCCTACGTGTCCGGCCACGGCAGCGAGCTGGCCGCCGATGGCTATTTTTCCGGCTTTATTTCCAGCGGTATCTCCGCCGAGATCTGCTTTGTCATTTTTGCCACCCTGACGCTGGCCATCATCTTTGCCGGTGTGCGCAACGGCGTGGAGCGTGTTTCCAAAGTGATGATGCCCATTTTGGTGGTGCTGTCAGTGGTCATTGCCGGGTACTCGGTCACCCGCCCGGACGCACTGGCCGGTGTCAAGTATTTCCTGGTGCCCAATGTGGCAAACTTTTCCTGGATGACTGTGGTCACCGCCATGGGGCAGATGTTCTATTCCCTGTCCATTGCCATGGGCATCCTGGTCACCTTTGGTTCCTATATGAAAAAGGACATTTCCATTGAGGAATCCACTGAAAACGTGGAGATCTTCGACACGGCCATTGCCATTATGGCCGGCCTGATGATCATTCCAGCCGTGTTCGCCTTTTCCGGCGGCGACCCGGACACCCTGCAGGCCGGCCCGGCGCTGATGTTCATCACAATTCCCAAGGTGTTCGACAGCATGGGCCTGGGCACTGTGACCGGAGTGCTGTTCTTCACCCTGGTGCTGTTTGCCGCCGTGACCAGCTCCATTGCCCTGACCGAAAGCGCAGTATCCACCTTTGAGGACGAGCTTGGCTGGAGCCGCACCCGCTCCATCCTGCTGATTGGTGCCATCATGCTGGTTCTGGGCAGCCTATCGGCCCTGGGCTATGGCCCGCTGGCCAATGTGCGGGTGCTGGGGATGCAGTTCCTGGACTTTTTCGACTTCCTGACCAACTCGGTCATGATGCCCATTGCGGCCATTGCCACCTGCCTGCTGGTTTCCCGCGTGGTAGGCGTGCAGCGCATCGAGCAGGAAGTGACCCTGGAAGGCAAACCGTTCCGCCGCAAAAAGGTGTTCAACTTCATGATCCAGTACCTGTGCCCGGTGTTTGCCGCCATCATTCTTATCAGCTCGGTGGCCAACGCCCTGGGGCTGATCTCCATGTAAAACACAGAGCGAAGCAGTCAAAACCACCGGCTGAGCCGGTGGCTTGAGTAAGCCCTAGAAGGGCACCTTACTGGCAAAGCCCCTGCAAGGGGCCATGAGCAAGCATCTTTCATCTGCATTACTTGCCCTACTGCTCTAACGAGCTATGCCCATAAAGTGTATCTTCTAAGATGACAATTTCTTTGTCATTTCGCTTCGCTCAAAGCTTATAGCTAAAGCATTTTTACTCCACCAGCCTAGCTGGTGGTTTTGAATCGCTCAAGCTAACCAACAAAAGAAACGCTCTTGTCGGTGTAAAACTGGCAGGAGCGTTTCTTGTTGAAGCGATTAAAAAAGCCCTTTAACTTTTTCAAGATGATCTATAGCTGCTTGGAGTTCGTTCTGGAGAAAAGCTTTAGAAGAATTTGCCCGCTTGTAGGGGCACCCTTCGCACTTGCTGGGGCCTTTGGGCGGTTCGATCAGATAGTAGCAGTTCTCTTTGCCGAGAACGCAACCCTTCTTTCGATTTTTCCAGAAGAAGCAGTGCCGGCAATCTGCCGGGCGGGAAGCATGGTAGCGGATACCGTCCATCGTGACGGTCAGAACTTTTTTCATCGGTAAACCCTCCTTTGATGGATTCGGGAAGTTCAGCCCGAAAACAAAAAAGCGCGTTCCTCTTTCTGTTCCGAGAGAACAGCGAGTGAACGCGCTATGTATGGAGAAAAGTGTTTTGCACGGTTTCGGGCAGGAATGTGGAGAATAGATTTACACAAATTATCTTGTGTTTACATGGATTTACAGGAAAGCGGCTACCAATTTTAGCAGAGAGCCGGAAAACAGAGTTCAAAAGGTGCTTTATGGGGCTTCATTAGCTGGAAACCTGATTTTATTAGCTGGAACCGAAAATTCTGCTAATGGCATTAGCTGGCTAATTTTGGTGATAGGTTCAAAATGAAAAATGCGAAGATCGTCTTTCACATGGAAAAATGACCTTCGCATTT
>CAKTGS010000040.1 GCA_934561485.1 uncultured Faecalibacterium sp.
GTGCATCTATACGATTTTGAAAAATTTTGTGGACAAACGAAATAAATCAGGCTTAAATTTCGTTATCTAAACAAAAAGCAAGGAGGGAGCTTTGATGACTTGCAAAAATTGTGGTTATGAAAACAAGTTGGGTGTTCGATATTGCCAACGGTGCGATCAATACATTGAGCCCAAACGAACATTGGCACAAGAAGTTAAATCATGGGATTTTAGAAGCCTTGCTGGCGCTGGACGCAGAGATGTAAATATTGCGCCGTTGTTTACTGCATCATCCAATCAAACTCCTGCAAAGGCACACCAAACGTCATCACCTGTTGATCCGATGCCAGACGGTAGATGGTACTGCCCGGACTGTGGAAACTTAAATGATTCTTCCGAACGGTTTTGCAAAAGCTGTGGAAAAGTCCGATAACTACTAACAAACCGAAAGCTCTCTATTTGCAAAGACTGCAAGTAGAAGGCTGTTGGTCTGTTTTGGATATTTTATTAAGAACCAATCAGCTAACCAGCAATGTAGGAAAAGAATCGTGATTGTGTAACAATTTTTTTGCAAATTTATGTGCAACTATACGATTTTGAAAAATTTTGTGGACAAACAAAATAAATTGGGCTTAAATTTCGTTACCTAAACAAAGAACCGTAAATTTCATCTTCTCAGGATTACAACCCAAAAGCGCAGGAGGATAGTCATGCTGGAACAGTTTTTCAAGTCGCAAGTTGCAACTATTTCTGACCCTTACCAGTGCAATCGCATCACGGATGCGCTGGCAGCTGCTGGAATCAAATTCTATTGCAAAACCAAAGATGTCAATCGGCGGAATACGTTCGATCAGGCAAGAATTGGATCTTTAGGCATAAAACCGAAGTATGTCACAGAGATATTTGTGGACAAAGAAAATGCGGACATGGCTCTGCATATTGTACGCATACTAAGATAAAGTTGAAAGGGCAAGAAGTTTTTCGGAGACAATTCCGCTCTTGTACATGATATGTTTTCATTTTATTGGAGGAAAGCATGAAAAAAGTATCCATGGGACTTTTGATCGTACTGGGGAGTATCGCAGTGGCTGCGATATTGTTTGCTCGACCATTTAACAAAAAATCTGTTCAATCTTATGTACTGCGAAATCAGGATGAGCTGACAAACTATGCGCGGAAAGTGATAGAAGAACATCCAATGGAACCGCTAGAGTGGAATGGATGGAAAGTATATTATTACTCAGATGGCATGGTGGAATTTTGTACAAGCTCTTTCGGGTTCGTTCCGAGTACTACATATAAGGGCTTTTACTACTCTGAAGATGATGAACCACATGGTTTTCAAAATGTTCCGGTTGAGTTTGTAAAAAATGAAAATGGGTGGTCGTGGGCAGAATCAGAATGTGACAATACACAATATACTGAACGAATTGCGGCGCATTGGTATTGGTATGAAGCAAAATTTTAGAATTCGGAGAATCTGAAATCATGTATGACAATAGACAAAATAACCGATTTAGCATATTCATCGGTGCTATTGTAGTAAGCCTACTTGTTCTTATCACAGGATGCTCATCTGCCCAAAAGGAAATCAATACAGACGAGCCAATCACAGAGGATAGCTCAAATCCAGACACTTTAACAGTCTATCTTATCGCTCACCATACAAATCCTGACACACATGGGAGAGAAGTGTTAATATGACCGAATTTTCGCGTGATATGATTGAAGTTCAGAGATTACTTGCTATTGTCAAAAATTCCCTTGAAGAATTTAATAAAAGTGAAGGCTTCCTAATAAAGAATGATTTAAGCGAACGATGTATCTGCGCAAAGTTTTCTACATATTTGGAAAGGGAACTTTTGAATACACAATATCAAGATTATAATGTAGATGTTGAATACAATCGAGGGCGTGGAGGAAATGACAGTGCGGCAAAAATGATGAATGGAAAGAAGATTGTGACAGATTTAATAGTTCACAAACGGGGAAAGAACGAAGAAGGTGAGTACGACAACCTAATTTGTATCGAAATGAAAAAAGAATATAAGCATTTGGATATGGAGAATGACAAAAAACGATTGGCTGTATTGACTGATAAATATTGTGGGTTTGGCTATAAGCTAGGATTGATGTTAGTTGCTCGTAGAGATAAAAAGGAAAATATATGTGGATTGTATATTGATTCTGTATATGTTGATGGTCGAAAGATTGGCTAAATCATCCATGTAACCAAAATCCTCAACTTATTTTTGTGCAAGCAGGAGAATTTTCTTTGTATATAGGCGCGATATTGATTTGCAACGCAAAACACGTTACAATAAAGCCGAGGTGATAACCATGGAAAAAACGATGACGCTCAATCTTCGTGTTAACCCCACCGTCAAGCAGCAAGCCGAGGATGTGCTGAAGCAGCTCGGTATCCCGATGGCGACCGCCATTGATATGTACCTGCGCCAGATCACCCTGACTGGCGGCATCCCCTTCTCGCTGTCTTTGCCGAAATCTCCTGCGGCTCTGAATGCTGACACCATGACCGATGACCAACTCCATGCAGCCTTGCAGGCGGGCATCAAAGAGATTCAGAACGGTGATACTGTGGATGCGGCAAACGCATTCGCACAGTTCAGGGAACAGCACAGATGAAGCAGTATGACGTGAAAATTTCCTATGCAGCCCTCAGCGATATGGAGCAGATTTACAGCTACATTGCCGACCGTCTGCTGGAGCCTGACACGGCTATGGGGCAGTATAACCGTATTGCAGAAGCCATCCAGTCGCTGAACATCCTGCCGGAACGCTGTGCGCTGGTGGAAAGCGAGCCGGAGCGCACCCAAGGGCTGCGGCAGATGCTGGTGGACAACTACTCGGTGTTCTACATCGTGGGCGAGGATACCGTGTCTGTGGCTCGTGTGCTGTACAGTGCATCCGACCTTGTGCGCCGTCTGCGGAGAATGAAGTGAAAGGGGTGTTTGCATGACCGCCGTAATTTACGCCCGCTATTCCAGCGACAACCAGCGCGAAGAATCCATCGAAGGCCAGATTCGTGAATGTACGGCTTATGCCGAGAAAAACGGTATCACCGTGGTCAAGCACTACATTGACCGCGCCCTTTCCGCCAAAACCGACAACCGCCCGGATTTCCAGCAGATGATCAAGGACAGCGAAAAACGGCTGTTTGACATCGTGCTGGTCTGGAAGCTCGACCGCTTTGCCCGAAACCGGTATGATTCAGCGCACTATGAGTACCAGTTAGAGAGGAATCATGTCAAGCTGGTATCTGCCACGGAGCCTATCTCTGACAGCCCTGCGGGTATCATGGTCAAGAGTATGCTCACTGGCATGGCTGAGTACTACTCGGCAGAGCTTTCTGAAAAAGTTGTGCGCGGCATGACTGAGAATGTGCTGAAAGGCAAGTACAACGGCGGCACGATTCCCATTGGTTTTAAGGTGGACGAGGAGAAGTTCTTTCAAATCGACCCGCTGAAAGCTCCCTTTGTGGTAGAAGCCTTTCAGCGGTACAACGATGGCGCAACTATGAAAGAACTGATGAACTGGCTGAACGACAGCGGCGTGACCACCAACCGCAACCAGAAGTTCACCTACAACAGTGTTCAGACGCTGCTGACGAACAAACGGTACATCGGTGAAAACCACTTCAAGGACATTGTGATGCCCGACAGCATCCCGGCCATCGTGGACAAGGACTTGTTTGAAGAAGTACAGCAAAAAATCAAGAAGAACAGCCGCGCTCCTGCCCGTCACAAGGCCGAGGACGATTACTTGCTCACCACCAAGCTGTTCTGCGGAATGTGCGGCGCGATGATGTTCGGCGAGTGCGGTACGGGTAGAAACAAGGTCGTTCATCATTATTATAAGTGCGCCACCGCGAAGCGTTTCAAGACCTGCAAGAAAAAGACCGTCCGTAAGGAATGGCTGGAAGATCTGGTCGTGGCTGAAACCATGAAGCTGATTCAGGACGATGCTGTGATTGATGCCATCGTTGCGGAAGTGATGGAGTTGCAGGATCAGGAAAACACCACGCTTCCTCTGCTGGAAAAGCAGATGCGCGAGGTAGAGAATGGCATCGAGAATATGCTGAACGCCATTCAAGCAGGTGTGCTGACCAACTCCACCAAATCACGTTTGGAAAAGCTGGAAACCCAGCAGAAAGAACTTGAGATTCGGATTGCCGAAGAAAAAATCGCTCGGCCACGGTTGAGCGAAAATCAGGTTCGGTTCTGGTTGACCCGGTTCCGCAAGCTCGACCCGAACGTGAAAAGCCACCGGGAAACGCTTATCAATACATTCGTGAACGCTGTTTATCTCTATGATGAAAAAGTTTTGATTACGTTCAACTACAAAGACGGCACAAAAACCATCACGTTCGATGAAATCGCCGCCAAAGATGCCCCAGAGGGCAATGGTTCGGATTTGGGTTGCTTCGCTCCACCAAGAACTCCAGCGTTGTGATGACGCTGGAGTTTCTGTTTTATCTGAACTTCTACAAAGCACTGCAAGGGTGGATTCGAACAGCTGCGGCGCTGTCGCAGAAGACAGCGCAAAAACAGCCCAGTGGGCTGTTTTTAGCAGCGCGGCTCGCGCAATCCACCCGCGCCCACCAAGAACTCCGGTATCCGATGGGTACCGGAGTTTCTATTTTAGCAGTCTTGAAAAAGGGGATGCAAGGGTGGATTCGAACAGCATCGACCCGCCGAACAGTCCGGCGGGGAAAAAAGCCCCTGCGGGGCTTTTTTAGATGCGCGGCTCGCGAATCCACCCGCGCCAACCAAGAAAAGACACCTAAGAACGTTGATTCTTAGGCGTTTTTCTTTTGCGCAAACCCACTGTGCAACCCACTTTTGCAGCTTGATTTTGAAAGGAGACCATTGTGTATCAGGAAAAACCGAAAGAAACAATCATCATCGACCCAGACAAACCATATTACGTCTCCACGCTGACTGAGCTGGCCACACTGCTCCGAATCTATCAGACGCAGCTGGAAAGGCAGCGGCGGATAAAACTGTTATAAACGCAAAAACAGCCCCGAGGGCCAGATGGCTCCCGGGGCTGTTGCTATGTATAGGGTTTAGTGCACGCTCTTCTTCTGGCGCTTATACTCGGCGTCAGCGGCCAGGGCAGCCTCGGGGTCACCGGTGATGATGGGAATGGTCGTGCCCAGGCCCGGCAGTTTGATCTGACGTGCCAGTGCCATAACTGCAGAACTCTCCTGGGTTTTCTGCAGGATCTCGCTGGACACCTCGCCGGGCAGGGTGATGGTGGTCGTGCGGTTGATATCGGTTGCTGCCATTGTGAAAATCTCTCCTTTACAGGTTACTTGGCCACCTGCTCAAACCAGTCGGCAAACTGCTGGCGGGTGGAGCCGGTGGTGGTGTGGTGCGGGTCGCCGCCGTCCCGGACGTTGGGATAGCCGGGCTTTGCAAACTTGAGGATGGCCTGCGCCTGCGCGGTACAGGCTTCCTCAGTGTCGCCGCTGAGCAGGTCGGCGGGCACGCCGATGGCAGCGGACACCCTGGCACGGACTTCCCGCAGGGTGTTGGCGCTGTTCAGGGCGTCCAGCTGCTGCTGCAGCTTTGCAGCCTTCTCATTGGCTTTCTGCAGCTCGGTCTTGCCCGCCTCCTGGGCGGCATCGAACTGGGCTGCCTTGGCTTTCAGATCGTCATAGTCGGCGTATTTGGAGCGCTCGCGGCTCAGCCGGTCGGAGATGATGGCATTCATCTCGGCCTGGGTGAAGATGCGCTCGGTCTGCTGCTCTCCGGCAGCGGGGGTGGTTTCCTGATGCACAGTTTCTGCCATAGGGGGTTCTCCTTTCCGGCTTTACCGCAGCCGTAGCGTTGTGTTTTTCTGTCCGGCACGCGTGCCGGACATCTGGCACCGTTTACTGGAATCGAACCAGCGACCTGTGGTTTTGGAGACCGGCGCTCTGCCATACATGAGCTAAAACGGCATGAAAAAAGCACCGTGCATTTTTTGCACAGTGCTTAAAAATGGGCAAAAGAAAACCACGGTGCGTGCGCATCATGGTTTAGGGGATATTCGAAGTCAGAATTCTTTAAATTCAACAGAGACACTGTCTGTGTTTTTGTGCCAAATTGCAAACACAAATTTTGATGACGGGAATTTGTGTTCCAGCTTTTGGGTATCGTCAGAACAGGACTGCCAAAGCTGTTCAAATGCCTTTGCATCGCTAAGGGGAACCAGCCAGCCGCTAAAATCTTCGCCTTCCATATCGGGAGTTTTGAAATCACGGCCTTCACCGGCAAATCCAAAAAAGGCACATTCGACTTTATTGGCTTCATTCTGAATCAATTTCCAAAAACAGTTAAACTTTTCGCTTTCTTGCGTTCTCAACCCGAGCATTCGTTGTGCCTTCTTTCAAAATTGTTACAAATTCACCGTTTTTACTTTCAATAACAACATCGTCATCTTTAACATGAAACAAAACTGGATATTCTTGACCACGCCACTCCCCGTAGAAGCGCTCGTCTGCATGGTCCGCAATATCCATGATGATTTTTCGCATGGCTTCACGATCATTCTCACTGGATGGATTCATTCCGAAGTCCGAGGTGTGCTTTCCAATCTTTTTACCAAATTGTGCATCTGTTAATTGGATAGAATGATACTGGTACCGTTTGCCTGTCTCCGGGTTAACTGGAAACTTCTCCGGAGGAAAAACCATTTTTCTTGCTTCTATTTTAGCAGAATCGTCTCGGTTTGTCGATAGATTTTGAATCTTTTGAATGCGTGCCTGCCGGGCGTCCTCATCCTCCGTCCACGTCTTGCTCCACACGTTCTGCCGCTTGCCCTCGCCGGGGTCATATTCCACCCGGCAGCGGCAGCGTTCGTGGCGGCGGTAAACGTCCTTGGGCACATGGGGGTAATCATAGGACCCGGCCAGGGCGGCACACCACTTGCAGCAGTGGCTCTCGGCGGTGCGGATGACCCGGGGCCGCAGCCCGGCTCTGCCCTGAAACTCCACATTGGCCTTGAGGGTGTCATCCACCACCATGCGGGAGAAGGTGCGCACCGGCTCGTCCAGTGCCCACGCCACATCCGCAAACTGCTCCGCCGTGGACACCTTGTTCAGCAGGCCGTCCACGGCGTCCCCGATGCCGGACAGGGTGGCAGCGTCCGGCTCGAACACCGGCTCCCACACCGGACGGGTGAGGTAAAGCTGCTGGCGCTGGTAGGCAATGCTGTCCCGCTTCCAGCTGTTTCAGAACCTGTTTGAGCCACACAAAGGTATACTTGTTCGCTTTACTCTCGATCTTCGTTCCGTCTACAAAGACTTCGGTGTGTTCCGTAAATCCTTTCTTTTCCAACAGTGCGATAGATGGAAAGAGCAAGTCCTCAAAGGCTTCCTGTAACTTTGGGTTGCTCCGGAATCTTGCGATCGTGCAGTGATCTGGTACATTCTGGTCTTCCAGAAGCCACCGGAACACCAGATTCTCCCGGCACAGTTCTTCGATCTTCCAGCTGGAGTATACGCCTTTTATGTAGGCACATACCAGCACCTTGAATAGCACCCGCGGCCCGATCTGCGATTTTCGGATCTCCGAATAAGCGAAATACAATTTTGTATCGTCCAGTTCCTCAAGCTGGCCGCTTGCCTGACAGAGCGCATGATGTTTGTCGATTTGAATTTCTGTCTGCATCCGAAATTTTAACTGTTGGCTTTTCTCCTGAATTTCGATATGCTGTTCTTGCTTTATCCGTTTCAGTTTGCCACTGTTAACGTTAAAGCAAAAGACCAGAGTTGTAAGCCTTTTGGCTAAATAACTCTGGTCTTTTTTGTTGCGGGGCTTGTGCAACAGCCCCTTTGACATAACGGTTACATTTTCTGCCCGCAGTAGGCGCAGTAATATTCGCCGGACTTGCCAAGCCGGAAAATATGGTCGCAGCCACTTTCCACCGAGGTGATGCAGCGGGGATTCTTACAGCGCACTACGTTGACCAGGGTCTGCGGCGGCACGGGATGGTACTTTTTGACCACCTTACCGTCCCGGACGATGTTGACTGTGATGTTCCGGTCCAGCTTGCCCAGAATCTCAATGCGCTTGGGCAGTTCCGTGCCTTCGATCTTGATCAGGTCCTTGTGGCCGCACTTACCGCTGCGGACGTTCTGCAGCAGCGCCACCGAGGTACTGTTGTCCTCCAGTTCCAGCAGGTGGTACAGCTCCATGCCCTTTCCTGCAGGGATGTGGTCCAGGATGAAACCGTTCTGGATTCCTTCAATGCTCAGCATTCCAGCACCTTCTTTCCGGTCAGCGGGTCGGGGATGCCCAGCAGGGCCAGAATGATGGCCATGCGGATGTACACGCCGTTGTGCACCTGGTCGAAGTAAGCGGCGCGGGGGTCATCGTCCACGTCCAGCCTGATCTCGTCAATGCGGGGCAGCGGATGCAGCACCGGCATGTCTGGCTGGGCCAGCTGCAGCAGCTTGGCGTCCAGCTCATAGCAGCCTTTCAGGCGCAGGTAATCCTCCTCGTTGAAGAAGCGCTCCTGCTGGATGCGGGTCATGTAGAGCACGTCCAGCTGGGGCAGTTCAGCGTTCAGGTCGGCGGTCTCCTTGTACACCTGGTGCAGCGGGTCCAGCGTTTCGTCCTTGACATACTGCGGGATGCGCAGTTCTTCCGGCGAGATGAACACAAACCGGTTGCCCTCAAACTGACTGAGTGCAGCCGTCAGGGAGTGGACGGTGCGCCCGAACTTGAGGTCGCCGCAGAAGCCGATGGTCAGATGATCCAAGCGGCCTTTGCGCTGGCGGATGGTCATCAGGTCGATCATGGTCTGGCTGGGGTGGGCGTGCCCGCCATCACCTGCATTGATCACGGGCACCCGTGCGTACATCGAGGCTCGCAGCGGCGCGCCTTCTTTGGGATGCCGCATGGCGATCACATCCGCGTAGTTGCTTACCACACGGGCGGTGTCTGCCACGGTTTCACCTTTGCTGGCACTGGACAGCTGTGCCCCGGCAAAGCCCAGCGTCTTGCCGCCCAGCCGCAGCATGGCGGATTCAAAAGAGAGACGGGTGCGGGTGCTTGGCTCGTAGAACAGGGTGGCCAGGATACGGCCATCGCACAGATGGGCATAGGGGGCGGGGTTGGCTTCCATCCGGTCAGCCAGGTCGAGAAGGGCCAGCTGCTCGTTCAAAGAAAAGCTGTCCGGCTCAATAAAGTGTCTCACAGCCATTCTCCTTTCAGCACGAACTTTTCACGCTCGGCACCGGTGGAGATAAACTGGATCTCGTGGCCCAGCTCCTTTTCCAGGAATTCCACGTAAGCTCTGGCTTCCTTGGGCAGATCCTGCCAGCTCTTGCAGCCGGAAATGTCCTTGTTCCAGCCGGGCAGCAGGGTGACCACCGGTTCCACCCGGTCCAGGTCAGACAGCGTGTCGAAGCAGGGGACTTCCACACCATCCAGCTTGTAACCGGTAATAACCGGGATCTCCTTCATGCTGCTCAGCACATCCAGCTTGGTCAGGGCGATCTTGTCGGCACCCTGGCAGGCCAGGCCGTAGCGGCTGGCCACACAGTCAAAGGGGCCTACCCGGCGGGGACGCCCGGTGGCGGCACCGTACTCACCGCCGGCCTTGCGCAACTCCTCGTTCCAGTCCTCACGCATGGCATTCTCGGCGGCAAAGGGGCCGGCACCCACGCAGGTGGAGTAGGCCTTCAGCACGCCCACCACATGGTCCAGGCGGCAGTTGGGGATGCCGGCACCCAGGGGAGCATAGGCGGCCAGGGTGTTGGAGCTGGAAGTGAAGGGGAAGATGCCGTAGTCAATATCGCGCATGGCGCCCAGCTGGGCTTCCAGCACGATCTTCTTGCCGGCATCGTGGGCCTGCTGCAAAAAGGCACCCACATCGCAGATGTACGGGGCAAACTGCCCGGCCTGCATCCGGCACCAGTCCAGCAAGGCATCGTAGCTCATCGGCTCCTGATGATAACAGCCGGCCAGCTCCATGTTCTTGGATTCCAGGATCATGTGCAGGCGGTTCTGGGTGCGCTCCTCGTCCAGGTGGAGCAGGTCGCCCAGGCGCAGGGTCTTTTTGCGGTACTTGTCGCTGTAGGCGTAGGCAATGCCGCGGCGGGTGGAGCCGAAGGCGGCTCCCTTCTTGGCCAGGCGGTCCTCTTCCAGGCCGTCCTGCACCTTGTGCCAGGGCATGGAAATGGTGGCCTTGTCCGAGAGCTTCAGGTTCTCGGGGGCGACCTTTACGCCGCGCTGCTCAATGGCTTCCATTTCGGCGGCCAGGTGGTCCAGGTCAATGACCATGCCGGTGCCCAGCACACAGGTAACGTCCGGGTGCAGGATGCCCGAGGGCAGCAGGTTCAGGATGAACTTGCCCTGGTCGGTAACCACGGTGTGGCCGGCATTGTTGCCGCCCTGATAGCGGGCAACGATATCGGCATGTTCTGCCAGCAGGTCGATGACGCGGCCTTTGCCTTCATCGCCCCAGTTGATTCCGGTAACTGCAGTAAGCATATAGATGATAACCTTCTTTTCTCAGCCGGGTGAAGAACACCCGGGATTCGATTCTTTTCGATTTCCCTCTTGCAATTTCGGATTGCAGTGTTATTATACGAGCAGGGAGAGGATGTGTAAAAAGTATCCTGCACATAGTCATGATATGATTTTGACATGGAAGAGGGAGAGATGGCCATGTACGTGGACTGGGAATATTACAAGATCTTTTATTATGTAGCGAAATATCAGAATTTCACCCGGGCAGCGCGGGTGCTGGGCAACAACCAGCCCAACATCACCCATGCCATGAACCGGCTGGAAAGTCAGCTCAACTGCGTGCTGTTCATCCGCTCCAACCGGGGCGTGACCCTGACGCCGGAAGGGGAGATGCTGTACTCCCGCATTGCTTCGGCGGCGGTACAGATCCAGGACGCAGAAGAAGAACTGAGTTCCAGCGCCACGCTGGAGCACGGAGCCATCAGCATCAGCGCTACCGAGACGGCCCTGAACATCTATCTGTCGGAAAAGCTGCGCGCCTTCCACACCGAGTACCCCGGCATCCGGCTGCGCATTTCCAACCACTCCACGCCGCAGGCGCTGCAGGCTGTGAAGAACGGCGAGGTGGATTTTGCCATTGTGACCACCCCCGCTGAGGTGGAAACCGGCTTGAAGAAGGTGGAGCTGATGCCCTTTTATGAGGTGCTGGTGGGCGGCAAAACCTTTACGGCACTGGCCAGCCAGCACCTGAACCTGAAGGAGCTGCGCAATTACCCGATGATCTCGCTGAGCAGCGAGAGCATGACCCGCAGCTTTTACCGGCAGTTCTTTCTGGACCATGGGGCCATGCTCAAGCCGGACACCGAAGCCGCTACCACGGATCAGATGCTGACGCTGGTCAAGAGTGAGCTGGGCCTTGCCTTTTTGCCCCAGCCCATGGCAGAAGAGCCGCTGGCGCGGGGCGAGATCGTGGAGCTGCATCTGCAGGAGATCATTCCACAGCGGTCTATCTGCCTGGTGTACGACCACCACCGCCCCCTGAACACGGCGGCGCGCAAGTTCCAGCAGATGCTCACAGCCCCGGCGGCAGCCCGCCGGAAGGCTGGGCAGTAAGATCAGACGATCCCGCAACCCAAAAGGAGCAGCTGCCTGCGCCGCGTGGAGCTGCAGCCGGACGAATCCGCCGCAGAAAAAAGCTTCTTCTGACCCGGAAACCACAGCAAGCCCGCACCCTGCCAAACCGGCAGGGGGCGGGCTTGCCTGCGTATGCGGTGCTTGCATTTTGGGCAAAGATAAGATACAATCGGACTGTCAATGAATGCAGCATGGGTCGAAAGGATCGTTATGGAACTGAATTTCTACACGCTGGGTGTCTTTTATATGGTGTACTCCTTCCTGGGCTGGGTGGGAGAAACGGTGGTGGCCACCGTGAGCGGCAGGCGGTTTGCAAACCGCGGTGCGGCGGCCGGCCCCTTCTGCTTTGTATACGGCACCACAGCGGTGCTGCTGGCTGTGGGCTTTTCGGACCTGCGCACAGATCCAGTGTATCTGTTCCTGGCCTGTATGCTGACGGCCACCGTGGTGGAATGGCTGACCGCCAAGATCCTGGAACGGCTGCACCGCCGCAAGTGGTGGGATTATTCCGACAAAAAGTTCAACCTGAACGGGTACATCTGCCTGCAGTATTCGCTGCTGTGGGGTGCGCTGGGCACCGTCAGCGTGCTGTGGGGCAACGGTTTGCTGCTGCGGCTGTGCCTGCTGCTGCCGAGCTGGCTGCTGCGCCCGCTGGTGTGGGCTTCGCTGGCTGTAGCTGCGCTGGATCAGATCGGCTCGGCCGTGCTGGTGGGCCGGTATGCGGCCCGGCACCCGGTGCTGGAACAGCTGAACCAAAAGCTGGGCGAGCGCTCCGACACGCTGCGCCGCCGCATTGCGCTGTATGTGGAAAAGCGCATTCAGCGGGCCTACCCGGCAGCAGCCCGGCGGGAACAGACCGCGCTGCAGAAAGGCGAAAAAGACTTTCTGAGCATGGCAGACCTGCTGTGGCTGTTTGTGATCGGGGCCTTTCTGGGCGACATGGTGGAAACGGTGTTCTGCCGGGTGACGGCCGGTGTCTGGATGAGCCGTTCCAGCCTGGTGTGGGGGCCGTTCAGCGTGGTATGGGGCCTGGCGCTGGTGCTGTCCAGCGTGCTGCTGCGGCAGGAACAGGACAAGAGCGACCGCTACCTGTTTGCGTTTGGCACCGTGATGGGCGGCGTGTACGAGTACGTGTGCAGCGCCGTGACTGAGCTGCTGTTCGGCACCGTGTTCTGGGACTACAGCAAGTTCAAATTCAACCTGGGCGGGCGCATCAATCTGTTGTACTGCTTTTTCTGGGGCATTGCCGCCGTGGTGTGGATGCGCTACGGCTACCCGCTGGTGATCCGGCTGATGGCAAAGGTGCGCAGCTATGTGCGCCCCTGGATGACGGTGCTGCTGGCGGTGTTCATGGCGGTGAATCTGGTGACCAGCTCGCTGGCTCTGGCCCGCTACGATGCCCGCACCAGCGGCGCAGCCGCATCCAGTACGGTGGACAGCTGGCTGGACACCCACTTTGACGATGCCCGCATGGAGCGCATTTACCCCAACGCCAAAAAAGTGGAAAAGACCGCCTGAATTTTCAGATTCTGCTTGCTTTTTGCGCGGGGACACAGTATAATACGTTTTGGATAAAAGGGAGTAAAGGGCGTGCGGCCTGGCAGGGCGCACGCTGTATCGCAGCGACATCCCGGCAGAAATGCCCGCTGCGGTGCCGATCGCTTGAGACTTTTATTACAGCGCCCGGAGTGGGGCAGGCTGTAATAATGGTCTCTTTTTTCTTGGAAAATAATACAAAAGGAGAAAATTATGCTCATCCCTGTTTTGTTGTTCATCGTGGGCCTGCTGTGCCTGATCAAGGGCGGCGACTGGTTTGTGGACGGCGCTACGGGCATTGCCCGCCGCTTCCATGTGCCGGAGCTGCTCATTGGTGCCACGGTGGTGTCCATCGGCACCACGCTGCCGGAAGTGATGGTCTCTACCACCTCGGCCCTCACCGGCCACGGCGAGATCGCCTACGGCAATGCCATCGGCTCGGTCATCTGCAATTCCGCCCTCATTGCGGCCATTACCATTGCGGTGCGCCCGGGCAAGGTAGACCCCAAAAGCCTGCGCACCCCGGTGCTGTTCTTCTTTGTGGCGGCAGCCTTCTACGCCGGTGTGGCCTACACCACCGGCTCCTTCACCCGGCCGGTGGGCCTGATCCTGCTGGTGATGTTCGTGGCCTATATTGCGCTCAACATCATGGCCATGAAAAAGACCCCCATGCCCATTGAGGAGGCGGATGAGGCCCCGGAAGAGTCTGCCTCGCTTGCCAAGGAACTGGGTCTGCTGGCGGTGGGTGCCGTGCTGATCGCTGTGGGCGCAAACCTGCTGGTGGACAACGGCACCCTGATCGCTCAGGCGCTGGGCGTGCCGGAATCGGTCATCGCGCTGACCTTTGTGGCTTTGGGCACCTCGCTGCCGGAGCTGGTCACCGCCATCACCTCGCTGGCCAAGGGTCACGGTGATCTTTCGCTGGGCAATGTCATTGGTGCCAACGTGTTCAACCTGGTGCTGGTCAGCGGCGTGAGCGCCGCGGTGGCTCCCTTTACCATTCCGCAGAACTCCATGCTGTTCGGACACAACGCTTCGCTGGTGCTGGAGTTTCCGGTGATGTTCGCCGTGATGATGCTGCTCACCGTGCCTGCCCTGCTCAAGGGCAAGCTGAGCCGCCCGCAGGGCATTGCACTGCTGTGCATCTATGCAGCCTTCTGCGTGGTGCAGTTTACGATTTAAAATGGCCTACGCTTTATAAAAGAACAAAGCCTCTTTGCCCGAAAAGCAAAGAGGCTTTGTGTTTTTTGGTTACTGCTGGGCGAAGATCTTCACTTCGTCCTTGTCCATAAAGGCGGCACCGGCAAAACCGGCAGCTTCCAGCTGGCCCAGCTGCTTGCCCAGCTTTTTGCCCTGGGGCAGCACGGTGACCTGATAGGTGTCACGCAGGGCAGCGGCCTTGCTCAGCACGGCGGTAAAATCGGCATCCCTGCCGTACAGCAGGGCGATCTTCTGCTTGGCACCGGGAATTTGATACCCCTGCTCCAGCAGGATGCCGCACACGCGCTCGAAGCCGATGGAGAAGCCCACGGCAGGCACCTGGGTGCCCAGGAACTTGCCCACCATGTTGTCGTAGCGGCCGCCGCCGGCCACGGCACCGCTGAACTGCGGGCAGGTGATCTCGAACACCATGCCGGTGTAGTAGCCCTGGCCGCGCACCAGGCTGGGGCAGTAGGCTACCTGGTAACGGCCATCGGCCAGTGCATTGGCGGTGGCCAGAACATACTTCAGATCATCGGCAATGGCGGGGTCTGCGCAGCGGGCAGCCACGGCGTCCAGCGTGACCTCGCCGGCAGCAATGAAATCGGCCAGTGCATGGATGGCACTTTCCGGCAGCTGCTTTTCGGTCAGCTCGGCCTTCACGCCGTCTGCGCCGATCTTGTCCATCTTGTCAAAGGTGATGCACACAGAATCCAGCGTGTCGGCGGCAAAGCCCATGCTTTCCAGCATCCCGCGCAGGATGCGGCGGTCGTTGATGTTCACGGTAAAGCCGGTAAAGCCGATGTTCAGCAGGGCACGGGTGGTCACATCGATCAGTTCCACCTCTGCGTTGGGGGAGCTGTCGCCCAGAATGTCAATGTCGCACTGCACAAACTCGCGCAGGCGGCCTTTCTGGGGGCGTTCGGCGCGGAACACGCGGTCGGTCTGGATCACCTTGAAGGGGCTGGGCAGCTTGTCCCTGTTGGCGGCGTAGTAGCGGCTCAGGGGCAGAGTAAGGTCATAGCGCAGGCCCATATCAGAGAGCTGCTTGGGGTCGCCGGAGTTCAGGGCGGCGGTGAGCTTGTCGCCGCGCTTGAGCACCTTGAAGATCAGGTTCAGGTTGTCGCCGCCATCGGACTTGTCGAGGTTTTCCATATCCTCCAGCATGGGGGTGGAAATGCGCTCAAAGCCGGAAGCGCGGTAGGTCTCCAGAATTTTGCCCTGAATGTAATCGCGCAGGGTCTGCTCTGCGGGCAGCAGGTCCCGCATGCCCTTCAATGCCTGTGTTTTCATAATGGTGGTTCCTCTCTATACTATAAGTGGGCTCGCCCTCTCCGTCATTGCCGGCGCAATGCCACCTCTCCCAAAGGGAGAGGCCTTGGCAGTCCATGCAAAGTCACCGGTTTCGCCAGAGGCTCCCCCTTTGGGGGAGCTGGACGCGAAGCGGCCTGAGAGGGCGAGGCCGCATTTGGTTATTACTTTATCCATTATAAAGGAATCTGCCGGATTGTCAATCCAAATGGGTACACTATCGCAAATTGCACAAATCTTGAGGTGAAACGATGAAGCAGCAGTTTGCAGCAAAACACCCCTGGACCATTCTGGCGGCAGGGGCGGCCATTCAGGTGCTCACCGGCATTCCGGCAGCCTGGGGCGTGTTCCAGCAGCCGGTGATGGAGGAATATGGCCTGACCGAACAGCAGGCGGGCAGCGCCTTTGGCCTTCTGATCGCGGCGTTTGGCGTGGGCTGCGTGATCGGCGGCTTTTTGCAGGACAAAGAAGGCCCCCGCTGTGCCGGACTATGGGGCACGGCGCTGCTCTGCGGCGGCTTTTTTGCGGCAGCGTGGCTGCCGGGCGGCAGCGCAGGGCAGTTCTTTCTGGCGTTCAGTATTCCGGCAGGGCTGGGCACGGCGTTTCTGTATCCGTCCATCCAGTCCTGTGCGCAAAAGTGGTATGCAGGCCGCAAAGGGCTGGCGACCGGCGTCATCGGCGGGGCAGTGGGGCTGAGCGGGGCATTCCTCACGGTGTTCGTGCGCGCAGCGGTAAAGGGCTTCTGGATCGTGCAGGGCATCCGGGGGGCCTTTTGGGCGCTGGGGGTCGTCACGCTGCCTGTCTGCCTGGTGGGCAGCCTGCTGCTGCAGGACCCGCCGCAGAGCGCGCAGCCCCGCAAGCAGCAGGGCAGCGGCAAAAACGCCATCGATCTGTCTCCCTGGCAGATGCTGCGCACAAAGCAGTATTGGCTGTGCGCGGGAGCGGTGTGCTTTTCCACCCCGGCGGTGCTGCTGTTCAGCCCCATCATCTTAAAACTGGGCATGGAGCGCGGGCTGGACGAGGGCGCGGCCCTGTGGAGCGTGGTGCTGGGCAGTGTGGGCAGCGCGGCCGGACGCCTGCTGATGCCCATGCTCAGCGATAAGATCGGCCGCCGCCCCACGGACCTGCTGCTGTTTGCGGTGTCCGGCGGACTGTCGGCGGGGTTTGCCTTTGCGCAGGGCTGGGCCGTGGTGGCCTGCTATGCGGGGCTTACCTTTTGCTATTCGGCGCTGGCGGCAGTTCTGCCGGCCCTTTCCACCGACCTGTTCGGCTTTCCCCATGCAGGGGTCAACTACGGTTTTCTGGCGCTGGGGCAGAGCGTGGGCAGCCTGACCTTTCCGTTTGCGGCCAACTTCTTCGGGCTGGAAGCCGGACGGCACTGGCTGGCTGCGGGTGCGGCGGCAGCCGGCTTTGCCGCCATCTGGACATTGCAGCCGGTGCGGCAGACCCCGGAACCCTGACAGGCGGGCGCGGGATTTCCGGCACCTCGACAAAGTTGACAAAAACTTGACAAACGGACAGTGGAAAGCAGACGAATTGACGGTTAGGAGCAAATAACCTTGAAAGACTCTGCGGAATTTTGGCGGAAATGTCTTGCAAAATGCGTCCGGTTTCTCTATAATAAAGCCATGCGTGGTAGTACCGGTGCAGGCGCTGAAAAGAGAGCGGCGCACCCGGTTCGGATGCAAGCAGTACAGGGCAGCAGCTGTGCCGGCAGGGCGCAGCGGCGGTTTTGTGCTGCAAAGCGACATTTGTCAAAAGGAGAGTATGATTATGACCTATTCGCAGCAAGTACAGAATATGTGCCCGATCACCAAAG